>JAEZZE010000398.1 GCA_023418755.1 Bacillota bacterium | reverse complement strand
CGGGGGCTCCGGTTCGAAATGGCGCTGGATGTCCCCTCCGGGAGGGAACGATCTGCCCGCTTGATCCTTCCTGATCCGCGCCAGCGTCTCTTCCGGATCGACGCCTCCGACGACGAACAGCGTCATGTTCGACGGGTGGTAGAACGTATTGTAGCAGTCGTACAGCATATCCTTCGTAATCGAACGGACGGAATCGGCCGTGCCGGCGATATCGATATGGACCGGATGCTTCTCGTACATCGCCTCGATCAGTCCGAAGTAGACGCGCCAATCGGGATTGTCTTTGTACATGTCGATTTCTTGCACGATAATGCCTTTTTCCTTCTCCACGTTTTCGTCCGTAAAGTAAGGACTCTGCACGAAATGCAGCAGCGTATCCAGATTCGCCTCCACCTCGCCGGTCGCGGTGAACAAATACACCGTTCGGTCGAAGCTCGTGTACGCGTTCGCGGAAGCGCCTTGGGAGGCGAACTTGGAGAAAATATCCCCGTCCGGCTCCTCGAACATTTTGTGTTCAAGGAAATGCGCGATGCCGTCCGGCACCTTGATCGTCTCTCCGTCCGGACGGGTAAAGTGATTGTCCACCGAGCCGTATCTCGTCGTAAACGTCGCGTACGTCTTCGTAAAGCCGGGCTTGGGCAGAACGAATACTTCCAAGCCATTGTCCAGCTTCTCGTGCCACAGCGTCTCCTGCAGCTTCGGATAAGCCTGCTTCGTCATGCTCGCACCTCCTCCTTCCGATCGCGCAGGAAGTAGATCGTATCCAACGCCGCGCCTTGCGCCGCTTCCGTCGCCATCTGCGGCGTAACCGCCATAATTTCCGCGATAAAGCTGTCGCCCGTCCGTTCGGCTCCGGAGATGACGTTGCTGAAGTCGAAGGCGATTCTTTCGAAAGCCGAATCCTGCAGCTCGCGCAACTGCCCGACGATCATGGCCTGAGTTCTCCGCAGATCGTCTTCGGCGAAGTCGCCCCTTTTCATCGCCTCGAGCTGCTCTTTGATGATCTGCACCGCTTTCTCGTAGTTGGCGATCTCGATGCCCGACTGAAGCGTCATAATGCCTTTATGGCCGTCCAACCGCGACGACGCGTAGTAGGCCAAGCTCGCCTTCTCGCGTACGTTGACGAACAGCTTCGAATGCGGGAAACCTCCGAGCAAGCCGTTAAAAACAAGCAGGGAGGCATACTGGTCGCTGCCGTAGGTCGCCCCTACGCGAAGTCCCATATTGAGCTTGCCCTGGCCGACGTCCAGCTTCTCGACGATCGTCTGAACCTCCGGGCGCGCCGCCCTGAGCTCGGGCTTCGCATAAGCCGAGGGCACCCCCGCCGGCAGCCGAAACGCCTTCTCCGCAAGCGCCTGCACCTCCTCCAGCGACGTGTCTCCCGACACGTACAAATCGAAGGAAGCCTCTTGCAGCCAACTTTGATAAGCTTCGTACAGTTTGGCGGCGTCGTATTCGGCCAATTGATCCTTTTTCCCTAACGCCAGCAGCCGAAAAGGTTCATCCTTGCACATCTCCTCGACACAGCGCTCCGCCGCGTAACGGATCTTGTCGTTAATAATGGCGTCGATCCGCTTGGAGACCGTCGTTTTCTCCGCTTCCACGTATTTCGTCTTGAAACGGCCGTCCTCCAGCGCCGGCGCGGTCAGAGCTTCGCCAAGGAAGGCCATCGCTTCCCCAAGCAGCGACTGAGAGGAGGAAACGAACCGATCGTTAATCATATCGAGACGGAACTGGACGATCTGATGATCTCCTCTTTTGTACAGATCGAACCCGAAACCCGCTCCGTATAGATCGTCCAGCCGTTCCCGGAAGGAGATCGTCTCCGGATAGGAAGTCGTTCCTCGTCTAAGCACGAAAGGAGTCAAGGCGACGGAGGTCACGCGTTCTTCCGATAAGGGGACGCCCGCGAACAACGACAGCGCGAACGTTTTGAAGCGTTTCGTCGGCAGCACGTGCAGCCGCATCCGCCCTATTATGCCTCTTTGGAACTGCTCGGACATGATCTTATGCTCCTTTAATCGTAATCGCGATTCGCCGCGTCCTGCGACATTTCAGCCCCATTCTACCCGATTGGACAAACAGGAAGCAAATTCCCGCGATAGAGTCCTCGAAAATAACAACAACCAACCGCGTCGTTGCGGCGCGTGTTGGTTGTTGGGCGGGCAGGTCCGACTAACTTGTCTTACCTGCAGAAAATATGCTTGCCGATCGTTTTGTACTGAGGCCGCGTCCAGATCCACTTGGAGGTTGCCGTTACCGGGTTGAAGTAATAGAGGCAGCCGTCGCTCGGATCCCAACCGCTGACCGCGTCCTTCACCGCCTTGAACGCCTTTTCGTTCGGCTCCAAATAAATTTGGCCGTCGGCCACCGCCGTGAACGCCCCGGGCTGAAAAATAACCCCGGAGACCGTGTTCGGAAACTGCGAGGACTTCACCCGATTGAGGATAACGGCCGCTACCGCGACCTGCCCTTCGTACGGCTCTCCCCTCGATTCTCCGTATACCGCGTTGGCCATGATCTTCAGATCTTTTTGGGAAAGTCCCATGTTGTTGGATGCGGGAAGATTGCCGCCCCCTCCCCCGCCTTCCGTTCTCTGGGGGGCCTTGTTCTCTCCGGCGTTCCATCTTTCCGAAGGATGCACTTCCTCCGCGGTCGGTTTCCAATCTTTCGTCGCCTGCCACAGCTTCAGCTTCGTCTTCGGTCCGACGACTCCGTCCGACTTCATGCCGAACTTCCATTGGAACCAGGTGACGGCGTTTTTCGTTTTCGGCCCGAAGTCTCCGTCCACTTTCCCGCTATAATAGCCAAGTGCTTTCAGCCGCCCCTGCAGCTCGTAGATGTCCTTGCCGGAGGAGCCCTGCTTGAGGATCGCATTGCTGAACGTTTCCTTCGATTGGGTATGGTGCTGCAACGTATATAACCCCAGCAAGCCGAATACGACGCATACGGTTACGATCACGAGACGATAACTCACCTAAGGTCACGCCTTTCTGCATCCATGTTAGGTCTTCGACCGTTAGTATGAGAAAGGCGCTAGCCTCTTATACCCATTTTTGTTGCTTCTCTTCGAATCAGGATGGGATGCGCTGCTGGTACTGCTCCATCGTCATCAGCACCTCGCGCGGCTTGCTGCCTTCGTAGGGACCGACGACGCCTTTGGCTTCCATCGTATCGATCAGCCTCGCGGCGCGCGTATAACCGATGCGCATGCGCCTCTGAAGCAGCGATACCGAAGCCTGCTTCGCCTCCAGCACGATCTGCACCGCCTGGTCGAACAGCTCGTCCACGAATTCGTCGGATTCTTCCGCGGCGCTGTCGTCGATTTCCGGTACCAGCTCTTCGTTGTACTCCGCTTCCGCCTGGCCGCGGCAATACCCGACGACCGACTCGACCTCGTTGTCCGACAAGAACGCACCTTGGACGCGGATCGGCTTGGACGCGCCCATCGGCAGGAACAGCATGTCCCCGCGCCCGAGCAGCTTCTCCGCGCCGACCATGTCCAGAATCGTCCGCGAGTCGACCTGTGACGATACCCCGAACGCGATTCGGCTCGGAATGTTCGCCTTGATGACGCCGGTAATCACGTCCACCGAAGGCCGCTGCGTCGCGATGATCAAGTGGATGCCCGACGCCCGCGCCATCTGCGCCAAGCGGCAGATCGCGTCCTCGACGTCGCCGGCCGCCACCATCATCAGATCGGCTAGCTCGTCTACGATGACGACGATATAAGGCAGCACCGCGTCCGGATTGTTCCCGCTCAGCATCAGCGCGTTGTAACCCTCGATATTCCGCGTGCCGGACTTGGAAAATTTCTCGTACCGTTTTTCCATTTCCACGACGATTTTCTTCAACGCGAGCGAAGCTCTGCGCGGGTCCGTCACGACCGGGGCGAGCAGATGGGGAATGCCGTTGTACACGTTCAGCTCGACCATCTTCGGGTCGATCATCAGAAATTTGACCTCTTCCGGCTTCGCCTTGTACAGCAAGCTCGTAATGATCCCGTTGATGCACACCGATTTGCCCGATCCGGTCGCGCCGGCGACGAGCAAGTGCGGCATCCTCGCGAGATTTCCGACGATCGGCTGGCCCGAGATATCGCGGCCGAACGCAATCGTCAGCTTCGCCTGGGATTCCTGGAACGGCTGCGTCTCCAGCACTTCGCGCAGCGTCACGACGCTGACCTCGTTGTTCGGCACCTCGATGCCGATCGCCGACTTGCCCGGAATCGGCGCTTCCATGCGAATATCCTTCGCCGCAAGCGCAAGCGCGATATCGTCGGTCAGGCTGACGATCCGGCTTACTTTAACGCCCGTGTCCGGCTGCAGCTCGTAGCGCGTCACGGCCGGTCCCCTCGCCACGTCGAGCACCTTCGCCCTGACGCCGAAGCTTTCCAGCGTCGCTTCCAGCTTGCGCGCCGTATTCATGTAATCCGAAGGATTCCCGGATTTGCCTCCGCCGCTCGGCTTGTCCAGCAAGCTTACGGTCGGCAGCTTGTACGGTTTCGGAATTTTCTTCACCGGCTTAGACGCCGTTGCCGCGCCGGCATCGCCGGCCGCACTGCCGCCGCCTGCCGACGCGAACGTGCTAGAACCGGTTGAAGCGCTATGTACCGTTCCCGCACCATCCGGTTCATCGCCCGGATAATCCCCTTCCCCGCCGGCCCACTCGCCATCGGCTTCGCCAAGCTCGCCGTCGGGCGCTTCCGGGAACCGGTACGGCTCCTCTTCCGCGCCTTCGAACGGGCCGGTCAAAGGAGGCCCATCGCCCTCGTACGTCTCGTCGCCCGCATAGGCAGGCTCATCCGCATAGGCTTGGGCCGTAAAATCGGTAAACCGCGGCATGCCTGGCTCATCCGCGGCACCCCCTTCTTCCCCCTTGTCCGCCGTGGAGGACGGATTCGCGAAAACGTGCTCATCGCCGGAAGGAACGTCCGCTCGGCGGTTTACTCCCGTGCGCACTTTGATCGTTCTGCGGGACGGGGTATCCTTCGCCGCAAACGGAAGCGCCTCCTCTTCCGTCCAATATTCCTCTTGCGAAGCCTCGTATTCTTTCTCGGACTTGCCATGGAACAGTTGGAAAAACAATGGCGTTTTCCTCGGCACCGGAATGAGCGACGGCTCTTCCATGCCTTCGTCGGCCACGATAGAAGCTTGCTGAACGGAAGGCTCGGCGGCCGGCGCGGACGCCTTCCCCCTTCGGCTGCCTCCCTGAACCGGAATCGCCTTGATCGACAGCAGCTTGCGGCCCGAAGAGAGTCTGGCCGCCAGCAGCGGCATCGCCCTCATCAGGAACAGGCGCACCGAACGCCCGATCTCCACGTAGGAACGGTTCGTCACGAGCATCAACGCAATGGCGATCTCGATGATCAGCACGAACTTCGCTCCGTAATAGCCGAACAGCCAGTAAAGCACCGAATATTGAAGGGCGCCGAGCATCCCCCCGCCGACGTCTGCGTTGAACACCTTGATATTGTCCGGAGAGGGAGCCTGCCAGAGCAGTTCCTTTAACTGATTCATCGTTTGGCTTAAGATCCCCGACGGCGTTATGGCTTCCAAGACGCCAAGACTGCTGTCGATCGAAGCCATCGCGCTCCATAGCGTCATGATCAGGGAGACGAGCACGAAGCCGGAACGCCTTGCCGTCCATCCTCGCGGCCATGCGCGTTTGACCATCACGTACAAGCCGAACCAGATGCCGGCGAGCGCGAGCAAATAATAATGCTTTCCAAGCAGGAATCCGAAAAGCTTGGACAAGGATCGGCCTACCGCGGCTTCGCCGGAGATGGCAATAACGGATAACGTAATGAGAACAATGCCGTAAATTTCGTATTTCAAGCTCGCCGCGAACGAAGCCCGCTTCTTCTTGCGCTTGGCCAAATTTGCCACCTCCCGGTTCAACATTATATCACAGTTGATGGGAGGTTGGCATGACCGCTCCGACCTACGCCCGAAATCCGGTAAAGTCGGACGGGCTCGAAGCGGGAGGATGCGGCTCGTCTTGAGGCAGGTAGCCGATCAATTGCCCCGGCGCGAATTCCGGCTTCAAATAACAGTCCAACGGAGCCGATAGCAGGCGTACGATCCGGCCGACTCCCGGGCCGACCGGAACAACTTGAACCGTCATGCCCTTCACCGTCGTTTCCACGAAAGGGCCGGGCTCGTCCCGAATCCCGTCGAGCACGAGCTCCAAGGGCATCGCCGTATAAATCGTCATTCCGCGACCGCTCCTTCCGGCACGCCCGTCTTACGCTCGTTAATCCGGCGGTTTAATTCCCGCAACGCGTCTCCGACGCCTCCCACGGCATCGATCAGCCCGTGTTTCACCGCGTCCTGGCCGATGACCGTCGTCCCGATGTCCCGGGTCAGTTCGCCCGTTTTGAACATCAGCTCTTTGAACGTTGCTTCCGAGACGTTCGAGTGTCTCGTCACGAAACGCGTCACCCGTTCCTGCATCTTCTCCAAATAATCGAACGTCTGCGGCACGCCGATGAACAGTCCGTTCATCCGTATCGGGTGAATCGTCATCGTCGCCGTCTCCGCGATATAAGAAGCGTTCGCCGACACCGCGATCGGCACGCCGATCGAATGGCCGCCGCCCAGCACGAGAGTCACGCTCGGCTTGGTTAGCGACGAGATCATTTCCGCGATCGCGAGCCCCGCTTCCACGTCGCCTCCAACCGTATTAAGCACGATCAGCAAGCCCTCGATTTTGGCATTTTGTTCGGCCGCGATCAATTGGGGAATAACGTGCTCGTACTTCGTCGTCTTATTTTGGGGCGGCAGAATGAGATGCCCTTCGATCTGCCCGATGATCGTCAAGCAGAAAATATTGCTCTCCGACGCGGGAACCGACGTCTGGCCGAGCTGCACGATCGCTTCCGTCGCCGACGGCTTGCGCTCCTCTTCCGAAGGGGTTCCCGGCTGCTCCGGAGTTTGGGTTTGGTCCGGCTTTTCTTTATCGCTCATTTCATCAAGCCTCCTGCTAGGGTTAACGGCTTGATATAGTATGGGCTTTTCGCACAAAAAAAACCGTCTCCCGCCCGCTTAAGCGGTGGAAACGGTTTTTAGACGAGTGGTGGGTTTGTATTTCTATACTTCCATGATAATCGGCAGGATCATCGGTCTTCTTCTGGTTTGCTCGTAGAGGAAACGGCCGAGCGCGTCCTTGACGTTCGTCTTGAGCGACGCCCATTCGTTTACGTTGTCGTTCATCAGCTTGTGCAGCGTGCTCGTCACGATGCGGTTCGCCTCTTCCAACAACCCTTCCGACTCGCGAACATAGACGAAGCCGCGCGAAATAATATCCGGCCCCGACATGATCGTGCCATCCTGCTTGCTCAGCGTCACTACGACGACCAGAATGCCGTCCTGCGACAGCAGCTTGCGGTCGCGAAGCACGATATTGCCGACGTCTCCGACGCCAAGTCCGTCGATCAGGACGTTGCCTGCCGGAATCTTGCCGCCTTTGCGAGCCGCGCCGTTCTGGAATTCGACCGTATCGCCGTTGTCGATCAGGAAGATATTTTCCTTCGGAATGCCGACCTGTTCGCCCAGCAGTCCGTGATGCCGAAGCATTCTGTATTCTCCGTGAATCGGAATGAAGAATTCCGGCTTCATCAAGTTCAACATGAGCTTAAGCTCTTCCTGGCTTCCGTGGCCGGATACGTGAACGCCGGAGATCGAGCCCGGACCGTAGATGACATGGGCGCCGAGCCTCATCAGCTCGTCGACCGTCCTTCCGACATACTTCTCGTTGCCCGGAATCGGCGTTGCCGCGATGATAACGGTGTCTCCCGGAAGGATGTCGACCTTGCGGTGAGTAGAACGCGCCATCCGCGTAAGCGCGGACATGGGCTCGCCCTGGCTTCCCGTCGACAGAATGACGACGCGATCGGCCGGAAGCTTGTTCACTTCCTCGGGCTCGATCAGCATGCCCTCCGGAATATTCAGGTAGCCGAGCTCCGACGCGATGCCGACGACATTCACCATGCTGCGGCCGATAACCGTCATTTTGCGGCGCGTCTCGGCGGCCGCGTTAATGACTTGCTGGATCCGATGCACGTTCGAAGCGAACGTCGCCACGACGACGCGCTGCTTCGCGCTGCGGAACAGAGATTCGAATTCTTTGCCGATATTGCTTTCGGACGGCGTATATCCGGCGCGCTCCGCATTGGTGCTGTCGGAGAGAAGCGCCAGGACGCCCCGGCTGCCGATTTCGGCCATTCTTTGCAAATCGGCGAACTGGTCGTTCACCGGCGTGTGGTCGAATTTGAAGTCGCCCGTGTGGACGACGTTTCCTTCCGGCGTTTCCAAACATACGCCGACGGAATCGGGAATGCTGTGGTTCGTGCGGAAGAAGCTCGCCTTCATCGTTCCCAACGTCAGCGTCGTATCCTCGTTGATCAAATGACGCTTCGTATCTCCGAGCAGTCCCGCTTCCTTCAGCTTGTTTTCGACCAAGCCAAGCGTCAGCTTCGTGCCGTAGATCGGTACGTTCAACTGCTTCAGGACGTAGGGAAGTCCGCCGATATGGTCCTCGTGACCATGCGTGAGAAGAATCGCCCGCACCTTGTCCCGATTTTCGAGAAGATAGCCGATATCCGGGATAACGACGTCGATTCCGAGCATTTCCTCTTCCGGGAATTTCAATCCGGCATCAACGACGACAATGTCGTTGCCATACTGGATGCAATACATGTTTTTTCCGATTTCGCCGACGCCGCCGAGCGCGAAAATCAGTAATTTGTCTTGGTTGTTTTTCTTTGACACTACTAAGTACCTCCTAGATCATTCGACGCACCCGATCGATATGAAGTTTTCAATTTGCATTAAAATTTGCCGCACCCAATCACTCTCAATCATTATACATGAAGCAATTCAAGAAAAACAAGAAGGTTATGTAACACGAAAACCGATGTCCGGAGGACATCGGTTCTCTAGCGATTCCAAGCGACCGAAAAACCTCGTCTATGCGTTCAGCAAGTTTTGCAGGAATTTCGCTTCCGCTTCGTTTGCCGGCATGAGAGGCAGACGAACCCCGCCTACCGGCAACCCGCGCAGGGTCAGCGCATGTTTGACCGCCACCGGATTAGGGACCGGATGCGGACAATTGAACAGACCCTTGAACACGGGGAACAGCTCCGCGTTCAAAGCTTGCGCTTCCCGCACTCGGCCATCCAAGTACGCCTCGATCAGTTCTTTCATCCTGGCGCCGACGACATGGCTCGCTACGCTAATGATTCCGTATCCTCCGACCGATAGCGTCGGCAGCGTAACGCCGTCGTCTCCGCTGTACAGCACGAAACCTTCCGGAGCGCCCGCGACGATCTCCGTCATCTGCTCCAAAGAAGCGCACTCCTTCGTAGCGACGATATTCGGAATTTTCGCCAGGCGAAGCGTCGTTTCCGCGGATAGGCTGACGACCGTGCGGGAAGGCACGTTATACAGAATCACCGGCAGCGTCGTCGCCTCGGCGATCGTGCGGAAATGCTGGTAGATGCCCTCTTGGCTCGGTTTGTTATAGTAAGGAGCGACGAGCAAAATGCCGTCTACGCCGACTTCTTCGGCTTTTTTCGTCAAGTGGACGGAGTGCGCCGTCTCGTTGCTGCCCGTTCCGGCGATAATTTTGCAGCGACCGGCCGCATGCTTCACCGCAAACCGGAACAAGTCGACCTTCTCGTCGTCGGACAGAGTCGGGGATTCGCCCGTCGTTCCGGAAACGACGAGGCTGTCGGATTTTTGCTCGTCGATCAAATAATCGATCAATTTCGCCGTCGTGTCCCAATCGATGTTCAAATTTTCGTCAAAAGGAGTGACCATTGCTGTAATTAAGCGACCGAAACTCATTCCCAATTTCCTCCTCTATTTTTCCCCGACCGGAGAGAGATGAAGCCCGAATGCCGTGTGCAGAGCCTGCAGTGCCGCCGCCAAATCCTCTTGGGAGATAAGCACCCAGATCGTCGTGTTGGAATCCGCGGATTGCAGAATCGGAATGCCCGAAGCGGTCAGAGCCTCGACGATGACGGCCATTACCCCCGGTTCCCCGTTCATTCCGCCGCCGATGACGGAGACTTTGGCGCACTCCATGCGCACCTTGGGCTCTAGGCCAAGCTCCCTTAGCAGCATGACCGCCAGCGGCGTGTCTTTCCCGGACACGGTATAGTGCACGCCCGTCGGCATCACGTTTATGAAGTCTACGCTTATTCCATGGGAAGCCATCGCGCGGAATACGCGCAATTGCAGATCCGCCGGCCCGTTCGGATCGGTTACCGCGAGCTGCGTAACGCCGCTCACGTGCGCCAGGCCCGTTACGGTTCTATCGTACCAGATTCCTTGGCCGCGTAGAGCCCGCGAATGCGTAACCAGCGTTCCCTCCCCGTCCGAGAACGTCGAGCGGACGCGAACGGGAATGCCCGCTTTCATCGCAAGCTCGACGGCGCGGGGATGGATGACCTTGGCTCCGTTATGGGCCATATTGCATATTTCCTCGTAGCTGACCGCCGCCAGCGGCCTCGCGTTCGCCACCCAGCGCGGATCGGCGGTCAAAATGCCGTCCACGTCTGTGTAGATATCGACGACGTCCGCCTTCAGCGCCGCGCCCAAAGCCGTTGCCGACGTGTCGCTTCCGCCGCGTCCGAGCGTCGTTACCTCCCCGCTTCCGGTCACGCCTTGGAAACCGGCGACGATAACGACTTGCTTATCGCTTAAATGCTTGCGGACGCGGTCGCAATCGATGTCCACGATTCTGGCGGAACCGTGGTGGCCGTCGGTAACGATTCCGGCCTGTCCTCCCGTCAAGGCGACCGCGGGGACTCCTTCGGCATGAAGAAGGCTGCATAGG
>JAEZZE010000338.1 GCA_023418755.1 Bacillota bacterium | reverse complement strand
GCATATCTCTCAACTGTTCGCCTTGCATCCGGGAACACAGATCGACAACCTGCAATCGCCTGTGCTAGCCGCGGCGGCCCGTCGAACTCTGGAGCGTAGATTAGCCTACGGTGGCGGTCATACAGGTCGGAGCAGAGCCTGGATTACCAATATGTGGGCGAGATTGGAGGATGCCGAAGCAGCATATGACAATCTGACAGAGTTGTTGCGTTCGTCCACGTTACCAAATCTGTTTTGCAATCATCCTCCCTTCCAAATTGATGGAAACTTTGGCGGTACTGCGGCAATCGCCGAGATGCTGCTGCAATGCCGCAACGGAGCTCTGCTCTTGCTGCCGGCGCTGCCGGCGGCCTGGAGCGACGGAAGCGTCCGAGGACTACGTGCCCGAGGCGGGTTCGAAGTCGATATCAAGTGGCGTAACGGTCGCCTGACGCACGCCGCCGTTCGCTCGAATCGCGGCGCAGTCCAAATAAAGATAATCTGCCAAGGTCAGACGGTCGAATTGTGCTTTGACCATCCGGGAAGCGAACGCATGTTATAGCTGGAATTTTCCTGCCATTGTGCCGCCGACAACAAAACAAACTATATGCTGTTCCCTAATTTGCCAACCACGGCCTATGAGGTCGTGGTTTTTTTTGTGTGTGTGTGACACGCATGGCGTTAACTAGGCAGCGGAGGTTTGGTCGCAGAAAGGGCATGTAAGGCCGAAAAGAGGATGATCTTCACTCCAGCACCGGAAAAATAGACAGTCTTTTTATGAAGATCGATCAATATGTCGCCATAGATGTAAGCCTACAATGGAGAGGGGATGCTAATTGGATACGAATCTGAAGCTGTGGTACGAGCAGCCTGCCCGCTCATGGGAGGAGGCTATGCCGATTGGCAACGGTCGCCTGGGGGCGATGATTTTCGGCGAGGCGGCGCATGAACGCATTCAATTGAACGAGGATACGTTATGGTCGGGTTTTCCGCGCGATAACAACAATTACGAGACGCTGATTCATCTGGAGGAGGCGCGGCGTCTGCTGGGCAAACGAAAATACGCGGAGGCAGAAGCGTTGGTGCGCAGTCGCATGCTTGGCCCCTGGACCGAATCCTACCAGCCGCTTGCCGACTTATGGCTCGATTCGGTGCATGAGTCCGTAGAGTACAGAACACGCTCGCTGAGACTGGACACAGCGACGGCCAGTACCTGGGCTGACGGCGTAGAGTACAGCCGCGAATGCTATATCAGCGAACTCGATCAGATTCAGGTGATCCGTTTACGTGCGAGCTGGCCGGGGGCGCTCAGTCTGAAGGTCCGCCTTTCATCTCCCCACCCCTTCCGGTTTACTCGGGAGGAGGGGGGCATGCTGGCGCTTCAAGGCAGAGCGCCGACGCATGCCCAGCCGGATTACGTGAAGGATCATCCCAATCCGGTGCTGTACGAGGAAGAACGCGGGTTGTTATTCGAGGTTCGTCTTCGCGCGGCGTTATCAGGGGGCCGGGCGACGTTCGAAGACGCAAAGCTTCCTGGGAGGTGCGTGGCTGGCCGCCCACATGTGGGAGCATTATGTCTTTAAGGAGGACGAGGCCTTTTTGCGCGAGCGTGCTTATCCGGCGTTAAAAGGAGCGGCGGAGTTCGTGCTGGACTGGCTGGTCGAGGATGAGCAAGGCTGTTTGACTACAAATCCGTCGACATCGCCCGAAAATTATTTCAGGACTCCGGAGGGGACAGCCAGCAGTACGAGCGTGTCCTCGACAATGGATCGGTCGATTATTCGCGTCTTGTTTCGTCACTGTCTCCAAGCGGCGAAAATGCTGGGGACGGACGAACCGTTCCTCCGGCGTCTAATCGCAGCGGAGGCCAAGCTGCATCCGTTCGCTGTCGGCCGGCACGGACAGCTGCAAGAGTGGCTGGAGGATTTCGAGGAACATGAGCCGGGACACCGTCATTGGTCGCATTTGTACGGTCTGTATCCCGGAAACCTGTTCACGGCCCGCGAGACGCCGGAATTGCTGGCCGCCGCCCGGAGGTCGATAGAACGCAGACTGGAGCACGGAGGCGGAGAGGCGGGCTGGAGTGCTGCATGGGCAGTCAACCTCTGGGCGAGGCTAGGAGAAGGAGCGAGAGCGTATTTGGCGCTTCGCGCCGTATGGAACCCAAGGCTGGTTCGCAATACGATTGCGTTAAGCTTGCTCAAGCTGGTGTTTTCGTTCCCCGTACCGATACTGCTGGCGATTATGATCAATGAAGTGCGCGTATCGGTCGTGAAGCGGTTTGTTCAGACGGTCAGCTACTTGCTCACTTCATTTCATGGGTTGTCGTCGTCGGCCTCGCTCACGCTTTCTTCTCCACCGAGCTGGGAATCGTCAACCAAGCCCTGCAGGCCTTGGGGCTGATCGACAAGCCGATCGAGCTGCTGACCGATCCCGATTCGTTCTGGGGACTGGCGGTAGGCAGCGCGATCTGGAAGGAAGCGGGTTGGTGGACGATTATTTTTCTGGCTTCTATCGCCGGCGTCGATCCGGGGCTATACGAAGTGCGCAAATTGACGGCTCCGGCCGGCTCAAGCGAATCCGGCATGTGACGCTTCCCGGCCGGTTCTTCCTTGAGATCTATGAACAAAGCATATAAATGAAAATCCATTAAGATTCCCTTGCACTAGGGGATCTTTTCGTCGTGTGGCGAGAAGCCGCAATTTTAGCGAGCCAATTAGGAGGAGTGCTGATGTTGATCGGCTGGATTGGCGGGATGACGCATGAATCGACTTCTGCAGTACGTCTGAAGCTCCTCGGCAAGCTGCATGAATGGAAGATCATGTTTAAACTTGGGCGAATACAAGAAATGAATCGGACGGTAAAGCGTTTTTTTGCGAATCGGCTCGATGATGCAGGCAGACGGGATCAGAGATTGCGCCTCGGCTGCAATGATATAAGACGATGGCAGAATGGTGTATCCCATATCGTTGCCTATCATGTCGTATATAAAAGGCAAATTGTTGACCTCCTGAATATTGCCTCGCTTCGTCACACTCATGGTTTCCGCCACTTCAACCATCAGCTTGCAAAAGCGAAACGACTGGTTGTACAAAATAAAGGTGTCGGACCGGTGTTTGGAATGCCGTACAATGACCATTTCCTCAGTAAATATAGGAATGCTCTGACAGCCTGGCCAGGAGGCGTAAAACGGAACGAGACAAACGTCCAACTGGCCAAGGCTGACCAAATCGACGAGTACGCTCGATTGTTCGGAAATCATGTCGAACAGCAAGGAGGGATGCCGTTGCTTGACTTGCATAATAAACGGAAGCAGAAAATCCGGCGATAGCAGAGTGGATATCCCGATACGCAGCTTGAGCGGGGAATTGTTAACAGATATTTCCGTCATGCTGAGGATCACCTGAAAATCATCAATCAGAGAAACGGCCCATAAAATTTCATTGCAAACGAGAGTTAGGTGTGATAATCTTATTTCAAAATCAGCTAAAACGATTTAGCTAAACGATTTAGCAAAAACATCAGCTGAGAGCCGATGACTTGAAAAGGGGAGAATGGCCATCGCCAGCATCAAAGCTATAGCAAAGCTTGCGAAAGTATCGAGCAGCACGGTCTCGATCATCCTGAACGGCAAAGCCAAGGAATTTCGCATATCCGAGGCAACGCAAGCCAAGGTGTTGAAGGCAGCGCAAGAGCTGGATTACAAGCCGAATATTTCGGCGAAACGTTTGCGAACGAGCGGAGAGACGGTTAAGCCGATTATCGCCTTATTCTGGACGATTGACGCCCGGACGCAGCTGATTAACCGGTTTTTGAAATCCATAGAGCGAGCTTTAAGCGAATGCGGGTATCAATATGAACTGCTTATTCAACCTTATGTCGGGACCAGATTGTGCGATGAGACCAGTTTGCTGACGGGGACAAGGTTTAACGGCGCAATTATTGCGAATGCTACGTTTGAAGACGAGGCATTCCTGGCGGACGCTGACATCAGTGTTCCCACCGTGCTTTATTTGCGTGACTCGGACAAGTACTGCTGCGTGAATATCGATCATTACAAGGCGGGCAAGGAAGTGGCCGGACTGTTTGCGTCCAGAGGACATAAGAAAATAGGAATCGTCATTCCTTCCGTTTCTTCTCATGCGATCCATACCCGGGCAATGGGTTTTTTGGACGGCTGTGCCGAATACGGCCTGGAATTGCCTGAGTCCCGCATTGTCCGCGAGGAATATACAGAGGAAGGCGGGTATTTGGCATCGCAGGCGCTGGCGGCATGTTCGGAGCGACCCACCGCCGTATTCTTCCTTAGTGACCAGATGGCGATAGGCGGTCTCTTCGCCTTCAATGAGATGGGGATTTCTATTCCGAATGATATCGAGGTCGTCGGACATGATAACGAACATGCTTCGCGCTTTTCCATACCTTCTCTTACGACCATGCATTTGCCGGTTGAAGACATGGCTGCGGCGTGCTTCAAGATGATTGTTGACTTGATGGATCACAAATTGGCGCCGCCTTATTCGCAGCGATTTGAATATCATTTGGCAGTGAGACAGAGCTGCGGAGATGTCGGCAGGGCAGGCAAGTTGTAAGCGTATCTTTGAAGAAGGGGGTAGA
>JAEZZE010000284.1 GCA_023418755.1 Bacillota bacterium | reverse complement strand
GCCGTATCGTATTTATGCGAGCTAAGGGAATAAAATATCGGATTCAAATAAAGCGTCTTGACTCCGAGCGATTGCAGGTAGTCCAGCTTCTGCTCGATGCCCTGCAAATCCCCGCCGTACGTCTCGTTAAACCAGTTCTCGTCCCAGCCCCACGCCCCCGACAATCTGGCATACTCCTCGGCATTGACCGAATTGTACCGCGAATCCTCGTATCGGTCGAAGGCATCCCATTCGGGATATTGAAGCTCGGCGTCCGCGTAGAAAAAAGGAACGGAGCGATCGTTGGACGGATCTCCGTTGCGGAAACGGTCGGGCAGAATTTGATACGTGACGGACAGCTTCAGCCAATCCGGAGTCCGATAGCCTTCGATATAGGACACCAGCGTGTATTCGTCTCCCGCGCCCTTGTCGTCATAGGCTTCCCCGGGCCCGGACGCGGCGGAATAATAGACGCTTTCGGGGCCGCGGACGGCCTCGAACGCGTACCGGGTTTCGCCGATCTCCCGGAAGACGCGCTTCGCTTCGTAATAGTCGTAAGCGTCGTCGGACGAGATTTTGTCCATCGGTACGGCTTCTTTGCCAAGCAGCAGCGACACCCGGTCGACGTCGTCCTTGGCCGTGCGGAACGCGAGAGTCACCTCCGTCCCTTGTTCGACCGCGCCGAACGGGCTGCGATAGCGCAAATCCCAGCTGTCGTGCAGGAGCGCTTCCTTGCGAATTCCGGCCGCTGCGGCTGTCTCCTCTTGCGAAGGCGGCGGGGTCGAAACCGGAGCATTCTCCGGGCCGCCGTTCTTGCCCCCGCGGGTCGCGAACACCGCGGCCGCGATCAAGATGACGGCTGCGACCGCGGAGGCCGCGGCGATCGCGCGCTTGCCGCGGAACGCCGTTACGCCTTTCATAGACCCGCGTCGCGGAGAATTCTCGGATCCGTGAAAATATCCGATTCGTCGCGGCTCATGCTGGAAAATTCCGATACGACGGCGCCTTCGTCCCCGGCTTGAAACCAATGCAGCGTATTCGGAGGAATGGTGTACTGTTCTCCCGGATTCAGTTCGATTTCATGAAAGACGGTATAATAAGCTTCACTTCCCGCCGGAGGCTTGGCACGGGGAGCCCCGGTCGCGGGTCCTTCCACGTAAAGCCATACCCGGCCCGCCCGGCAGCGGAACGTCTCCTGCTTGCCGGGATTGTCCGCCCCCAGGGGCGGATGGCGATGCTCGGGGCAAGTCTGCCGGGGGAACAACACCAGATCCTTGGCGCAATAGCGCTCCGAATTTACATAAGTGATTAACTGAAGGCCGCTGAGGGCAAGCTCACCCAATCCCATGTCGGCGACTTCCACATTGGCCTTCTCTTCGGCCGTCAGTACGATGCCCGCCTTCTCGAGCTGGAGAATCGTCCGTTCGCGGGCTTCCTCCCGTTCGATCGTCGTCATGATCCGTTTCCTCCTTTTTTACGGCAAAACCGTTCCCTTTCCGCATTCCATTCGACCTGCTCCGCGTACTCCTTGGGTTCAACTTATATCGCTCGCGTTCCGCTCGTTCCGGTTCGTGTCCGTACCCTGCGGGCAAGCCCTTCCGACGCGCTCTTATTCCCTTGCGATTTCGGCCGCCGCTTCCGCGGCCAGCCGGGAGAAGCGCTCGGCCATCCAGCGATTCAGCTCCCATAGATCGGCAACCGGTTGCCCCGTATAAGGCAAGGTCGGCAAATAGCCCGGCGGCCCGAACTCCGGCGTGAAGGAGATCGCCGTCGCTCCCCGGGCCAGCAGCCCGCTGACGATTCGTTTCCACCAGCGTTCGTGCGCCTCCAGCTCTTGCGCGTATTCCGGCGCGCGGGGATCGGATACCTGCGGGCCTTCGCGATGCCCGACGCGGCCATGAATATGGATCGTGCGGTCGCATGCGGCGGCCATCCGCTCCCCGTGCTCTTCGAGCAGCGATTCGGTCACGCAGCACCAGTGGCTGAAATCCGCGGCCAGCTTCAACCCTTCCAGCTTGCGGAGCAATTCGGCCGTATGCCACGGCGTATAGAGCGCCCTTCCCCGATGCGTCTCATGAGCGACGGGGATACCGAATCGCGCCTCCGTCTCCAGCGCCCGCTCGAAATACGACAGGCTCTCCTCTAGCGAGCCGCTGTCTTTGCCGCTCTGCGAGACGATCAACGCCGGCTCGAAGGCGGCCGCCCGCTCGAGCTGCCGCTCGAACGAGTTCGCATGATCGGGACCGTCCGTCAGCACCTGCGCGATATAATCCAGGCGATGCTCCCGCAGCAGCTCGCGAAACAGCGGCTCTTGTTCCGGGACGGGCAGCGGACATTCGATTCCCCGATAGCCGGCTTCCGCGATCCGCTCGAAAGCGCGACCGATGTCGCGATTCATGCGAACGGAGAGCGGCGAGCCCTCGAACCCGACGTATTCCCATAGCGATTTGTACGTTTTGATCTCCGACCGTCCGTTCATGGGGACTCCTCCGTCCGGCACTCTACCAGCACATATAGCGGCATCGAAGGAATCGTCACCGTCAGATAACCGTCCTCATACCGGCACTGGGCATCGAGGTCCCGCCCGTCCAGCGTATGCAGCGCCAGCCCTTCGACCGGACGATCGACGCGCAACCGGAACGTAACGCTCTCGATCGGAACGACCCGGTCCTGCTCGCGGTGGAACTGATAGTTCACCAGATGCACCGCCGTCCGGCCGTCCGCCAGCCGGTGCGGGTTCAGTCCGATATCGGGGCGGCCTTCCACCTCGAGCTGGAACCTGCGGTCCGGCAGCATGTCGCGAATCGATCCGACGAAGCCCAGCAGCTTCTCCGCCGGGTCGCACACCTTCGTCCCCGGATGCGCCAATATCCGCTTCGCCAGCTCCGCATCGCCCATCTCGTTCGCCAGCCGCCCGTACACGACAACCTTGCCGCCCTGATCCAGGTAGTCCAGCACGACCTGAAGCTGTTCGGACGTCATTTTGTTGTTGTCGGGCAGCACGAGACACTTGTACTTGCCCAGGCTCTCCGGGTTGAACGTATCCTGGAACAGCTCCCCGTCGGACGAGATCAAGACGTCGAACGGCACGTGCTGCCGGCTCATCTCCTTGAGGATGTCCCAGAACGGCATCACGACGTCCTTGTTCACCGTGGACGACAGCATCGTCGCCTGCCCCGGGTCGTTCTCCACCGCGTCGTTCTCGCGATAGTAGTAGCTCGGATAGCTGTAGTTGACGACGATCTCCGCCCCGGAGACGTTAGAGATCAGATGCTCGTTGCGCTTCAGAAACTTCTGCACCGCCATCGTCGGCTCCTTCGGCGCGTAGAACGCGTCCCGGATCGTGTTGCCCATCCAGCCGCCGTACGGCACCGACAGGTTGCAGCCGTAGGTCGTCGCCTCCAGCAGCATCAGCTGGAACTGCTCGGCCATTCGGCCCGCGCGCAGGTTCTCCAGCAGCTCGGGCACGACGCCGCCGTACGGATTCTCCACGACGGTCATCGGCTTGCCGTTCGCAAAGCCGTTGGCGTAGCGGTACCAGTACGCTTGCCGGTACAGCGTATTGCGCATTTCCGTGGCGATGATGTCCACTTCCGGCTGCAAAGGCATGTATTGGTGCATGACGTGGAAGAAGTTGCCCGACACGAGCACCTCCCGCCCCTTGGAGCGCCCGTAGGCGCGCACGTAGTCGGTCAGCTCCTTGAAGTAGCCCGTCATGATCTTCATCTGGAATTGGAAGTATTCCGTGAAGAACGGCGTCTCCGACGCCTTGCCCGGGAACTCGGCGCCTTGCGCCCGCAAGTATGCCCCGTAATGGAACGTCTCCAGGTCCATCTCCTGCAAGGCCGCGGGCAGATCGCCCTTGCGCTGCCGGTCCGCCAGGTAGGCGTTGAACTGCTTCATGCAATCCTTGCAGAAGCAGCCCCCGTAGCCGATCGCCGTAATCGGCAGCTCGCATTCGTCGAGGTGCACGCCGTGCACGCCCGCGTCGATCTGGATCTCGATGATTTTCTTCAGATAGGCCCGCCATACCGGGTTGTTGCGGCACATCTGGTAGCACTGCTGCTCGTGCCCGACCACTTCCACCCAAGCGGCGTGAACGGCCGTCCCGTCCATTTTGCGGGCGGCGCATTCCTCCCACAGATCGGTCACCTGCTCGCCGTCGCTGTTGACCAGCCCGTCCGGGAAGTAGTCGCGGAACGTCTTGGGGAACAGCTTCGGATACTTGTCCTGGCTGAACTCGCGCAGTCCGTACGTCACCTTCTTCCCTTCGCCGCGCATGAGGTTCAGCCCGAGCAGCTTCGTCTCGTCCTCGCTGATCTCGGCCGGGAACTCCCAGCCCTGCACCTCGAACACGACGCCGAACACCTTAATGCCGCGCTTGTCGCATTCGCGGATAAATTCGCGGTCGTTCATGTAGCCGTACATCCGCAGGCGGGACGGCACCTCGCCGTAGGCTTCTTCCTCCAAATACGGCAGCGACACGACGCCGCCTCCGAGCGCCGACCAGACGAGCAGCGTCGCCTCGTAGTCGACCAGGTCCTCCACCATCTGCGTCCTGCGCATCGGCAGGCTCGGATGATAGCAGTGCTCGTCCCGGTACCAGCCGTCGAAATAAATTCCGCGTTCCATC
>JAEZZE010000215.1 GCA_023418755.1 Bacillota bacterium | reverse complement strand
GCGCATAATTCTCGGCGACCAGTTCGTTCAACAGAGCGGTTGGCTCGTTCGCGAAGGCGTATTCGTAATCGCCCTTCTGTTTCAATTGTTTGCCGATGTCGATCGAGTCGCTTAACGTCCAGCTGCCATCATCGAACGTGACGCCCGCCTTCCCGATGGCGTCCGCGTCGCCGAACAGGCCGACCAGCGAGAAGTACAGCGGCATGCCGTACAACCCGCCTTCTCCGTCGCTCTGCGCATAGTCGATGATGTTGGCGAAATACTGCTCCTTCTGAAAATCAGGGTCTTGCTTCATCAGCTTGTTCAAATCAGCCAGCAAATGACGCTTCACATATTGTTCAGAAGGAAGCTCGTCGAGTTCGATCAAGTCGGGGCCGTCGCCTGCCAGCAGGGCCGTGTTGTTCGTCTTGATGAATTGATCCCGCTTGTTCAGCACGTCGTTCAGATCTGTACCCGATGTCGAGGTTGCATGCAGCTCGATGTCGATGTTCGGATGCAGCGTCTCGTATTTCTTCACGGCTTCTTCTACCTGCTCGCTCAGATAATAAGTGGCGACGACAAGCTTCACATGCTCGTCTGGATCCGCTCTCTTTACCGGAACGCCGTCCGCAGCGTCCGCCGGCGCGGAAGCCTGTCCGTCCGTCTCCGTTCCGTGTGCTGCCGTACCTGCAGCCGATCCCACGCCGGTATCTCCATCCCCGGCCCCGGTGCAAGCCGAGAGAAGCAGCAGCGCTGCAAATCCCAGCCAAGTTGTTGTTTTCATTTCCCGATCTCCCTTCGTTATCCGTCTGCCTCCGATTTCAGCGCAAGTCCAATCTTAATGCACACATGTCACCAATTCGTCGCCAACTTGTGAACAAATTGTCTCCGCACGACCAAAATAAAAACAGACCGAACGATATGCCGTTCGGCCTGCCGTAATGGCGTCTTCTTCCTTGCCGTCGCCTTTTCCGCGTGTGAAGAGCCGACTAATGAAACTCGACGATCAGCAACTGCTTGTCCGTCTGGATTTCCGCTACTATTAGTGCCTCCGAGGGCTCCGCAGTTGGCTCCGGACGCGCGATTCGCCCAGTCTGCGTATATAGCTTGCGCCCGTCGATCAGCAGGCGCCTCCCGTCCGGGCTCCAGTCCATGAACTCGGGCACAATGCCTCGATAGACCGACTGCCCGTACAGGATGTTGTTGCCCTGCAGCTTGCCCGCGTAGACAGCATTTTGCCCGCTTGCGAAATAGGCGATCGCCTTGCGGTCCCGCGACAGCCTGAATCGGCCGATCTTCTCCAGCAGGATGACCGTCTCTCCGTTGCGGCGGTCGTACGCATACAGCGTTCCGTCCTCGTCCAGGTAGACGAATTGGTCGCCGTTCACCCAGTCGGCCGCCGCGCTTACGATCCCTTCGCCTTCGGCCGGAGGTGAGAACTTCACCTCGTAGCCGGTACCGTCTCTCTCCGCCATCCGAACGGCGCCTCCGTACACGATCAACAGAGCGCTTGCGTCATTCGACGGAAGTACCGTCATGCTGCCCGCCGCTAGGTCTAAACCGTTCAACGGGTATTGCGCAGCGGTTCCGTTCAGTGCATCGCAGATGAGGACGCGAATCGATGGGCTCGCCTCCTCGGGCTTAGCCGGTAAGATTTGCCCGTTCCCGGTATCGGCCTGCGCTTGCAGGCGTTGCTGCTGCGGCGCGGTACCGTAGAGAAGATAGGCGAGGTAGCGGCTGTTAGCCGACCAGGCGCCCGCCTCGGAGATCAGCCTGGCTTCTCCGGCAGCAAGTTCGGCGACCGTCCTCTCCTCTCCGTCCGGTAGCGACAGCAGCTTGACGATGACGCCGTTCTTGGTTCGGGACGTTCCGGACAGATAGCGGCCATCCGTAGACAAGGTATCCGGACTCATATCGGTGTCCATGCGCATTAGCGTCGCGGAATTCGCGTAAGGAGGAGCAAAGCTCTGCACGTTAAAAATCAGCTCGTCTCTCTGCCGAATGTTCGCGGACAGCGCGACGAAGGTATCCCGGTTCGACCAGCCGAGAGGCTGCGAAGTGCTTGACTCCGTTGCCGGCAAACGATAGATTTTCTCCACTTGGAAGGGCCATCCGCCCACGCCAGCAGCCGGCGTTTCGCCGGAATCGGGGATCACGACGAGCTCCGAGCGCGGCCCGCCGGCGCACCCGGACATCGCAGCCGGGAGGAGAACGAGCGCGGCGCAGAGCAAGTAAGTCGTTCTTATGGTTCTCATCGTGATCCCTCCATCCTGTGTTTGGGAATAGTTACAAAGACGCTTGTCTGCTCATTCTCGCTGATGATGCGGATCGTCCCTCCGTGATCGTCGACGATCGCCTTGACGATGCCGAGTCCGAGACCGACGCTGCCGACTTCCTGGACCCTGCGGCTCGGAGTCTTGAACGGCTTGAACAGGTTTTCGATCTGATCAGGCGGAATCGTCTCGCCCGGATTACGGACGATGAAGCGCACGCTTTCGGGCGCCGATTCGGCGATGGCCGCAATTTCCGCCTGCGGCGAGCTGTACTTGATCCCATTGTCGAGCAGATTGATGAGGAGCTGCCGCAAACGGTTCGCCTGCCCGCTGACCCATAGGTCTTCCTCCGCCTCGTAGGTAATGCGCTTGTGGTAGCGCTTCGCCCGGAAGGCCATCGAATCGCACACGTCGCGCATCATTTGGCCCGCATCAACGGCTTCGAACGCCTCGCGGTCGGCGCCTCCGCTTGACATTTCCAGCAGATTCAGCACCATCCCGTGCAGCCGTCGGCTCTCTTCGACGATGTGATTCATCCCTTTATCGAAGAAGGCCCGGTCTTTCTCTCCCTTGTCCCGGATAATCTCGGCGTAGCCGCGAATGGACGTGAGCGGCGTCTTGAGCTCGTGCGTGACGTTATCGAAAAATCGCTTTCGCTCCTCGCTCATGCGCTTAAGCCGATCGCGGTCGCTTTCGATGGTGGAGATCTGGCGTCCGATCTGCTCGATCATGCCGTTGAAGTCGGTGGCCAGCCGCCCGATCTCGTCTTTGCGCCTGATGTCGGTGCGGACCTTCAGATTGCCGCCGCGTACTTCCTTGGACGCCCTGGCGAGCTTGACTAGCGGTATCGTCATGTGGCGGGACAGCAGGTAGGACAGTAGGAAGGCTGCCGCGAAGATGGCTAGCGCCATGTAGAAGATCGTATCCAGTATACGTCCGCTCTGCCCGTAGAGGAGGGAGAAGTCTTTGGAGAAACGCAGTATGCCGACCTTGACGCCGTCTATTACGACCGGGTAGGAGAAGAGGACGGACCCCGAGTCGTCGTCGTACGTGATCGAATACGCGGTTTTTCCGCTCAGCGCCTGCTTCAAATCGACGTCGGTCCGGTTGGCGAACGCCGTTCGGTCGGACGAAGACAGCAGCGTCCCGTCCGCCGCATAGGCGCCGACGTCGCTGGAAGTGGCGTAATGCAGGTCGCTGACCATCTCCTCGGCCATCTGGCCGAAGTACAGCTCGCCGTTCGTATAATGATTGATGAGGAACGCTTGCCGCACGTAGACGCTGCTGTTGTTCTTAAGCCCGATCAGATCGTCTGTAATGATCTTCTGATAGCTCGTCCGGATCACTTCCTTGACGGTCTGGTCCAGAATGAGGAACGCGAAGGTGAAAATGAGGAGGAAGCCGACGGCGAACTTGGCGCTGATCGTACGGAACATGGCGTCAATCCGTCCGCTTCTCGAATTTGTAGCCGATGCCGAACACGGTGGTGATCAGATCGGCCGCGTCGAGCTTCTTACGCAGCCGCTGAATATGGGTGTCGACCGTCCGCGTATCGCCGGAGAATTCGTAGCCCCAGACGAGATCGAGCAGCTCCGCGCGCGTGAAAATCCTGCCCCGGTGACGAAGCAGCGTCATAAGCAGGTCGAATTCCTTCGGCGTCAGATCGATCGGATCGCCGCCCTTCGTGACCATCCGCTCGTCCGCCAAGACGGCGACGCTGCGGAATCGGACAACATCTCCGATGGCCTCCGTCTGGTTGGCCTGAGTGAACCGCCGAAGCACGGTTCGGACGCGGGCGACGACCTCCCGTAAGTCGAATGGCTTCGTAATGTAATCGTCGGCGCCGAACTCGAGGCCAAGCACTTTATCGGTAATGTCTGACTTCGCAGTCAGCATGACGATCGGCAGATCGTACCCTACGGTTACCCGCTTGCAAATATCCAAGCCGCTCATATCCGGCAGCATCCAGTCAAGCAGCAGCAAATCCGGCCGGAACGGCTCAAGCAGCCTCAAGCCGTCCGTTCCGCTGCCCGCCGTCCGCGTCTCGAAGCCCTCGCTGCCAAGCCCGTACGCGAGCAGATCGGCGATCGCTTCCTCGTCCTCGATAATGAGAATTCTCGTCTTGTCCATCTTGCTCTCCCCTCCAAGTAATAAGACGATCTTATCACATTCCGCGGCGCAGAAAAACGACACAGGCCGATAAGGAAAGGGGTTCGACACAGACGAACTTCTGTTTACTCAAGCATCTATTAATTGGTCAATCTTAAAAGCTCTTCGCGAAGTCCGAAATAAGCATCTTTCCATCCCATCTTCGCGTAAAAGCGTAATCCGGTCAATCCATTGTAATATTTTGCCCCAATTATTCTTTCCTTAAAGTTAGGAATGGAAATGTCAATCCGTTGCTGATAACGCTGGTATTCCTGGATCACATCCAGTTTCCTCAAGTGCCAGTCCAATGTTGCAAGGTCGACAAGAAAATCGCCATATTTACCATTAGTGTCGATAATACCGGTTATACGTTGTCCGTCGGATAAAATATTAAACTGATGAAAATCACCATGAATAAAATGCCGATGTGGTTCATTATAGGTGGAATAGGCCAATAATCGGTTATAACATTCCTCAAACACATCTTTCTCAAGACAAGAAGTTTCGAATAAGCTGTACCACCCATCCCAGAAGGTGCCCTCCTGGTCCTCTGCATTAACAGCAATTACATGTTCCCTCCAAGAATGATATGTACCGTTTCCGCTCGAATTTATGAATCCATAACCGTGTGTATGACCTAACTCAAAGTGGTTCATTCGAGTTAGAAGTTGAATGACCTCCGGAATCATTTGGCGTTGTTGCTCGGGAGAGCAGCTTGCCAGATTGAGTCCGCTGATCTTTTCTGAAATGAGATAGTTACATGATTTATATTTACCTAATCCGAGACAAGAAGGAACCGGGATTCCCTGCGATGTTAAGAGGCTTGAAATAAAATTTTCGGTTTCAAAACTCCCTGCTAAGTCGCTAAATTTAATAACGTATTCCTTATCCAAAACCGAGAAGGAGAATACTGCGCTTAAATTCCCCCCTTCTAATGGCGTTACCCCAGTCACATTCGAACCAAAATATTTGCTCAGCACAACTTCCACTTCCGCGGTTTCCAATGTTGGTTTTTCGTATTTAGTCATCTATTCCCATCCTTTTTCCATTGACTTAAGAGGCATTTTATATGATCCCCGTTACTTTTGTAAGAGCAAGGGCTAGTGTTTAACGAATCAGGTGTATGGCTTTAGCATGTATTTTTTTCAAAAACCAGGTAAAAATGTAGCTAAATAGTTCATTTAAGAAACTCCCTTCTTAAACAAACATTAGCAACTTTGGCAACATCGTTCCCGACAAATCTGATATTGCTTTAGTCGGATCAACAGCATTAAACTTTGTTAGAATAAAGACCCGATAATCTCCCGAACCAGGGCGCCACATCGCCGTGGCTGACCACCCGTTTCGAAGCGCCCAGTTCTCGTAAAAACCACGACTGCCATACGGCATCGGCATCAGGGACGAACGTTAAGCTAGTATCATGAAGCCTCCGCAAAGTCTGCCCGACATCCACCAACGCGTCGTCGCTCCAAGGACCGGGATGGATGAACTCCCCATCAATGTAGCTTACCATCTCGCGGCCCTCGGAATCCACGCCAGATCCAATGATGCTTGGTGCCGATGTAAAACCTGTTGCATGTAAGTGTCGGAGAAACGAGTGAATACTTGCTGTCCACGGGCCAGAAGGCCGAGATACCACGTTCTCTCTGCGAATTACGGACTTGTCTGGTGATAGAATAATTTCTTCCAAACCGATACCCCTCTCGTCATTTAAGGGGAATCATGCCGTTTACCGGGCTAGTTAGGCGTCATTCCCATTTTAAAATTTGCCCGCTCACGGTCCGCTAACACAACGTTTATAAGTAAATTTCAAACAGCCCCCACTTTGAAACCAAGATGGGGGCTGTTTTCTCCATGCTTATTCAATTCGCGACAAGCTAAAATTCAATTTTGGAACAAATCTAATCAATTATGGAATTTCACAAAACATACCGTTTTTTCATTTGATCATTCTTCTCACGAACACTTGCTATATCCGCAGTTCCCGCACGTTTTGCAGCCCTCGACGTTCAGAAGGGAGGCCGAGCCGCAGGACGGGCACAGGTCTTTGGAAGCGTAGGGTGCTTTCGGCTTCTCGGCGGCATATTCCGGCTGGACAACCGCCGTTTCGGAAGCGGCTGCCTGCTCGTGCTCCGAGGCGAGTCCGGCATGCGTCTCGAGCGCTTGGGCGACGGCATCGGCGATCGACTCGACGCGGTTCGGGCCGAAGCCTACGGCGCCTGAGCCCCCGATGCCCTTCAGGTGCTTGACGAGCAGTTGCACTTTATCGCCATGATCCCCGTAGCGCAGGAACAACGAGCAGACGCGGCCAAGCGCCTCCGCCATCGCGAACACGTCGGAGCCGGCTTTGCCGACGTTCAGGAAGATTTCGCCCGGCGTTCCGTCGATATCGTTCACCGTAATGTAGGCCATGCCGAACGGCGTATTGTACTTGTAGGTCGCTCCGCGCAATACCTTCGGGCGGCTTCTATATTGCTTGTCGAAAGCTTGCTTCTGCTGCGGAGTGACGCTCGCGTTCAACGCCGTGTCCAACGCAACCGTCTGATCCGCCTCCGCAGAAGCCTCAGAAGCCGCTTCCGCCTTCGTTTCTTCCTTCTTCTCGTCCTTCGCCGTGCTCAATACCTGCACGTCCCGGCTGCCGTCGCGATAGATCGTGACGCCTTTGCAGCCGAGCTCGAACGCCATCTCGTACAACTCGGCCGTCTCTTCGACCGTGAAGTCGGAAGGACAGTTCGCCGTCTTGGAGATCGAGCTGTCGACCCAACGCTGAATGGCCGCCTGTACCCGGATATGATCCTTGGCGGACAGGTTCATCGCCGTTACGAACCACTCGGGAAGCTCCTCTCCGGGGTGCTCATCCTTCCATTCCTGAGCGATCGGAACAAGCTGCTTGTCGAAGCCGAGCCGGCTTTGGCGATAAAATTCGAAAGCGAAATACGGTTCGATGCCGGTGGAGGTGCCGACCATCGTCCCGGTCGAGCCGGTCGGAGCTTGGGTAATGACGGTGACGTTGCGCATCCCGCGCTTCGACACCGCTTCTCCCACTTCCGGGTAGGTCTCCACCATGTTTTTCATAAATCCGCTTTGCAGGAACTTCTCCGCCTCGAACTCCGGGAACGAGCCTTTCTCCGCGGCGATCTCCGTAGAAGCCAGATACGCCTCGCGAGCCATAAACCCGTACAGCTTATCGAGAAACTCCAAGCTTTCCGGGCTGCCATAGCGGACTTCCAGACGGATCATCAGCTCCGCAAGCCCCATCGTGCCGAGGCCGACGCGGCGTTCGTTCTGCTGGTTTTTCTGATTTTCCGGGAAGTGGTAGGGCGTCTTGTCGATGACGTTATCCAGGAAACGGGTCGAGTAACGAACGACGCGGGATAGTTCATCCCATGCGACATCGTGCTTATCCGCATCGTAGAACCTAGACAGATTGATCGCGGATAAGTTGCATACTCCCCATGCGGGCAGGCCTTGCTCGCCACACGGATTCGTGCAAATAATCGGATTGAAGTACCAGCTGTTCGACATCTGGTTGTAGTATTCCATGAACACGACGCCGGGCTCAGCGGACTTCCACGCGCTCTCGATGATCGTGTTCCAAACGTCGCGCGCCCGAACCGTTCGGTAATGCACGACGTTCTTGCCGCGCTTCTTCCATTTATCCAAATCGCCGTCCCAGAGAATATCGTATTCCGGATCCTGCGAATCCGGGAACACCAGGTCCCAATCCGCGTCTTCCTTGACCGCCTTCATGAACGCGTTGCTCACGCAGACGGACAGGTTGGCGTTGGTTACTTGTCCCATCGTTTGCTTGACGGTGATGAAATCTTCGACGTCCGGGTGCCAATCGTTGATCATGAGCATCAGCGCGCCGCGGCGGCTTCCGCCCTGCTCGATCAATCCCGTCGTATAGCTGAACAATCCGCCCCAGGACACCGCGCCGCTGGAGGAGCCGTTCACGCCTTTGACAACCGACCGGCGCGGACGAAGCGAGCTCAGGTTGATGCCGACGCCGCCACCGCGGGCCATAATCTCGGTCATCTCCGACAACGTCTGCATAATGCCGCCGCGGCTGTCATGAGGAGAAGGAATCACGTAGCAGTTGAACAGCGTCAGCTCTTCGCTGGCTCCCGCCCCCGCCGCGATCCGGCCTCCGGGCACGAGCTTCCAGTCCTCGAGCAGCCAGCGGAACTTTTCCGCCCAAGCTTTCTGCTTCTCCGGCGTCTCCTCGACGGACGCCATCGCGTTCGCGAGCCGCGTCCACATCTCCTCCGGCGTCTTCTCGATCGTCAACGTGAGCTTCTCGACCGTCGATTCGACCAGGTCTCCGTTGCGAAGCTTGACGGTGACGTTCTTCCCGTTTCGCGCCACGACCTCCCCGACGTCCTTGGAAGGAAACTTCGGATCGTCCTTCGTCAGCACGAGCACGACGTCGCCAACCTTCGTCTCTCCCGTGTCCGCGTTTTTCCAGGCGTAACGATCGAGAAATATTTTCTCGCTCAGCCCTTCGAGGCGTTTTCCTTGTATCGTTGTCACTGCGACCACTCTCCCGGCAAACGTAGTAGATAGGGCACAATCCATGTGCAATCCGGACTGAATGAATCCAAGAAGCCATATGTAAATTGTACAATATATTGTGCGCAATCACCATTATACTCTCCTATATGTTGTATTTCTATAGACTAAAAGGCTATAAATTTTTCCCGTTCTGTCAGTAAGCCGGCTCTCGCGATTTCTTCAATAATCGCGGCGGTTTATGCAAGAATCGGGTCAACCGCATAAAGAAGAGGCCTTCCGCCGGGTCGGTTAGCGTAACCTGCCTCCGAGCTCGCCGGGAAAGCCCCGATTTCGGATTTATAGGGGAGATAATCGACCTTTCGCCGGTTTCGAATCCCTTCCGATTGCCCATACTAGAAAGTGGATACTTGCGAGATCGCCGAGGAGGAATGCCGATTGAATACGTCTATTCCAACCGATGCCGCCCCCCGTCCGCTCCATCCGCTCGTCGACATGCACGTCGACCGGAACGCTTTCGAAGAGTTGGAGCGCCGGGCCGAACGCAATGGCCCATGGGACGATTGGTCGCTGTACCAGCTCGCGCTGGAGGCGGAAGAAGCGAACCTCGTCACCGATTTCCATGCGCTGCGCTGCCTGTCGCTGCTGCCGCACTTCGAGCCGATGCCCCACCAGATCGACACCGCCCGCCGCGTGCTGCACGAGATGAGAGGCCGCGCGATTCTCGCCGACGAAGTCGGTCTGGGCAAGACGATCGAAGCCGGATTGATTCTTAAGGAATATATGATCCGCGGCCTCGTGAGGAAAGCGCTCGTGCTCGTGCCCGCTTCCCTCGTGCTGCAATGGGTGCGGGAACTCAACGGCAAGTTCGACATTCCCGCGGTCGCTCAGCGCAAAGCCTATTCGTGGGACAACGACATCGTCGTCGCCTCGATGGATACCGCCAAGCGGGATCCGCACCGGCAGACGCTGCTGGACGGCGAATACGATCTGATCATCGTGGACGAGGCCCACAAGCTGAAAAACAAACGAACGGGCAACTATCAATTCATCAACGAGCTGCGGAAGAAATACTGCCTGCTGCTCACCGCCACGCCCGTTCAGAACGACCTGTCCGAGCTGTACAACCTGATCACCTTGCTGAAACCGGGTCAACTGGGGGGCGAGGGCGACTTCGCCGCCAACTTCGTGGCCGACCGCCGCGTGCCGAAGAACGAATCCGTGCTGCATGAGGCGCTCGGCCAAGTGATGATCCGCAACCGCCGCAGCGACGGAGGCGTCGAATTCACGAAAAGGGTCGTCACCAACGTTCCGCTGCGCCTGTCCGAGGAAGAGATGGCGCTCTATCAAGGCGTGACCGACTACGTTCGCAAGCATGCCGCCTCGGAGAGCGGAGACATGGCCAGCATGCTGTCCCTCGTCACCTTGCAGCGCGAAGTGTGCTCCAGCCGCGACGCCGTGTTCTTGACGCTGATCAACCTGTTCAAGAAGACGACCGAGGATTCCCCGCTGCGCGCCCGAATTTGGGAGCTCGTCGAGCTGATCAAGCGGATCAAGTCGAACACGAAGGCCGAGAAGACGATGGAGCTCGTTCGCAGCCTGAACGACAAGGCGATTATCTTCACGGAATACCGTGCGACGCAGGAATATTTGCTGAAGTTTTTCCAAGAGCACGATCTCGCCGCCGTCCCTTATCGGGGCGGGATGAACCGGGGGAAGAAGGACTGGATGATGGAGCTGTTCCGCAGGCGCGCCCAGGTGATGGTCGCTACAGAAGCCGGAGGGGAAGGCATCAACCTGCAATTTTGCCATCACGTCATCAACTTCGACCTGCCGTGGAATCCGATGCGCGTCGAGCAGCGGATCGGAAGGGTGCACCGGCTCGGCCAGACGGAGGACGTGCAAATTTTTAATTTGTGCACGCTCGGCACGATCGAGGAGCATATCGTCCATCTGCTGCACGAAAAAATCAACATGTTCGAGCTGGTGATCGGAGAGCTGGACGAGATCATTCAGCAGTTCGAGAAGGAAGAATCCCTGGAACGCCGCTTGGCTCAGCTCGTGCTGGAAACCGATGACGGCGAGGAACTGCGAAAAAAAATCGACGGACTCGGGGATACGCTGCTCGAGACGAAAAAACGGATGCAACTGGAGAGCGCGACATGAATTCGAAACAGATCCATCGC
>JAEZZE010000212.1 GCA_023418755.1 Bacillota bacterium | reverse complement strand
GCATAGTATTTCGTCTGTCCCCCTGCATGAAGCGTGCCGATCATCTGCTGCGTCTCGTCTTCCGCGTCGACGTATCCGAAGCCGAGCCAGGAAGCGACAAGGAACGTCAGCGTTGCGGTCAACGAGTAGCTCGGCATGACAGGATTCGGCACGACGCTATAAATAAAAAACAGAGCGATTCCGAAAAGCAGCATCGGTCCAAGATATTTATAAGTTCGAACGTAATGCGTGAACGAGAATGCCATAATGCCCAGCATCGGCCTATCCTCCATCGGCGGGACGGCTGACGGCGGCCTCCCTGGGCGCATCCCTGACCGAGCGGATCGATCCGCCGGCCTTCAGAACGGCGCGAAGAAAATCGTCGCAGCGATTGTCCTCGACACGGCAGCCCCAGCCCCCGTTTATTGTATACCTCATAACGATCCCTTCCGAAACAGCGCATACTTGATCCGTCGCCCCGTCTGACAGCTCGAACTCCACGATCTTGCAGGAGACTGGCGCCGCCGATCCGCCGGCCGACAGAGGCACGATGCCCCCGTCCTCAAGCCGGACGACCCGGTCCGCAATCCGCTCCACGAGCTCCCGTTCATGCGTGGAGAACACGATGGCCATCCCCTGCTCCTTAAGCCGATGCAGAACGTCCGTCAGCTCGGCGCGGGTTTGCGCATCCAGTCCCGACAGCGGCTCGTCGAGCAGCAGCATTTCCGGCTCCTCCAGCAGCGCCTGCATCAGGTTGACCTTTTGAAGCATTCCTTTGGAGAAGTCCTTAAGCCGCCCCGACTCTGTCGCTTGCAGCCGAAACAGCTCGAATAGCTTGTCGATCCTTCGTTCTATCGCCGCAGGTTCCATCCCGCGAATCTTGCCCATCGCGCGCAAATATTCCCTTGCCGAGAACCGCAGCCTCGGGAAGCGGTCCGGCGCGAAGCCGATGCGGTTCAGCGGAAGGCTCGCCTGTCTGGAGCCCCCGTCCAAGGCGCTCAGTCCGCTTATCGCCTTGAGCAAGGTGCTCTTGCCCGATCCGTTGCGCCCGAGGAGGGCAACGACTTCTCCGCGCCCGATCTGCAGCGTCAGCTTGTCGAGCACGACATATCCGGCGAAGCTTCGCCGGACGTCCTCGAGCCGTACGAGCGGCTCCATCGCCATGAAGACTCTCCTTTCTCTCGCCTTCATTCAAAAAAAAGCGGATGCCGTTGTCGGTATCCGCTTCAGCTGACTTTTTACTCCACGCCTACCGGTTCAAGCTCTTCCGCTTCATCCGTCTGTTCGTCGAACGGCGACACGACCTTGATGTTGCGGTAGCGCGCCATTCCCGTACCTGCCGGAATGAGCTTCCCGATAATGACGTTCTCCTTGAGGCCGAGCAGGCGGTCGACCTTGCCCTTGATCGCGGCATCGGTCAGAACGCGGGTCGTCTCCTGGAAAGACGCCGCCGACAGGAACGAATCGGTCTCGAGGGACGCCTTCGTAATCCCGAGCAGTACCGGACGGGCGACCGCAGGCTCCTTGTCGGACAGGATCGCTTCGCGGTTAGCCGCTTCGTACTCGTGCAGATCCACGAACGCGCCTGGCAGCAGCGTCGTGTCTCCGGGGTCCACGATGCGGATCTTGCGAAGCATCTGCTTGATCATGACCTCGATGTGCTTGTCGTTGATCTCAACGCCCTGGTTCCGATAGACGCGCTGCACCTCTTGCAGAATGTAATTCTGCACCCCGCGGATACCCTTGATGCGGAGCATCTCTTTCGGGTCGATGGAGCCGTCCGTCAGTTCGTCGCCGGCTTCGACCTGCTGGCCTTGGACGACGCGGATGCGCGAGCCGTAGCTGACCGGATAGATCTTCGATTCCGCTCCGCCTTGCAGTTCGATCTCGCGGCGATCCTTCGTCTCGCGAATCTCTTTAATGACGCCGTCGAGCTCGGAGATGATCGCTTGGCCTTTCGGATTCCGGGCTTCGAACAGCTCCTGGATACGCGGCAAACCTTGCGTGATATCGTCTCCGGCAACGCCGCCGGTGTGGAACGTACGCATCGTGAGCTGGGTTCCCGGCTCGCCGATCGATTGCGCGGCGATAATGCCGACGGATTCCCCGATCTCGACTTGCTTGCCGGTGGCCAGGTTGCGTCCGTAGCAGAGCTTGCAGACGCCGTGACGGGCGCGGCAGCTAAGCACGGAACGAATCTGAATGCTCTTGATGCCCGCGCGAACGATCTCTTCCGCCTTCGGCGTATCGAGCAGATCGTTGCGGTTCGCAATGATCTCCTTCGTCTCCGGATGGCGGATCGTCTCGAACGCGTAACGTCCTTCGATCCGGTCGAACAGATCCTCGATAACCTCTTTGCCGTCCTCGATCCGAGAGACGGTAATTCCTTTATCCGTGCCGCAATCGTCCTCGCGGACGATCACGTCCTGCGCAACGTCGACGAGACGACGAGTCAGGTAACCCGAGTCGGCGGTACGGAGAGCCGTATCGGCCAGACCTTTCCGCGCGCCGTGCGTGGAGATAAAGTACTCCAATACGGTGAGTCCTTCGCGGAAGTTCGACTTGATCGGCAACTCGATGATCCGTCCGGACGGGTTGGCCATCAAGCCGCGCATTCCGCCCAATTGGGTGATCTGCGACTTGTTGCCCCGCGCCTTGGAATCGACCATCAGCATGATGCTGTTGTAGCGATCCATGGACTTCATCAGGATGTCCGTAATCTCGTCCTTCGTCTTGCTCCAGATTTCGATGACGCGGTCGCGGCGTTCTTCGTTGGTGATCAGACCGCGGCGATATTGCGTCGTCACGACCTTGACGCGCTCTTCGGATTTCTTGAGAATCTCTTGCTTCTCCTCGGGAACGATAACGTCGGATACGCCGATCGTAATCCCCGCGCGGGTCGAGTACGTAAAGCCGAGCTGCTTGATGTTATCCAGGATCACCGACGTCTGCGTCGTATGGTAGATACGGAAGCATTCGCCGATGATGTTGCCCAGATACTCTTTGCCTACAGCCCCCGGGACTGCCGGATCTTCGATAAATTTCGAGATATCGGCGCCCTTTTCGTAGATGAAATATTTATCCGGCGTACCTTTAACGAGGTTTTCTTTCGTCGCCTCGTTAATATAAGGGAACGTGTCCGGGAAAATTTCGTTGAAAATGATTTTGCCGATCGTCGTGACGATCAGAGCTTCCTGTTGCTCCGGCGTGAACGTCTTCTTCTTCAGTTCCTTAACCGGAATAACGACGCGGGCGTGGAGCGAAACGCCTTCCGTGCCGCGCTGGTAAGCGGAGATCGCTTCGTTGACGTTGGCGAACTTAAACCCGGAGCCGTAAGATTTGTTGTTGTCCATCGTCAGGTAATAGCAACCGAGCACCATATCCTGAGACGGAGTAACGACCGGCTTGCCGTCTTTCGGGTTCAAGATGTTGCCGGCGGCCAGCATGAGCAGGCGGGCTTCCGCTTGCGCTTCGGCCGACAGCGGTACGTGAACGGCCATCTGGTCTCCGTCGAAGTCGGCGTTGTACGCCGTACAGACGAGCGGGTGAAGCTTGATTGCGCGGCCTTCGACCAGAATAGGTTCGAAAGCTTGAATGCCCAATCTGTGCAGAGTCGGCGCGCGGTTCAGCAGCACCGGGTGCTCCTTGATGACTTCTTCCAGCACGTCCCATACTTCCGGGCTGACGCGTTCGACTTTGCGCTTCGCGCTCTTGATGTTGTGAGCCAAGCCTTTCAGCACAAGCTCCTTCATCACGAACGGCTTGAACAGCTCCAGCGCCATTTCCTTCGGAAGACCGCACTGGTACATTCTGAGGCTCGGTCCTACGACGATAACCGAACGACCGGAGTAGTCGACCCGTTTACCGAGCAGGTTTTGACGGAAACGTCCTTGCTTTCCTTTCAGCATGTGGCTGAGGGACTTCAGCGGACGGTTGCCCGGTCCCGTAACCGGACGGCCGCGGCGGCCGTTGTCGATCAGGGCGTCGACCGCTTCCTGAAGCATCCGTTTCTCGTTCTGCACGATAATGTCCGGAGCCCCTAGGTCGAGCAGCCGCTTCAGCCGGTTGTTCCGGTTGATGACGCGGCGATACAGATCGTTCAAGTCGCTCGTCGCGAAGCGTCCGCCGTCCAGTTGCACCATCGGGCGAAGCTCCGGAGGAATGACCGGAAGCACGTCGAGAATCATCCAATCCGGCAGGTTGCCGGAGTTGCGGAACGATTCGATGACTTCCAGACGCTTGATCGCGCGATTGCGGCGTTGGCCTTGCGCCGTGCGAAGCTCTTCCTTGAGCGTCTCCAGCTCGCGGTCGAGATCGATGTCCTGCAGCAGCTTCTTGACCGCTTCGGCGCCCATGCCGGCATGGAACGCGTAACCGTACTTGTCGCGGTAGCTGCGATATTCTTTCTCGGAGAGAAGCTGCTTCTTCTCGAGCGGCGTATCGCCGGGATCCGTAACGACATAGGAAGCGAAATAGATAATCTCCTCGAGGGAACGGGGAGACATATCGAGCGCAAGACCCATGCGGCTAGGAATGCCTTTGAAATACCAGATGTGCGATACCGGAGCGGCCAGCTCGATGTGGCCCATCCGCTCGCGGCGCACCTTCGCCCGCGTCACTTCGACGCCGCAGCGATCGCAGACGACGCCTTTGTAGCGCACTCTCTTGTACTTGCCGCAATGACATTCCCAGTCCTTGGTCGGTCCGAAAATCTTCTCGCAGAACAAGCCTTCTTTTTCCGGTTTTAGCGTCCGGTAGTTTATCGTCTCCGGCTTCTTGACTTCGCCTCTGGACCATGATCTGATCTTGTCGGGCGAAGCCAAGCCGATCTTCATAAACTCAAAGTTATTGACGTCTAACAAGGAGCAAGCCCTCCTTCATCGTTGCTAAGATTTCGGATCCTAAAGTTATTCGACGCCGACTTCGGAACCTTCGAGGTTTAGATTCAGCTTATCTCCGGCGGAATCGTCATCGTCGTCGATTTCCTTCATCTCGATCTCCTGCTCGTCGCCGGACAGGATCTTCACGTCCATGCCCAAGCTTTGGAGCTCTTTGATCAATACTTTGAACGATTCAGGAACGCCCGGCTCCGGCACGTTCTCGCCCTTGACGATCGATTCGTACGTCTTCACGCGGCCGACGACGTCGTCGGACTTGACGGTGAGGATCTCTTGCAGCGTATAGGCCGCGCCGTAGGCTTCGAGCGCCCATACCTCCATCTCTCCGAAGCGCTGGCCGCCGAACTGGGCTTTACCGCCGAGAGGCTGCTGCGTAACGAGCGAGTACGGACCTGTGGAACGGGCGTGAATCTTGTCGTCGACCATGTGCGCCAGCTTGATCATGTACATGACGCCGACGGTTACATCGCGCTCGAACAGCTCGCCCGTGCGGCCGTCGCGCAGGCGCCATTTGCCGTTGCGGGCCATGCCGGCCTCTTCCATCGTGTCGAAGACGTCATGCTCGGACGCTCCGTCGAAGACCGGAGTTGCGGCATGAATGCCGAGCAGCTTGCACGCCATGCCGAGGTGAACCTCGAGCACTTGCCCGATGTTCATCCGGGAAGGTACGCCCAGCGGGTTCAGAACGACCTGTACGGGCGTTCCGTCCGGCAGGAACGGCATATCTTCTTCCGGCAGTATGCGGGCGATTACCCCTTTGTTGCCGTGACGTCCGGCCATCTTGTCGCCCTCGGAAATTTTCCGCTTCTGGGCGATGTAGGCGCGAACGAGTTGGTTAACGCCCGGAGGCAGCTCGTCGCCGTTCTCGCGGGTGAACAC
>JAEZZE010000211.1 GCA_023418755.1 Bacillota bacterium | reverse complement strand
CGTCTTAACCGTGCCGGCCGGCCGCACGACAAGCTCCTGATCGACAATCTCGTAGCCCATGTTCTGGTAGAGCACAAGATTGTTCTGCACCGATTGGCGAACCTTGCAGCGGCTGGTCTTCATCCCTTTGGCAACGCCTTGCGTCTCGATCCATTTGACGAGCTGCCGCGCGTACCCTCTTCTTCGGCGATGGGGAACGACCGACAGGCGGAAGAAATCGATGACTTCGCCGTCGTACTTGAAGCGAACCATCGCCGCAGCCGTATCGTCCTCGTACAGAATCGCGGCCGATTCGCGGCCGTCTCGCAGCGCTTCCAGCACCGATTCTTCCGTTTCTTCCAGAGCGCTCGACGGCGGAATCGCCGTCCGGTATTCCTCGAACGCCATCATCATCAAGGCGTATACCGTATCCGCATCCTCCGGCGTCGCTTCGCGAATATGCGTTTCCGGCTCCTTCTTCAGCTTCACGAGAGGCGCGGCCGGAGCCTCGTCGGGCTCGTCCAGCGTGCCTTCCGACGCTTCGTCCTCCATTCCTTCGGACTTCTCGGACGCGGCCGAACCTCGCGGGGACGGCGGCGCGACGTACTCTCCGCGAAAGTATTCGCGGGTCGGCTTGAGAATGAAGAGCAGCACAATAACGATCGAAGTCATGAATTGGATTTGGTCGAGAGAAAACCAGAAGATGACGAAGCTTAAGAGTAACGATGGCAACATCTTTCTTCGATTCACGAAACGAATCATGAGCACCATCGCCGCTAGCGTAAGCGCGATTCTGAAAATCAGGCTGCCGATCTCCGCGCTTGACAAGCTGGCGTAATCCTTGAAGCTGATCAAAGACCAGCCCATCATCACCGCAAATGAAATAAGCTTAAAATAAAGAAGCATGAGCATAATGCGTATCGTGGTTGGTTTCTGCAAAATGGTAGTCCTCCCTATTGGCTGCGCGATTCCGTTTCTAGTCTACAATTATAACAAAAAAAACAGCCAAGCGGTGTATAGCCTTCCCGCTAAAGCTGTTTTTTACCAACCGTTTCGTCATTGTCCGGCCAGCACCTGGTACCAGATCCCCCGTTTGGAGTACAGCGAGTCCCTAACCTCGTCCCATCCGCCCAAATAGTCGATCGTGAACAGTTCCGGCGGCTGCGGATAGCGATCTTCCATCTCCGCGGCGAGCGCTTCGTCCACCGGGCGGAATCCATGCTTGGCGAACAGCTTCTGCGCCTCGTCGGAGTAGAGATATTCTACGAAGGCGTCCGCGACCTTCCTCACGCCGTGGCGGTCGGCATTGCGATCGACGACGGCGGCCGGATTCTCGATCAGAATCGTGCTCGGCGGCACGACGATATCGTATTCCACGCCTTTGGCGATCCGCGCCAGCAGCTCGTTCTCGTAGGTGACGATCACGTCTCCGACCCCGTATTCGAAGGCGGCCATCGAAGCGCGCCCGCTCTTGTCCATCGATTCGATGTTCCGGTGAACGTCGACGAGGAATTGCTTGGCCGCCGCCGCGTCCTTCGTCCCCGTAGACAGCTCCGCTTTCTTGAGTCCCGCCCCGTAGATCGCGTTGATGTCCCATTGGGCGCCTCCCGACGTTTTCGGGTTCGGATACAGCACCTTCACGCCCGGCTTCGTCAAATCCGCGAAATCACGAATGCCGAGCGGGTTGCCCGCCCGCGTGCCGAGCACGACGATCGAACGCGTGATCATCCCGTTCATCCGGCCCTTGTTCCATTCCGGAGAAACAAGTCCGGCGCTCGCCAGCTTATCCACGTCGCCTTCGAGCGCGAGCAGCGTCACGTCCGCGTCGAAGCCGCCGATGATGGAACGGGTTTGCGTCCCCGAAGCTTCGTATGATTCCTGGAAAGCGACGGTCTGGCCGGTCGCGTCTTTCCAATGCGACTTAAAAGCCGGAATGATTTCCTGAAGCGCGTCCTTCGCGACCGAATAAGCTCCGAGCACGAGCGTGACGTCTCCGTTATCCGCGGGAACGTCCGGCGCCCCCGCTTTTTCGCTTCCTCCTCCGCAACCGGATAGGACGAACGCGAGCGTAGTTAGAATTAATGCGCTATATAAAGCGGTACGCCCGATTGCGCGCGTACGGTTATCCCTCTTCATCGCGACCTCCCGGTGCCTGCGCAGGCTCCCATCCGTCCGGCGTTAAATATGAACCGGCATCGGGTCTTCCTTCAGCTTGTTCTCCATGACCCAGCTGTCCGTGTCGTTAAACAAATAAGCCCGGTGAATCAGCACCCGAACCTCGTCCCCGGGGTGCAGAATCTCCTTCTCCAGGGAACGGTAAGTGACGAGTTTCGTCGCCCCGATCTCGACTTCCACCAGCCATTCGCTGCCGCGGAAGTGAATGTGGCGGACGCGCCCTGTCTCCGTCGCCGACAGCAGCTCGAAATCCGACGCTTTGCCGATCTCGACGTATTCCGGACGGATGAGCGCCCTCGTGCCGGACTGCTCGCCCGGTCCGCCGAAGCCGCGCAGCGCCGAGACGTCCTCGACGATCGTCGATTCGCCGATAAAGCTCGCCACGAAAGGAGACTCCGGATTTTTATAGATTTCCCAAGGCGTGCCTTTCTGCTCCAGGCGCCCTTTGTTGATGATCATGATCTGGTCCGCCACTTCGATCGCTTCGTCCTGGTCGTGCGTCACGAAAATCGACGTAATGCCGAGGCGGTCGATCATCTCGCGCAGCCAGGAGCGCAGCTCGTGGCGGATCTTCGCGTCGATCGCGGCGAACGGCTCGTCGAGCAACAGCAGCTGCGGCTCGGGCGCGAGCGCTCTCGCGAACGCGACGCGCTGGCGCTGGCCTCCGGACAGCTGGTGCGGATAGCGCTTCTCGAAACCCGACAGACCGGTCAGCTCGACAAGCTCCGCCACCCGCTCTTTGATCTTCTGCTTCGACCACTTCTTCACTTCCAGGCCGAACGCGATGTTGTCCGCTACCGTCATATGCTTGAACAGAGCATAATTCTGGAATACGAAGCCGATGCCCCTCTCTTGGGGAGGAAGGTCGTTAACCCGTTGGCCGTGGAACACAATATCTCCCTCGTCCACCGTTTCCAATCCGGCCAGCATGCGCAGAATCGAGGTTTTACCGCCGCCGCTCGGTCCCAACAGGCCGATCAACTGACCTTTCTCGATCTGGAAGTTAACGTCCGTTACCGCTTGGAAATCGCCGAATTTTTTGTATAACCCGCGAACCTCGATATGCATCTTAGTGCACTTCCCTTCTCGATTTGGCCCACTCCATCAGCAGAAGCAGCGTGACCGAGCCTGCGGCCAGCACCAGGGCGATGGAATTCGCCGCGGTAAGATTAAAGTTCTCGACGTCCTGATACACGAGCGTGGTCGCCGTCTGCGTCTTGAACAGAATGTTGCCCGACACGACGAGCACGGCGCCGAATTCTCCCATGGCCCGGGCGACCGTCAGCACGACGCCGTAGACGACGCACCAGCGGATCGACGGCCATGTGACGCGCCAGAACGTCGTCCAGGCGCTCGCGCCGAGCGTAGCGGCAGCTTCCTCCTGAGCGCTGCCGATTTCCTGCAGCACGGGCATTACCTCGCGCACGATGAGCGGAAACGTCACGAACAGCGTGGCGATAATCATGCCGGGAAGCGCGTAGACGATGGCGATTCCGGCCTTGTCGAACAGCGCGCCGAGCGCCGTCTCCGGTCCGAGCAGCAGCACGATCATCAGGCCCCCGATGACAGGCGACACCGCGAAGGGCAGATCGACGATGCTGTTCAGCAATTGCTTGACGCGACTGCCGAGCCATGACGCTCTGACCAGATACAAAGAAAGCATAACGCCGAACAACGTATTGACGACCGTTACGATCACGACGATCAATCCGGTCATATAGAGAGCGTGAAGCGTCTCGGGTCTGGCCAATCCTCTCGCGAACCCGCCCCAGCCTTCGTCGAAAGCGCCCATGGCGATCCGGATGACGGGTACGATCAGCAGCACGCCGAACACGGCGACGGTTAATCCGATCCACAGTCTTCTCATCCGTTCTTCCTCCTCATCTGGACGTAATTAACCGTCCATAGAATCAGGAAGGAGAACGTCAGCAGCAGCACGCTGACCGCGGTTGCTCCGATCGCGTTGTCGCTCTCGATCTCGCCGAAAATGTACACCGAAGCGATGAGCGTCTTCCCCGGAATGTTCCCGGCGACGAGCACGACGGCTCCGAATTCCGCCAACGCTCTGGAGAACGCCAGCATCGCGCCGCTCAATATGCCCGGGAGCATGTTCGGCAGGATGACCTTCCGGAACGTCGACGCTTTCGTCGCTCCGAGCGTATACGCCGCTTCCTCTTCCGACGAATCCATCTCTTCGAGAAGAGGCTGCACCGCGCGAATGACGAACGGGAAAGTGACGAACACCATGGCGATGACGATGGCCGGCTGGTGAAACAGGATCGTGAAACCCAGCTTCTCCGCCAATCCTCCGACGGCACTCCGAGGGCCGAGCAGCAGCAGAATCATCAGGCCCGCCACGGCCGTCGGCAAAGCGAAGGGCAAATCCACCAGGCTGTTCAGAAGCCGGCGTCCCGGAAATCGGTAGCGGATAAGCACCCACGCCGACATCGTGCCAATGAACATATTGACGACCGTGGCGACCAGCGCCAGCTTAACCGTGAGCAGCACGGCTTTCCAAGCGAGGGGATCCGCGACGTTGTCGGCGAAAGCCGACCATCCCGACGAGAAGGACTGCCCGTAAATCCCGATAATAGGAAATATAATCAGCACAATGAAGTAAAGCATGACGGTGCTGCGGAATCCCCAGCTCCACCAGCGGCCCTGCAGCATGGAACTCACGTTGACGTGTACCTCCCGAGCTATTGAGAGCTGTATATAATATAATTCCTATTTACTTAGTAGGTATTGTTACTTTACCAGATAACGGCTTCTTCCGTCAATCCATATTCGATGTTCAAACGCCTATTTCATCAAAAATTTTAATGCATCCTATTCGAATCTTTTATAAATGGTGAGTCGATATTTGGGCCTGTAACAAGAGGGGTATAATCGAAGAAAAAGGAGGGGTATCATGCTGTTCGAAGAAACGTTGTCCACGTCGCGCCGCGACGAGATGGTCGACATTACGAGACAGGTGGCCGCGGCCGTCGCGAGATCGGGCGTTGCGGAAGGCGTCGTTCTCGTCTACTGTCCGCATACGACGGCCGGCATCGCCATTAACGAGAATGCCGATCCGGACGTCAAACGGGACGTGCTGATGCGATTGGACGAGGTCTATCCGTGGGAACACCCGAAATACCGCCATGCGGAGGGGAATACGGCTTCCCATCTGAAAGCGATCACGACCGGGACTTCGCAGTCCGTTATCGTGACGGGAGGGAAACTTCTTCTCGGACGTTGGCAGGGCATCTACTTTTGCGAGTTCGACGGCCCCAGGCAGCGCGAGTATTGCATCAAGCTCGTCGAAGGCTAACAGGCGACGCCCGGCGCGCCTTATTCCCCTTCTATAAAATAGCGCTCGTCGCCGGCTTCGAGGATCGCCTGTCCCTGCGTCAGGTCGGTGATCCACGACAGGAAGCGTTCCGCCGCCTCTCCGGCTTCCGGATAACAGGGCACCCTTACGCGGTCGGTGAACGACACTTCGCCTACCCGGAAGCCTCTGCCCCTCAGCTCGTTCTCCAGCTTGCCGTACCAGGTATAGTCTACGTCGACGACGATTTCCCGATGCAGCACCTTCAAGATCGGGCCGGCGGCGTCGAGGCCGACGACGGCTCCGTCCGTATACGCTCTCACCAAGCCGCCCGCCCCCAGCATAATGCCGCCGAAATAACGGGTAACGACGACGACGACGTTTTTCAGGCCGCGGTTTTTAATGACCTCGAGAATCGGTTTGCCCGCCGTGCCGCTCGGTTCTCCGTCGTCCAGCGCCTTCTGGAACTGATCGCGCTCGCCGATCAGGTAGGCCGAGCAGTTGTGCGTGGCGTCCCAGTGCTTCTTCTTGATCTCTTCTATGAAGGCAACCGCCTCCTCCTCGGTATCCGCCGGCTTGGCGTAACCGATGAAGCGGGATTTTTTAATGACGATCTCGTCCGATCCGAATTGTCTGACGGTTGAATATCTGGGGAGCATGGGCCGACCTCACTATCGTAACGTAAACCCTTTAGCGGGCTTCTTTTTGACTCCATACTAACATATCGCGGCAACCGAAGGAACTTGTGCAGAGACAATAATAGGCGGAGAGTAACGGCCCTCTATCGGAAATGAGGTTGCCGCCATTCCGGCGGCGGCTCGTTTCGGAGCGAATCCCACGGATGAAAGCATATGGTAAACATGCTATAATTATGGATGCATTCAAGGGAAGTACGACGAAGTCCGTTGCGCTCGCTGCGCTATACGATAAATAGAGAGGACTCGAAAGAGGGGTTGAATATGTTTGCCAAACGGTTGAAGCAGATGCGGAAAAAACGAAAACTGACGATGCAGGAAGTGGCCGATAGCCTCGGGGTTGCCAAAAGCACGTACGCGGGATACGAATCCGGATACCGGCAGCCTACGATCGAATCCATACAGACGATTTCAAGGATCTTGCGAACGTCGGCGGATTACCTTCTGGAGCTGACCGATTATCCGGAGCCGCCTGCCGATCTTACCCATAACGCGAAAGAATATTTGAATGTCGAGCAGCTTCATTGGGACGGAGTTCCTCTGGAGAAGACCGATCTCGATCTCATCCGGAGCCTGCTCGAACGAATGATTCGCGACCGCGCGCTGGCGAACAAAGACGATTCACCCTTCAAGTAATTTCGCCGCTTTGGCGTTCGACTCCGCTTTGATTTCTTCCTTCGCGACGTTAAAGGCCCTCCTCCATTCTTCGATGACTTCCGGAGATTCGGAATCGTTCTCCGCGTCCCGAGCCAGATCTCGGAACCGACTGTCGCAATCGGATTCCGCAGCCTCCATCTCCTTCGTCAAGCTCGCCTGCCACGACTGAACCGCGTAAGGATCCCTCTTGTCCACTTGCAGCCAGCCGGTTTCCGCCCCGCCGATTACCGTTTTCATCTCCTTCGCGCATTGGGCTTGAACCTCCTTGATCTCCCGGTCGTAATTCCGCGTCCGCTTATTGTCCGTAATCGTCGAATTCTCGTTGGGCTGCGCGGATTCCTTTGTCCCGGATTTACCCGTCTCCTCCGGATCTTGCGGCGGTCGGGAGCCTTCCGCAGCTCCGCTCGTTATTCCGGACGCCCCTGTTCCGGACGAATCCGGCGGTTCGGATTCCGTCGTTGCAGGGTTGCGCGCTTCAGGGTCGTTGGCGCCGTCCGGCTTGGATCCGGCTGCTTTGCCGGTTCCCGTCCCGGCCCCGGATTCGGGTTGGTCGGACCTATTCGGCTGCGAGGCCGTTTGTCGTTCCGGCTTCGCGTCCGGTTCCCCGTCGTTCCCGGCGGAGCCGTCGGCGGCATCCGGCATTAACGGCCGTCCGTCCTCCGGCAAATACGAGCCATGCGTTCCGGGAGGATACATATCGTTCGGCTCCGGAAGCGCAGACCCGAGATGCTCTTGCCGCGTTCCCGCTTCTTCTTGATCCCCCTGGGCGGCGGCGGCCAGCTTCCTCTCCGAAACTTCCCGCATATGCAGGCCTCCCCATAGTAGAAGAAGGAGGACCGCCAACGCGGATAACGCGACGATAGCGGCGTCCGGCTTCGGGAAATCGCGCCGTTTTCTCCGGCGTACGCGTTTTTTGCCCATTTTAATCCCTGCCTTATTCCGAAAAATAGGGGCTGTCCCATAAGCAACCGAGTTGTCCAGTATGATTATCGATGAAAGGTGCATGTATCTCCTTCCGCTGCTATACGGTCCTGAAATCTGATTGGTAAACCCGTTATAAGGTGATTTCAGGACCGTATGAGGCAGTCTCCAGGAGATACGTGCACTCTTTTTTCTCGATAATTTAGGTCAACACTGCTTATGGGACAGCCCTCTTGTTACTACAAATCCAACAGGCTCTGAATAATTCGAGTTGCCGTTTTCAGCGTCTGCTTTTGCGTTTCGCCGATCGCCTTGTCCTTCTCCCGTTTCGGCGCTTCGGCAGCGAGAATCTCGTTCACGGCGTCTTTGTTGAGCTGGATTGTTTCCAGCAGAAGCTGCACCTTCTCCTCGTCTCCGGTCGCGCCTTTCAGCCTTCTGTCGATGTCGCCCAGCTTCTCCTTCATCTCCTTGACGATGTCATCGACCTTTCTCGCGTAGTCTTCGTTCACCAGGGTTACTTCCTGCCGGAACACGACTCTGCGGACGCCGCGGTCGGTCCATACCGCTTGTATGACCGCGGTTGCTTCGGCGATCTTATTCGGAATCGTGACCTTGCCGCTTGCGGACACGTTGACGTCCTTGCTCCCCGACACCTTGGTCCATTTCAGGACGGACGTCGGAATTTCGACTCCCAGGAACGTAAGCCCGTATTGATGCTGCCGTCCGTTCGCGGCGACGTCCACCGTCGGCATCGCTTCGGCCCGGATCGTGGCGGCGGCCCATGCGTCGGCGGCAAGTTCATCGTTGCGCAGCTTGCCTTGGAAGTTCGCGATCGCGGAGCCGATGTCGGCCGACCGAACGCCGAGTCCGGACAGCGCGGCGCTTAACGGATAAGCCTCCGTTCCGGACAATACGGCGGCTATCGCCTGGTTGCGAACGGCTTCTTGCCTGTCGGCGCTGCCGAGCAGACGTCCCAGCTCCGAAGGCTTCATTCCGGAGATCAGATTGCGGATCTCCCCTTCGACTCCTCCGCGTTCTCCGCCGTCTCCGAACCAGAAGATCAGGTAATCGTCCATCGTCAGCCGCTTGATTCCCGCGGCCTCTCCGATCGTCTGCATGGCTGCCCGATAATCCGGATCGGAAAGAACGGCCTGCAGCTCCGAAGCCTGCGGATCGTAATGGATCGCGCCTGCGGCTCTGACCGCTTCGAAGAGCCGGAGACGAAGCGTCGCCTGGTCGACGTCCGCCGGAAGCCGGGGAGCGATGCGACGCCAGACCGGATCGATCAGCTTCAGATTCGAAGCGGCGTTCAGGCCGGCGAGCTCGTCGCGCAAATTACGCACGGCGCGAACGTCCGAAGGATCGCCCGCAAGCAAGGCGTCGCGAATGAGGCTCATCCTGGCGATGAACGCTTCGACCGGGAAGCGATCGCCTTCCGATTGTTTCGCCGTCAGCGTAATCTGCTGCTTGAAGATCATCTTCGTTACCCCGCTAAGAGGGTTCACGAGACTGGCCTGAATGACGGCGGACGCGCTTTCGACGCCTTCCGGAATCGTAACGACGCCTTCCGGCGTAACGATTGCTTCGGGATCTCCCGACAGCTTATCCCAACGAAGCAGGAAGGAGGGGATCTCCGTCCCGTGTACGGCCAGGCTGTAACGATGCTCGCGACCGTCCTCGCTGATCTGCACGTTCGCTTCCGCGACCGTGCGGATATATGCGATCAGCAGCGCGCGAACGGCAGGCTCGTCCTTCTGCAGCTTTCGTTGAAGCCCGCGAACGACGTTCCCGATATCCCCGGACGTGATGCCGAGATTGTTCAGCAATTGGCTGACTTTGTAGTTGTCCGTATCCTTGAGCACGCTGTCGGTTGCCCGAATCAGCACTTCCGTCAATTTCTCTTGGCTGGCCAGCAATTGCGCCATTTCCATCGGAGACAAACCGGAGAGCTGGTCGACGAGCGTACCTTCGATGCCTTTGCGAGCTCCGCCGTCACCCAGCACGAACTCGACCGTATCCTGGAACGTCACGTTTACTCCGCCTCCGGCGGATTCGATCAGCCGGATCATCGCGATGAATTCCGGATTTCTGCGAATGGCCTTGAATTCCGACAGCTCGGGGTCGTACCGCGCGGAGGCGATCGCTTTCACCCATTTGAGCAGATTGGCCTTCGCCGCCTCGCCGTCGACCCCTTCGGGAAGCTTGTCGGCGATTTTGCTCCAGATCGGGGCAATCAACGGCTCGTAGTCGGAATCGCCGAGGCCGGCGATTTCGCTGCGCAGGTTCTGCACGTCCCGGAAGTCGGCGGGATCGCCGGCGGCAAGCGCCTCGAACAATTCGTTGACGCGATCCAGAATGCCCGAAGCCAGCAAGCTTGCCCATTCCGCCTCGTCGTCATAGGGCGGCATGACAATCGGCGCCTCAAACTCGGGCAATTCTGCCTCCGGGGGCAGCGCTTCGGGTGGTTCGATCGCCGGCGGTTCTACGACCGGGGGCTCCGTTTCCGGCGGTTCTACGACAGGCGGCTCCGTTCCCGGCGGTTCAACCATTGGGGGCTCCGTTCCCGGTTGTTCCACAACGGGAGTTCCCGTACCCGGCGATTCTACTACCGGAGGCTCCTCGGCATTCGCCGTTTGCAGCCAGCCGATCTTTGCCGCAGACCCTCCGTCTCCGAGAGGTCCCCCTCCAAGAGAGGTGACGGCCAGTACGGCCGCAAGCGCCGATAGCGTTACCTTATTTCCAAACTTCATTTCCTTCACCTCTGGTTGGGATGATAATGAAAAAAATCTTGGAAACTCTTCTTCCGAAAGTACCCGGGGGACGTTGTACGATTTTTTCGTGTAACGCCCTCCGTTTCTCGCACATTTGAGCGCCGTTACACGATTTTTTCGAGTATCGCCCTCCATTTTTCGCACATTCGAGCGCCGTTACGCGTTTTTTTCGAGTATCGCCCCGCGCCGTAGCTCCTTCCCAGCGCCGCGGATAACGAACGAACGCCCTAAACTAAAATTGAAGAACCGGCATCCGCTCCTTCACGCCTTTGCTTAAGCTCGGACGACCCACGGAATAGTAGGCGAAATCCGTTCCGGCGAGGTGCTCTTCCTTGAACAGGTTGCGCCCGTCGATCAGAATGGGCTGCTTCAGCACACGCTGGAGCCGGGCCAAGTCGACGCCGGCAAACTCGTCCCATTCCGTCAGCAGAATCAAAGCGTCCGCTCCCTGCGCCGCTTCCTCCGCTTTATCGCACCATTCTACCCCCTCCTTTCCGAAGATCGCCCGAAAGTTGGCCGTCGCGATCGGGTCGTACGCTTTCGCCTTCACGCCCCGGTCGACGAGATGCCGCATGATTTCGAGCGCCGGGGAATCCCGCACGTCGTCGGTATTCGGCTTGAACGCCAGCCCCCACACGCCGATCGTCTTGCCCGGCAGCTCGCTGCCGAAAATCGCTTCCAGCTTGCGAATCACGTTGAAGCGCTGGTCCTGATTGACCTCCACGACGGAGCGCAGCAGCTTGAACTCGTAATCGACGTGCCCGGCGATCTGGATCAGCGCGCGCGTATCCTTCGGAAAGCAGGAGCCTCCGTAGCCGATGCCGGCCTTCAGGAACGACGGTCCGATCCGCTTGTCGTAGCCCATGCCTTCCGCCACCTTCGTCACGTCCGCGCCGACCTTCTCGCAGATGTTGGCGATTTCGTTGATGAAGGATATTTTCGTGGCGAGAAACGCGTTCGACGCGTACTTGATCATTTCCGCGCTGCGGATATCGGTCACGACGATCTGCCCGGTCAGCGGCTCGTGCAGCCGGATCATTTGCTCGGCGGCGCCTTCGCATTCCGCTCCGACGATGATCCGGTCGGGCCGGAGCGTGTCCTCGACGGCCGAGCCCTCGCGCAGGAATTCCGGCAGCGAAACGCTATCGAAGCGCATGATCGTGCGCGACCGCATCAATTTCGCGAGGCGCTCGTTCGTACCGACCGGAACGGTGCTCTTGACGACTACGATTTTGTAGCCGTTCATCGCCTCCGCGATTTCGATCGCCGCTTGGTCGATATAGGCGAGATTGGCCTCCCCGCTCGGGAGCGGAGGCGTGCCGACCGCGATCATGATGATGTCGGAGCGGCGCACCGCGAACGCCAGGTCGGTCGTGAAGACGAGTTGGCCCGCAAGCCGGCTTTCGGCGGCCATCTCCTTCAGTCCCGGCTCGTAGATCGGAATGCCGCCGGAGTTCAGGACGGCGATCTTCTCCGGATCCTTGTCCACGCAGACGACGCGATGGCCAAGCTTCGCGTAGCAAACGCCAGAGACGAGTCCGACGTAGCCGGTGCCGATTATCGCAATGTTCATACCCGCAACTCTCCTCTGATTATGAAGTCGTGCCGAAAGCCCCATCGGGATGACGCAGAAGCGCCAGCGCTCCTTCCGCCGCGCAAATCTGCAAGATTTCGTCCCAGTCGAACGCGAGCCGGACGATGTCCTCCTCGATCAGCTCGGATCCGGTTTGCACCTCGATGACGTCCAGCTCCGCCTCCGCCTCCGCCCTCAAGCTGTGCCTGCAGGCGCGCGGAATCTTCACGACGTCACCCGGCTTCACCGGAAACCTCCTGCCGCCGAGCACCATCTCCCCGCGGCCGGCGGCGATCGTCCACACCTCGTCCCTGAGCTCGTGATATTGATAGCTGAGGTTGCGGCCGGGCGCGACGCGGATGCGCTTCGTCAGCACTTCCGTTCCGTCCGGATACTTCAAGTAATCGAGCACCCGGTAGCCGCCCCAGCGTCGCTCCTCGTACATCGGGCGCTGTTCCGAATGCTTCATTACCTCCTTGATCAACGGGCTGGCCGCCTTGTCCGCCACCAGAATGCCGTCCGGGCTGGCCGCGACGACGACGTCGGACAGGTTCAGCAGCGTGATCGGAATGTCCAGCTCGTTGACGACGTGCGTGTTGCGCGAATCGCCCGCGATCGTTCCGTTGCCGGTCAGCGGACTGTCGATCTCCTCCGTCAGCGTGTTCCATGTGCCGAGGTCCTTCCAATCCCCCGCGTACGGCAGCGCCACGATATGCCGGCTCCTCTCCGCGATCTCGTAGTCGAAGCTGATTTTCGGCAGCCTGCCGTATTGCTTCAGAAGTTCGTCGTACTGGATCGGCAGCTCGTAGGCGATCAGGATGTTGATCAGAAAATCGAGCTTAAACGCGAAAACCCCGCAGTTCCAAAGCGCTGCCCGGTCGATCATCGCAGCCGCTTCTTCTTTGCGGGGTTTCTCCTTGAAGCTGCTTACGTTGACGAACGGCTTATCCGGCATCGCCCCGCCCTCCGGCTCCGGCTCCGGTACGATATAGCCGTATTTCTCGGAAGGGAACGTCGGCTTCACGCCCATGAGCGCCAGATCGGCCCCCGATTGCCGCAAGGCGGGGTCAAGCTCTCTCGTCTTAACGAAAAACGATTCCTCCACGTACGGATCGACCGGCATGACGACGACCGTCTCTCCGAGGCCGACGCCTTTGACCGAATACAAATAAACGGCGGCCAAGGCGATCGCGGGGAACGTATCCCGTCTCTCCGGCTCGACGACGAGCTCGACCTCGCCGCCGAGCTGGCTCTGGATCATCTCCGTCTGCGACCTGCCGGTCGCGATCACCGCGTCGTCGCGGAGACCGGCCGCCGTAATCTGCCGCCATACCCGCTGGACCATCGATTCCCGTTCGCCCCGCCCGTTCTTCAGCACCTTCAGAAACTGCTTGGAACGGGACTCGTTCGACAGCGGCCACAGGCGCTTGCCGGAGCCGCCGGACAGAAGCACGATTTTCATGGCATAGCCTCCAATCTTGCGGTGGGAATCCCGCTCGTCCAAGTATGATAATAGCTGGAATTTTTGCCGTACGAGTTGTCCAGCAGGCCGTTGGGCTTGTCCAGCAGGCAGGACAGGATATGCCCGTGCAGCCTGGACGTTTGGACCCGCCGATACGCGCTGAAGCGCTTGATCGCCTTCTCCACCAAATAATCGCTGTACCGGTCCCAGATCGCATGAAGCGGCAGAGGCCCGCCGCCTTTGGCTATCATTTTTCCGATCATCGAGATCGACTTTCTCTCCACCTTGTTATAGAGGGAGCTCCAGTCCAAATAGTCGCCTTGCGCGTTCGTCTCCAGCCGCCCCTGCTCGCCCGTCCGCTCGATGTCGGTCCGAAAAAAGCAGAGCAGTTCCTTGCCGGGGCTGGCCGCCGGCCGAATCGGCCACAGTTGGTGCGCCATATCGGGAGACAAGTAGATGGAGCAGCGTTCGAACTTCTTGGCCGCCATCGCGAAAGACGACGGATCGCGGACGAACAGATGGACGTCCCTGTGCCTTTTGAACACGCGGGCCGTCCGGTCGAACTGGCCCTCCTCCCTGTAGAAAATCGTCTGCGGCAAAATCACGATGCGATGGAACGGGTAATCGGACACGATTTTCTCCCGCAGCCTCTGATGCGCCGGATACAGGTCCCCGAAGTTGCCCCCGCCCTGAAGCACGATGATCTGATCTCCAGGAATGCTCAGCCTGTCGGGGAAATCGAGCACGCTGTACCGCGCCTTCACGCGAATGCCGTTGTCCCGGAAGAACGCCTCCGCCCCTTTCATGATCAACAGATCGCCGCCGTTATTGTAAACCGGATAGTCGATGTAATAGATGCTCGAGCCGGGAGGAATCGCCTGCAAAATCTGGCTAAGCCGCTCCTTCAGCCCGTCCATCGGATGAGCTTTCCGTTCAGTTGGCATGTCCACTCTCTCCTTTGCGACGCCCTTTCTCTCTGACCCGCTCGATCAGAAACCGCAGGTCGTTTTTATCGTACAGCAAGCTCCCCGCCTTGACGCCGAACGCCATTCGCATCGCGACCAGCGTAACGGTCAGGCGGATCGCGGCTCCGATCAACAGCGCGAGTGCGATCCCGTTCAAACCGTACAGCGGGGTGAAAACAAAAAACAATCCGATCGTGGCCGCCAGCGAAATCGCCTGTCTGACGAGCACGAGCCCCGGCCGTCCCGCCGCGTTGAACGCCGTGGCCAGAATCCAGGAGCCGCCGCCGATGATGCATTCGACGGACAACAGATAGAAGGCGCCCGCCGCTTCCAGGAACGGCTCGCCGAACAGAAGCCCCATCAGGAACCGCCCGATGAGCAGGCTCGGCGCGAGCACGATCGCCATGACGAGCAGGGACAGACGGAACGCCCGTCCGACGGTGTCCACGATCCGCTCCTTATCCAAGCCCGTCACCCTCGGAAAAACGACGCTGGAAACGGCGGTCTGCACGACGTTGAAGACGCGGGACAACGCGTAGACGACCGTATACAGGCCCAGCTCCTTGGCGGTCAGCATCGAGAGGATGACGAGCTTGTCGAACTGGGAATACAGCGTGCCGAGCAGCTCCACGCCGAACACCTTGCTGCCGTAGCCGAATAACGCCTTGGCGGGCGCGGTATTCCGCAGGCCGCCGAACCAGTCGATTCGCAGCGCGTCCCTCATGCCGTACAGCGACCAGAGCAGGACGAGCAGGCTCGTCCCCAGAAACACGGCCGCGGCGGAGACGAGGCTGAGATGGCCCGCCGTCCATAGCGCGAGCAGGCCGAGCAGATTAAACAGCGGGCCGTACAGCCGCACGCCGTTGTAGACATTGAATCGGTTCGCGCTCTGAGCCAGGGCGGCCACCAGGTTGGCCGCGAGAATCGTCGGCAGCATCAGCGCCGTAAACCAGCGGGCCGTCCGCACGACCGGCTCGGGATAGTCCGCAAGCCAGAACGGAAGCCCCTGCCAAGCGACGAACCCCGCGACGAGACTGACGGGGATCTGAAACAGAAAGCCCGCCCTGACGAGCTCGCCCCCGCCGGCTTGCGATTGCTTCAGATTGTAGATGAGCGAGGTCGGAAGCCCGAAGCCGACCAATCCCGCCAGCAGCGTCGGCCAGAACAGGATGGCGGACAGCTCGCCCTTGCCGACGACGCCGAACATGCGGGCGGTCACGATCGACGTCAGCGTGGCGATCGCCATCATGAGAAAGTTGGTCGCGCTCGTGCGCAGCATCGTCTGGACGAGTCCGCCGCCCTTCCACGCCCTCCTGATCGCCAGCTGCGCCATCGCCTTAGCTCCTGCCGCCATAGCGAAGAATGCCGACCAACGCCCCGTTGCGGTAACAAACCTTCACGATCTGCCGGATAAATCTCTTGTATTGGAATATCGACAGCAGCGACGTTCCGATCGCCTGAACCATGCGAACGGCATGCTTCAGGACGGCTGTCGCGCCCGCATCCCGCCGCTTGACCGCGTCGCTTACCCCTTGCCAGAACATCCGCTTCAGAAACCACTTCCTCGTCGTGCGTTCCTTGGCGATCTTATGCCTGACCGAGGCATAGGGCGTGTAGTAAACTTTGTATCGGGCGCGAAGCCGGGCGATGAGCTCGCTCTCCTCGCTCGACAGCAGGTTGCGGCCGACTCTGCCAAGATCCTCTCGGAACGGCTCGACGTCCTCGAACACGCTTCGGCGGAACGCGACGTTCGCGCCGTAAGGAATCGCGGGCGCGGGCATCTCCGCGACGACGCCGGAGTAATCGAGAATGGTGAACACCGACCGGTATTCCGCCGGAATCCAGTTCGGTTCCTCGCCTTCCCATAGCGGATCGATCTTGCCTCCGACGCAGCCGATCGCCGGGTCCCTCGCGAAGACATCGACGATATGCCGCACCCATTGGCTTCCCGCCAGCGCGTCGTCGTCGAGAAACAGAATCAATTCTCCCTCCGCTTCGCGGATCGCCCGGTTGCGGGCCGTCGACAGCCCCAGCTTCGGCTCGAACACGTAGCGGATTCTCGCGCCGTGCCGCTGCCGCAAGCCGTTGACCGTCTCCGCCGTATCGTCCGTCGAGCCGTTATCCACGACGACGATCTCGAGCTTCTTCTTGTCGAAGTCCTGAACCAGAACGCTGCCGATCGCTTCCGCCGTATCCTTCGCCCGGTTGTGAGTGCAGATGGCCACCGTTACCTTCATCGTTCATCCCGTCCTTGATACACGTTTTTGATCCGCTCGGCGATCGCGCCCCATTCGAGCTGCCCCAGCGCCCGGTCGTAGTCCGGCGACCTCCCTTCCTTGACGCTCCGCATAGCCGTCTCCATCGCATCCGCCAATCCGCCGGCGTCGCCGGGATCGTAGCGGACGACCATGTCCTCCCCGAAATATTCGTCGATAAAGCCGTTGTCCGGCATGACGACCAGCTTTCTAAAGCTGAGGCCGAGAATCGCGGAGCCCGATGTCGTAATCTCTTTATAGGGCATCACCATGACATCGGCGGCTCCGATCAAGTCGGCCACCTCCTCGTTCGGAATAAACCGCATATCCAGAACGAGGTTCGCGGTATCCTTCACGTTCCGAAGGTACGCCTCCATCTCCCGATCCGCCTTGCCCGCGATAATCAGGCAGGAGTTTTCCGTCTTGACCGCGCGATAAGCTTCGATCAGCTCCTCGACGCCCTTATAGGCTTTGATGGCTCCGAGGAACAGATAGACTTCGGCGTCTTCGCCTAAGCCGTACAGCCGCCTAAAGTCCATGCCATTCGGCTTATACGCGTCCGCGTAGTGGCCGTGCTTTACGACGGTCAGCTTGCTTGCCGGCACGCCGAACTCCGCCATCGCCTGCCGCTTGGCCGCTTCCGACGCGACGATCAGCCTGGAGCAGAACCGGCAGATCAGCGTTCGCATCGCGCGCTCCATCCGCCGGTATTTCACCTCGTGGGGATACAGATTGTGCAGCGTCCAGACCAGCCGCACCCGCTTCGCCTTCAGAACGAGCAGCGTCGTCAGGAGCAGGGCGGACTTGGCGACGAACAGCAGCGGATTGCGATTCTGGTAGGCATGGTGCATCCAGTGCACGTGGACGACGTCTCCCGGCTTCGCCCGCGCGACCCGCAGCGCGAGCTTGCCGTGCGTCAGGTCCATCACTTCCACCCCCGCTCCGCTAAGCGAATCCGTCAATAAATTGTTGTACAAATTCAACTCGCTGTACTTCGGCCACATCCATACTTTCATCTCGTATACGCTCCTTGCGCGCTTCTGCGAATCCAGCCCTCCGGCACGGAAAGCTCGCGGATGACCTTGGCCGGAACGCCGCCGGCCAGCACGTTCGCGGGAATGTCCCGCGTCACGACGCTGCCCGCGGCGATCACGCTGCCCGACCCGATCGTGACGCCGGGAAGCACGATGCAGCCTCTGCCGATCCAGACGTTGTCCTCGACGACGATCGCCTTGCTCCCGGAACGGTCCTCCGCGTCCACCGGGTGGAAGTTCGCGTCGATCAGGTTGACCATCGGGCCGATGATCGTATGGCTGCCGATCCGGATCGAGGCCGTGCAGCCGATGTCCAGCCCGTAATTGCAAAACACGTTATCGCCGATCCACAACCTGGCTCCCTTGCCCACCGAGATGGACGACGGGAACGGCTTGGCATGGAAGGAAACGCTTCGTCCGACGATCAGCTTTCCTTTGTTCGAGATCGACAGCTTGCCCGCGATCCGGCTCAGGCGGCCGGCCGAATCGGCCTTGACCGGAAACACGACGGCGCCCTTCAGCACGGCGAGCAGCTTGCCGAAGCGAATCTGACGGAACGGGATACCCATGCGCTACCCCGCCGTCTCCGCCGCGCCGCCCGCGGCCAGCAGCGAACGGTAGGCCGTCTCTACCTTTCTGGCGATCGCGTTCATATTAAACTCGCTCATGACGGCATCGTACCCCCGTTCGGCAAGCTCCTGATAATCGACGGCTTTGCTGTACACGAGCCGGATCGTCCGGTACAGCGCCCCGACGTCCCCGTCCTTGACGATCCAGCCGCCCTTCGTCTCTTCGACGATTTCCGGCGCGCCTCCGGAATCCGATACGATCACCGGCGTGCGCGCGAGCATCGATTCGATAATGACTCTTCCGAACGGCTCGTTCAGCGAGAAGTTGATCGTCAGATCGCACTCCTTCATCACGTCTAGCGGTCTCGGGCTATAACCGTAAAAAACCACGTTCTCCTCCAGCCCGTAGTCGCGGACTTTGCGGACCAGATCGGCATAATAGCTCTCCGATCCGTCGACGGACGCGTCGCCCACGATCAGCAGCTTCCAGTTGTAGGCTTTGCTGTCGGCGAGCTTCTTGACGGCCTCGATCACGAGATCGTATCTCTTCCATTCCACGATCCGTCCGAACGTCCCGATGACGAGCGTATCGTCCTCCATGAACTTGCGGCTCTTCGGCATTCGCGACGTCTCCGGATCGACGCCGTTGTAGATAATCGTCTTGTTGCCGCCTTGGACGGAGCTCGCGACGAAGCGCGAAATACAGATCACCTGATCGAAAAACCGGGGCAGCACCCGATTGAACATGCGCAGATGAGTGTAGTCCCTGTGGTGCCAGACGAGTTTGCTGCTCGCCATGAACTTAAGCGGGGCCGCATACCAAGGCGCTCGCCAGCCGTTGGCGTGAATAATGTCGATGCGTTTTTTCTTCACGAACGCCCGCATGCGCAGGACGGTTTCCAGATAACCGAAGCCGAGCCTTTTCTTGATGCTGTTGAGACGCAGCGGAAAAAGCTCGTACTCCGTTCGAATCTCGTGCAAATAGGAGGCGTCTCCGGGACAGAGCAAGTAGATCCGGTATTTGGACGTATCCAAATAATTGATCAGATGAATCAGGCTCTGCTCCGCGCCCCCCTTCTTGTCCGCATGGGTCACGAACAAGACGTTCGTTCTGCCTCTGTCCATTCGCTTCACCCGCTTAGCTTGATATCTTGGCATTTAACGATTGCAGATACCTTTTCAGAACTTCCTTGTGGTCGTATTGCCCGCGAATAAAATGCTGCGACGCCTCCAGCAAAGCTTGGGCCTTGGCGGGATCGGCAAGCAGCGTCTTGACGTGCCCGAGAAAATGCCGCGGCTCGTCGGCCAGCAGCATATGCTCGCCGTCGATCAGTCCGGTGCCCTCGCAGCCGACCGAGGTCGAGACGATCGGCAGGCCGTTCTGGATCGCTTCGATCGTCTTCAGCTTCACGCCCGCCCCGTTGCGCATCGGATTGACGAACAGATATCCGTTCGCGTAGATGTCCTCCAGGCTGGCCGGCGTGTCGTACACTTCCACGTTCGTCAGATCGTGCGCTTCAAGCCAGCCCAGGCCCTGGTTGCGGCTGTTGCCGGCCACGACGAACTTGTAGCCCGGCACGTCCAGCAGCCCCGGGTGAATATGGGCCAAATACCATTCGATCGCTTCCCGGTTGTTGGGCATGAACAGCGATCCGACGAACACGACGTGCCGCGTCCGGAACGAGCCGGCCCGGAACGCCTCCCCGTCGACCGGGGGCGGAAGGAACAGGCTCTGGGCCGCCGGATCGAGCGCGCGGAACCGTTCGAACTCCTTGCTGGAGATGAACAGATACTTGTCGATCCTTGTCCGCATCTTTTTTTGCAGCGCCGCGAATTTGCCGCTTTCCATCCGATAGTACAGCTTGTGCAGCAGGCTTGTGGCGCTTCTCGCCAGCGCCTTGAAATAGACCGCCTCGTCGTTGTGCACCCGCAGGATCGCCCTCTCGCGCCTGATCCGCGGATTGTTCAGGATCGGGTACACGTAGTCCCCCTCCAGCAGCACGTAATCGTAATCGTCCGCCAGCGGAATGCGGCCCAGCTCGGCTCTCGACTGGGCCTGCATCGGGACGAGCCGAAGCGCGTCGGCAAGCTTGCTCCTTCGCGGGCAGAGCACGATCTCCTCGACGTAATCGCCGACGGCCTTGATGTCCGCGTCGCCCGGCCGCTGCTTGCCGCATACGACCAGGTGCAGCTTGCAGCCGAGCTCGGCGAGCGCCTTGATCCTTCCCCACGTATCCACCCTTAAGCCGTGGTTCGGAGGATACGGAAAATCGCTGCACACGAGCAATATTTTCATGTCTCCGCCCTCCTTGTCGTGGCATAGCTGACAAAAGCGAAAAACAGCCAGATTTCGTACTTGATCTCCAGCGCGACGAAAAGCAGGGACAGCAGCACGAAAATCAATGCGGGAAACAGGATGGAACTGGTCTTCGCCTTCCTTAGCAGACTTGCGGCAACAAGATAGAAGAAGACGACGGCCGCGATTCCCCCGAACATGACCCATTGGAAAAAGCCCGATTTCACGCCCACGTTCCGGTCCGTGCCGGAATACTGCAGCAGTTCCCCCGCGTTGATCTGGCCGATCCCGAACGTATCGTAATAAAACCGCGACATCACGCCGATCGCGCCGTCCACGTACTGATCGAAATACATCAGATAAGCTCCCGTGCCCACGCCAAGCGGATGATGGGCGACGGTGGACAGCGCGATGAGAATCGTGCCCATTCTCGTATAGGACGACGTGTAGTTCTCGATGTCGTTGCTTAACGAGCCCAGCACGCCGGCGGAGAAATGGGAAACGAACAAATACATCGCCCCCGCGGCCGCCAGGAGCAGAAGGAAGTTTCTCTTCTTCCGAAAATCGAGAAATTTCGCCATCGTGACGACGATCGTCAGCAGAACGACGATCAGAAACCCCTTCGAGCCCGTCACGAATAGATAAAACAGGAAAAACCCGGCGACGAACGCGAAGGACAGCGCCTTGGCCGGTCCGCTCAAATCCCGGGACAAATAGACGAGAATCGCCGAATAGACGACGACGATCGTGCCGGTCGTGCTGCTCTCCGAGGTGAGCAGCCTGACCCGCCAGTAGGGATGGCTCCCCGCGTGCAGCGGCGCCAGCGCGTTCGGAATGCTTGCCAGCTCCGCGATCATAATGACCGTCAGCAGCGCGACGACGGCGAAGAAGCAGACGTAAAGCACGCGCCGGCTGCCGATCTTCGCGAACAGCAGCTGCATGTGCCTGACGTAGAGCAGAATCAGCACGAAATAGATCAGCACCTTGACCGCCTTGCCCAGCAGGTTCTCCTGCCCGAAGCTGTAGCTTCCTTGCAAAAATTGCGCGAGCACGTAAGCGATGCTGATAAAGCTCAAATAAACGATAAAAACGAGCAAATACCGCTGCAGCTTCGATCCGTGCATCACCCGCTTATGTTTGGCCAACATTGCCGCCTCGCAGACGACGAACAGCGGAAACAGCAAAATGATCGGCGATCGGCCGATTTCGCCGATGACATTGACTAAGGGGAAATCCTGATAGACGGTCAGCAGCAGCAAAAAAACGAGATACAGCGCCCAGAGCATCTGGTTGCCGCCGGTTTTGCCGTCCGTGACCCCGGACATTGCCGGATCGTTGCGCATGTTCCATTCACCTGCTCTCCACTCCCGCGCTTAAACGTATTTCTTGACGGTTGCGGAATACCGTTCGTCCGGCCGGCTCAGAACCGCGTCGTACAGCCGTTCGATCTGCTGGTTCATGAGGCCGGAATGGAATTTTTCGTTGAAAATGCGCTCGCCGGCACGCCCCATCTCCTCCAGCTTGCGCTTGTCCAACGTCCGCAAAATACTGGCAAGCTGCTCCTTGCGGTCGAAATCGAACACGTATCCGTTCACGTCGTGCCGGACGATCTCCGGAAGCGCGCCCCGGTTGCTGGCGATGACCGGCTTGCCGTTGCGCAGCGCCTCGATCGCGACGATGCCGAATCCCTCCCAGCGGGACGGGACGATAACGGCGTCGCAGGCTTTCATGTAGCGGTCGATCTCCGAATGCTCCACCCAGCCGAGCCGGATCGCGTTGTCCGGATACCGGTGCTCGCTCTGTTTCAGCACGGAATCGCCGGCCAAATACAGATCGATGTGCGGAAACCGCTGCTCGTTGAACACGTCGAGCAGAAGATCCAGCCCCTTTTGCCGGTCGAAGCGCCCGACGAAGAGCAGGTTGATCTTGTCCGGCTTGACGGGAAACGGCGAGACTGCCGCGTCGGCGGAGGCGCCGGACACGCCGTTATACACGACGACCGATTTGCGCGGGGGCAGCCCGTAATTCATCGCCATCGCGTATTCGTGCTTGGAGATGTGGATGATGGCGTCCGTTCGCAGCGACAGAATCTTCTCCGCCCATGCGAACAGCTTGCGCTTCCAGGATTTCGTGTCCATCAGAAAAGCCCAGCCATGCGAGCAGTAGACGACGACGGGACGTTTCCTCCTGAAAAAAAACAACGTTCGCAGAAAAACGCCCGCGAACGTCCCGTGCACATGCACGATATCCGGTTGGATCTCGTTGACCGTCTTCCGAATCGATCTGATCGCCTTCAGAAAGTATTTCGGATGCCTTCGGTAAGGGTACAGGATCAGCCGATCCGGACGGATTCGCAGCGCTTCCCTGCTCGCTTTATGCTCGGAGGCCATCAAATAAATGTCGTAACGGCTCGATTGGTACTTGAGGACTTCGTTAAGGTGAGTCCCGACGCCGCCCTTCGTATACTCGGACAGATGAAGAACTCTCGCCATGTTGTCTCCCCCATTCGGCAGTCTAGTACGCGCCTTTCGAGGAAATCATGATTTTGACCGTCTTCAGCATGATTCGCATATCGAACCAAATACATTTTTTCTCGATATAGGCGAGGTCTAATTCCAACATTTCATGGAAGCCGAGCTCGTTTCTTCCGCTGATCTGCCACAGACCCGTGCAGCCCGGAGTTACGGCCAAGCGTTTCTTGTCGTGATTGGTATATTGATCGACTTCCCAAATGACCGAAGGCCTGGGACCAACCAGCGACATTTCTCCCTTAAGCACGTTGAGGAATTGCGGCAGCTCGTCGATGCTCGTCCTTCGGATAAATTTTCCGACCTTCGTAATGCGAGGATCTTCTTTTATCTTAAACATCGGACCGCTGATATCGTTCTTGTCGCGCATATTTTTCAGCTTTTCCTCCGCGTCGACGCACATCGAACGGAATTTATAAATCTGAAACGGCTTACCGTTCTTGCCTATTCGGGTTTGGGAGAAAAAAACGGGGCCTTTGGGATCCTCCCATTTGATCGCGACGGCAACCGCCGCGAACAAGGGACTAAGCACGATTAATCCGAAGGTCGAACCCAGAATGTCGACGGTACGCTTTATGATCGGGTACAAAGTCAAACTTCGTAGGGGCTCCCGTTGCTCCACTTCGTTCGGGCAGTACTCCAAAGCTCCTGCGGCGTCATCCCGGTACGGGGTCATTATCTATCGCCCCTTCCTGAAATCAACTGCTTCATCAGCTCGCGCTCCATGATCTCCTCCAGTTCTGTCATCAATACGTGCCTTAAATCGCGATTGCGCAGCGCGAAATTGATCGTTGTCATAATAAAGCCGATCTTCTCGCCCACGTCGTAGCGAACGCCTTGGAAATCGTACGCGTAAACGCCTTGATCCTCGTTCAATTTCTGAATCGCGTCGGTCAGTTGGATTTCTCCACCCGCGCCCGGCTCGTGCCGACCCAAATACTCGAAGATTTCGGGAGTCAGCACGTACCGGCCCATAATGGCCAGATTGGAAGGCGCCTGTCCTTGGGGCGGCTTCTCCACGAAGCGGTTGACCCGGTACAGCTGGTCCGTCCTCTCGCCCGGATCGACGATCCCGTAGCGGTGCGTCTGATCCACGTCTACCGTCTGCACGCCGATAATCGAACGGCCCGTTTGTTCGAACTGCTCGATCAACTGCCGGGTGCAGGGCACCTCGGCCTCCACGATATCGTCCCCGAGCAGCACCGCGAACGGCTCGTCGCCGATGAAATTGCGCGCGCACCATACGGCGTGTCCGAGCCCCTTTGGCTCCTTTTGCCGGATATAATGCAGATTAACCTGGGAGGATTTGCGGACCTTCTCCAGAATGTCCAGCTTCCCTTTCTCCTCCAGCGTGTGCTCTAACTCGAACGCGATGTCGAAATGGTCTTCGATCGCCCGTTTGCCTTTGCCCGTGACGACGATAATGTCCTCGACGCCGGATTCGATCGCTTCCTCGACGATATATTGGATGGTCGGCTTATCAACAATGGGAAGCATCTCTTTGGGCATCGCTTTCGTGGCCGGCAAAAAACGGGTGCCAAGACCTGCGGCGGGAATAATCGCTTTTTTCACTCTCACCATTTTGATCTCACCTATCTTTTTGATTTATGTTCTCGGGGCTGTCCCGCGAGCAAGTAAAGCTGTGCGAAGTATGATCGACGAATGAACGCTTCTCGCTTCTTTGATCATCTAGTTCGCCCCTACCCTGCGTATCTGCATGCGGGACAGCGCCCTTCGCTTTAAATATGGGCATTTAACCCTCCCTCACGTCATACCCTCGACGATGTACGTCTAAGGTCGGCTGACCCACAGCATGACCGAGTGCCTCCGGTGATAGAGGTGCAGGAGACATTACCTTACGTACAAGCGTTCCGCGCCTAGCACCTTCGTTCAGGCATCGCTTCGATCGCCGTAATAGTAGTAATAGCTGTCCGAGTGCTTGCGCGGAACGTTGTTGAGCACGACGCCGATCAATCTGGCCTTCACGTGGTCCAGCGACGCTTTCGCCCTGAGCGCGACGTCCTTCTTCACCTTGCCGGCTTCGACGACGAGAATGACGCCGTCGCTCTGGGCGGCCGCGATCTGCGCGTCCGTTACATACATAAGCGGCGGCGTATCGATGATCACGACATCGTATCGTTCCCTCGCGGTCTCCAGCAGCGCGGCCATCCGCTTGGAAGCTAGCAATTCCGACGGATTCGGCGGCGTAGGGCCGGCGGGGATGATCGCCAGATTGTCCGTATTCGACTGTTGAATCACGTCCTGCAGCTCCTTTTGCCGGAACAGGGCGGTCGTCAGGCCGATCCGGTTCGACTTTCCGAACAGATGATGCTGCGACGGCTTGCGCATATCCGCGTCGATCAGCAGCACCTTCTTGCTCGTCTGGGCGAAAGCGACGGCCAGATTGGCGCACGTCGTGCTCTTGCCTTCTCCCGGCTTGGAGGAGGTGACCATGATCACTTGCAGCGTCTGGTCGATCGCCGAATACTCGACATTGGTCCTCAGCATTCGGTACCCTTCTGAAATCGGAGATTTCGGATTCGCGTCCGTAATGACGCTCCACTTATAACGAGACATGGTTTTCCCTCCCGTTTGTTCGCAGCTGTACTTGGCCGCCTCCGCGTTCGGACGCGTCCTTCTCCTTGAACCTCGGAATCGCGGTCAGAACCGGCACTTGGAACAGCGCTTCGATGTCCTCCTCCGTCTTGATCGTGTCGTCCAGATATTCCAACAGGAAAGCGAGGCCCACGCCCAGCATGAGCGACAGCAGGAACGCGGCTGCGATGTTCATTTTCGGATTCGGAGCGACCGGGCCTCGCGCTTCCATGGGATCGGCGAAATCCAGGACGGACACGTTGTCGACCTTCATCAGCTCGGGAACCGATTTTTGGAAAACGACCGCCACCGCGTTGGCCGCCTTGGCCGCCCGCTCGTAGGAACGGTCGCGGACGGAGATCGACATGACCTGCGTTTCGTTCACCGAGCTTACGCTCACCTTGCCGATCAGATCGCCGTAGGTCAGGTTCAGCTCGGGGTAATCCTTGCTGACGCTTTTCATGATGCGCGGCGTCTTAATAATCTCTTTGTAGGTTTTGATGAGGCCGATCGTGGAGTTAATGGAGCCGACGTCGATGCTCGGAAGCAAGGAGCTGCTATCCTTGTACTGGTTGACGATCAGCTTGGCCGACGCCTGATATTGCGGCGCGATGAAATAGTAGGAATAGATGCCGACGCTCAAGCAGACGACGGTCGCGATCAGGGCGATCAGGAGCAGTCTTTTTTTGACGATGAGCCAGTATTGTTTCAGTTCCATCTTGTTTCCTCCGTCGCTCGTAATGTTCTCTTGCTTTTTAAGCTTGAAAATTAGTTCAATTAGAATAATATTAGAATTTTATTATTCGAAACGAGAACTTTTGGGCCAAGTAAAAACGACTGCATCGTCCTTTGATCGGAGCATGTCGTTTTTATCGGAGCTCATGCTTTAGGGACAAGAGCGTAGCTTCCCCCGCCCTGCATGATCGAAATGATCCGGACGAAGCGCCGCCCCCTCCGGCAAATCCATTCGTTTCGCGAACGAACCTCATCGCCTATCCACCGTCGCAAGCTTGATCGGAGACGTTCATATCGGCCGCTTCGGGTCTATGCCACTCGGCATTCATAAAGTCTCCGACCGTTCCGCCATTCAAAATATACTCCATCATCGCCTTCGTGTCGGCGTCTATTCCGAGCTTCCCTAACGCCAGGGAAACAAGCTCGGCCACGTCGACCGTTCCATCCCGGAGATCGTATCCGGTGTAGGACAGAAGTTCTTCCCACGACCACGCGCTTGCGGAATCGTGACGGCGGATCAGAGAAGCGTCCTGCGAGAGCCTTTCCAAAAAAAGCTTCAGCCTCTCCTGCTTCTGCTTCTGCGCCGGATTCGAAACGTTCATCTCCAATCACCTTCGCTTGCGGTAGAAGTTTTGAACTTTTCTCCTCTACCCGATTCGTCATCGAGTCGTCGCCAACCGGGTGTTGCCACGATTTGAACTAAGTATGACATAGAAAATCGAAATCCAAGAGGGATTAAAGACATGATGCCTATTAGCCATTCCTGCTCATTTTTAGCAGTCGACCGCAATCGGCAAACCGTCTTTTCGGGAGTGCAGAGGCGCCATTTCATCCCATGGAAGCGCTCTACTTCCGCGAGGTCCTATTCAGACTATAGACCCTTCGTCCGGAGAACGTTCCCGCCTCCGCTCGCCCTTGCCCAGTCAAGGATTTCGAAAGTTCGTGTCGATTGTTTGGACGCGAAGACGAGAAGAATCGCATTTTCAAACAGGGAAAAAGAGGGACTTAGGACAGCCATTCGGTGAAATCTAGGAAGATTCAACCATTTTGCGAAGGGATGCAACGTTTTGGCCGTTAAATTCATCGCCGAATCTGAAACCGCTTACATTTGGATCGAAATCTAAAATATTTCGGCGATTTGCCGATTTCCCCCCTCCTTTTTTTTCCTTTTATAAGGTTTCCCCTCTATTCGGTCGTTAACGATTGCCCGTTCGACTCCTTCGAGTCCCGGTCGCTTTGCCGGGTACTTGCTTCTCCAGCATTAATTTCGTTCCGATTATCGCGATGTCCCGGTAAAAAAGGAGATCAAGCGTCTTAGTACCGTATCCTCCGGCACCGTGGACGACGGCGGACCGTCGAAGGGAATGTCTTCGGCCACGCATCGCGCATTGCGCTTGTAATAATCCTCCCAAGGTTCGCCCATCCGCTCGCGAATCGCCCCGTAGGCTTCCCGCAATCGAAATCCCCGTCGCTCGGGATGATGGGCGTCCGACGACACGAGATGGACGAGGCCGCTCTCGCACAGCGTCCATGCGGCTTGCCGAACCTGCCGTCCGAAGCCGCCTAGCAGCGAATGCGTCGTCATTTGCGAGCAAGCGCCGAGCTCGATCAGCTCGGCGAGCAGGCGGGGGCGCCCGGCGATTTCCGCATTGCGCTCGGGATGAGCGATTATCGGTCGCAGCCTCAGGATGCCCAGCTCGTGAATCAGCTCCTTCATGTTCTTGGGGACGTGAGAGAACGGCATTTCGATCAGCACGTAAGCGGTGTCGGCCAGCGTGAGCAGCTCTCCCCTGTGCCATGCGTCCAGCAGATCGCCGTGCACGCGAATTTCCTGCCCCGACGCGATCGTGACCGGCACGCCCTCGGCCGTCAACCGCTCGTTCGCCCGGGAGACGCGCTCCCGAACGTCCGTGGCCGGATTGTCGTAGCGGCCGTTCGCATGATGAGGCGTTGCGATAATCGTTGTTATTCCTTCCGCTACGGCCGCTTGAGCCATTTTCAACGTATCGTCCCAGTCCGACGCTCCGTCGTCCAGGCCTGGCAGAATATGCGTATGAATATCGATCATTCGGCTCTCTTCCCCCTATACATCCGTTTCGAAAGCGGATTTCAGATCAACATCTCCCAATCGTAGATGCCGGCGATCATGCCCAGGAGCAGCGCGCATGCCAATCCAAGCAGAATCATGACGGCAGCGTACGCGATTCGCGATAACGCCAAAAGCCAAGCAATCAGGGCCCAGACGGCGCCTCCGATCCATATGATGACATAGAGGACGGGAATCTGCCAACTCCAACCGTAGAACGCACCAAACAACGAGATATAAAAGGCGACAAAAATAGCGTGAAACGCAATTAAAGAAACAAACACGACTTTTCCGCTTCTCCGGACCGTTTTCGATGGGCCTCCGCTCCCCGAAGCCGCTTGTTCGGACTCGGGCTTACGCCGATCGGATAGCGCAAGCCAATAGAGCTGCGTATAGGCCGCCGCCAATCCGACGACGATCCGCACAGGCGCCCCCGCATGCGAACCGATCATTGCCGCCGTGACGGTCACCGCGCCAGCGGCAACGGCGAAGGAGCCGACTGCCCGGTTCCGGTTTAGATGCCGGTAAGCCCGGACAACAATCGCGTGAATCCGAAAGCCGGCATCCACAGCGGCATAGGGGATGGCGGACGAAAGCAGCCAGGCGCTCCCGATCGCCGCGACGAGCAGCCCCAGCGCAGCGGCAACGATCCAGTCTCCTCCTCCGATTAACGGTTCCAGCGTCTGTCCGAACGCCGAACCCCGTCCGAAAGGATTAAACAGGATAAGCCTCAACTGGACGAGAGCCGCGCCGCACGCCCATGCGATAGCGGCCAGAAGCGCCAACGCAGCCATCGCGCCCCAAGCCTCCGCAGAGGCGATCGTGCGTTTGATCCTTTTTACGATGATCCATCCCGCTGTTACCGCGACCCAACTCGCCGCCGAGGTCAGCCACGGATTCAGCGATCCGGCCCACAGGACGGCGAGAACCGCAACGACGGCCACCCATACGGCTCCGCCTCCTCTAACAGACGGCAATGCAGATGAACGTTCCATCGACCTGCTCCTTTAACCGCGGATAATAAAAAGCGTTTTGCCCGCTTTTGAAAAAAAGAGCGCCCGGAGGCGCCCTTTGATGTTCGCATTCGACTACAGACGAGCTTCCAGAGCTTGCTTCTGCTCCTCGAAGCCCGGCTTGCCGAGCAGCGCGAACATGTTTTTCTTATACGCTTCGACGCCCGGCTGGTCGAACGGATTGACGCCGAGGAGGTAGCCGCTGACGCCGCATGCGATCTCGAAGAAATAAACCATATAACCGAACGTGTACGGGCTCATATCCGGCAGATTGACGATCAGGTTCGGCACGTTGCCGTCCGTGTGCGCGAGCAGCGTTCCGAGGAACGCCTTCTTATTGACGAAGTCGAGCGTCTGGCCGGCAAGGAAGTTCAAGCCGTCCAAGTCGTCTTCGCTTTTCCGGATCTCGATCTGATCGGACACTTCTCCGACTTGGAGCACCGTTTCGAAAATGATCCTGTTGCCCTCCTGGATAAACTGCCCCATCGAGTGCAGATCGGTGGAGAAGTCGACGGACGCCGGGTAAATGCCCTTGTAGTCCTTGCCTTCGCTCTCGCCGTACAGCTGCTTCCACCATTCCGAGACGAAGTGCAGACCCGGCTCGTAGTTAACCAGAATTTCGATCGCTTTGCCTTTGCGGTACAGCGCGTTGCGGACGGCCGCGTATTGGTACGCCTGGTTCTCGCTCAGGTTCGGGTTGTTATAGGCGGTTGCGGCGTCTTGCGCGCCCTTCATCATCGCTTCGATGTCGATGCCGGCCGTAGCGATCGGCAGCAAGCCGACGGCGGTCAGCACGGAATAGCGGCCTCCTACGTCGTCCGGAATAACGAACGATTCATAGCCTTCCTCGGTAGCGAGCACCTTCAGCGCGCCGCGCGCCTTGTCGGTCGTCGCGTAGATGCGCTTGCGGGCTTCTTCCTTGCCGTATTTGCTCTCGAGCGCTTCGCGGAAAATGCGGAAGGCGATCGCCGGCTCGGTCGTCGTTCCCGACTTGGAGATGACGTTGATCGACCAGTCCTTGCCTTCGAGCGCCTGCAGAAGATGCGTCACGTAGGTCGAGCTGATGTTGTTGCCCGCGTAGAAAATTTGCGGGGTTTTGCGCTGATCTTTCGACAGCGTGTTATAGAAGGAGTGTTGCAGCATTTCGATCGCGGCGCGCGCGCCCAGATAGGAACCGCCGATGCCAATGACGACTAGCGCTTCAGAATCGGATTGGATCTTCTTCGCGGCGCTCTTGATGCGCGCGAACTCTTCCTTGTCATAATCGAACGGAAGATTGATCCAGCCCAGATAATCGGAACCGGCTCCGGTTCCGTTATGTAATTGCTCGTGAGCCAGCTTGACGGCCGGCGCCAAATTATCGATCTCGTGTTGGCCGACGAATTGCAGCGCTTTGGAATAGTCGAACTGAACGGTTTTGCTCATTGCCATCTCCCTTTCTTTCTCGACCGAGTTCGGTCAATAAACATTAGCTATAGAATACTGAATTATTCCAATTCATACAAGCAAGGTTCGATGAAGGTTTGATGAAGATTGTCAACGCGAAGCCCGCCGGAGCATCACGGCTCCGGCGGGCTTCCGTTCTTCGTTCGCGCTGCGTAACGGACGGCTCTCCCGGCTATGCCCGAAGTTTGCCGATTCGCGCATGGATCGGTTCGCCGGGTCTTCGCGGCTTCAACCGGTCGACTCTAACGTCTCGTAACCCACTTGCCGTTCGTAAAGTCGGGACAAGCGACCGGACGTCCGCCCAAGGCGATCGACTCCTCGGACAGCGCGGACAGGCTCATCCAGGCCGCCATATCGTAGACGTCGATCGGCGTCGGCCGGCCCTTTTTGACGCAGTCGAAGAAGTCCGCGAACACAAGCCAGTCCATCCCTCCATGTCCGCCTACGACACCTTCCCGAACGTATTTTTTCCAGATCGGATGGTCGTATTGCTCGTAGTAGCTTTCCGCGTTGCCCCACTGGGACTTCCAATCCTCGTGATGCTCGTCGTGAACGCCGTCGATGAAAACGGAATGATTGTCTTCCATGAACATGCCTTCCGTTCCTCTGACCGTAAACCCGCGGGAATACGATCTGGGCAGCGTCGTATCCAGCGTAATCGCGATCGTCTCGCCGCGGGCGCAGCGAATGACCGTCGTCACGATGTCCCCCTGATGAAAACGGGTCTTGGCAAGAGGGTGGTCTTCGGCCTTCCGGCGCTTGATGTAATCCTGCATCCCGCTCGCCTTGGAGGCTACCGAGACGAGCGACAGCATCCGGTTGCCGCGGTTGATGTCCAGCACCCGAGCGATCGGTCCGAGCTCGTGGGTCGGATAATTTTCGCAATTGCGGTGAATATACTCCTGCAGCCGGTAATGCCGGTTCTCTTGCCCGCCCGCGATCTCGTCGCGCAAATCGTGATGGTACCCCCCCGAGCAGTGAACGATCTCCCCGAAGACGCCTTGCTTGACCATGTTCAGCACCAACAGCTCGTCCCTGCCGTAGCAGCAGTTTTCCATCAGCATGACCGGCGTTTTCGTTCTCTCGTACGTTTCCACCAATCTCCAGCACTCTTGGACCGAATAAGCTCCTCCGACTTCGCAGGCCGCGTACGTGCCGGCCTCCATCGCCGCAATGGCGATGTCGATGTGGGCGTCCCAAGATGCGCCGATGACGACGGCGTCGATGTCGGCCATCGCCAGCACGTCTTCGTACCGTGCGACCGTTGCCGGACGCTTGCCTCCCGCTTGCTCGATTATGTTCGCCGCCGCTGCCCGGCGATCCTCGTACAGATCGCATACCGCCGCGACCTCGACGTCCTTCGCGTTGAGAACGATCATTTCCAGCAGCGAGGCGCCGCGCGCCCCCAATCCGATCATGCCGATTTTCAACTTCTCTTTCATGTCTCCCTTTCTCCCTCCCCAGTCCGCGAAGGTAGCCGATGCGGCGTTCACGCGCCAGCCAGCTTCGCAATGCGTTCGTTGATCTCCGACCGCTTGGCCAGCAGCCAAGACGCTTCGCGCGGATAATTGCGGAACGTGAGCGGCTCCGGCAAACCCGCGTCGATCAACTCCAGCACCGTTTCCCGTCCGGCGAGCGATTCCAACAGCTCGCATGCTCGCATATCTTGCAGCGCTTCCCGGAACACTTCCCATCGAATCGAATCCAGCGGTCCTTCCGCCCCCGGGTATACGGCGAACGCGTCTCCGGAGGGAAACGCCCCTCCGGCGTCCGTCACCCGATACGGATCGATCGCTTTCCGCGATTGCTGCGTATTCCAGAAGTTGTAGCCCCAATGAAGGAACCCCTTGATCCCGTATTTGTAGAGCTGATAGCCCAGAATCCGGTTGCGGGCCGACGGCATATTGAAGAAGCGATTGGATACGTCGACCGATTGCCCGCAGCAGTAATACGTCCACAGCTCCGGAACGCCGTTGTCCAGAAACTCTTCGATATGGTCGTTCGACGGAATCGGAACCGGGACGAGCCCTTGCTCGTAGAAGCCGTAATCCGACAAAGCTTCGATAAAAGGATAAGCGCTCAAGTGTTCCTTCAGAATGGCGCTGGCGCTGCGGTAATCTTCCAACTGCGCCGGATTCGGCTCGTCGGAGACGTGGAAGTAGCATCTATCCTCCAAGCCGTGCTCGCGAATAAAGCCATCCAGGGCAGGCAGGAATCGGGACAGAAACCGACGGTAAGGCTCGCCGGCCGCGTCCGTCTCCCAGCCGAAAATCCGCCTTTCCTTCCTCTCCCCGTCTTCGGTCGCCATCGCTACGATTTTGGGCGCGTGCTTGGCCCCCCATTGCGTGAACAGATGGGAAAATTCGAAGTAGCGGATGCCGACGCGGTCGCACATCCCCACCCATCTGACCAGCTTGTCGAAGCCGAAGCGGTAATCTCCTTCCGCCGTCCGCTCGACGTCGACGAGTTGTACGGTCGGCCTCTCTCCTCCGATCGCCGTATCCAGCGGCGGAGTGAACAGCGGGGTGAGCAGCATGTTCATGCCGTGGCGAACCGCGTTCTCCGCATAACGCTCGATCAGCCCCCAATGCTTTTCGCCGAAAATGTCGGTTTTATAATAAGCGGCCAAGCAGTCGTAATGCATCCATTCCGTATGAATTAATCTCTGCTCCGGCAGCTCGGCGGGCACGACGTCCAGCACGAACCGCTCGCTGCCCAGAACGGCTCCGGACTCGTCCTCGAACCGGATCTCGATCGGGAACGATCGGATGCCCTCTACGAAAGGATATCCAGCTGCTTCCCAAGCCGATCTGGCCGGAAGCTCTACCGACACCCATAAAGCTCGCCATTGCCCGGGATAAGCGCGTATTCCGTCCTCGGGGAGCGGGTACAACGGATCGGGGTACAGCCCGGGCGTCCTGCGCAGCACGTAATCGTCCGAATGAGCGTAAGCCGGCAGCTCCGATGGCGCCAGGCCGACGGAACGCACGCTCGTCCATGGGTCGAGCTCGGACGATACGACAACGCGCATCGGGTAGAGGGAAGTTACTGAACGATAAGCAATCTGGAAGGCGTACGTCTCCGACCACAGCGCCGTTCCGCGCTGCCAGCGCGCAGCGGGTAATGCCTCATCGGCAAACACTTTCGCAAGCGAGCTGATACAGCGGGTCTGGAACTCCGTTTGAAGCTCTGTCATAAGGATCGCGGCTCCTTTGTTGAACGCGTATTGAAGTTGGCTTTATCTTATCAGGAGGGAAAAACCGCGACAATCTGAACATATTCCACTTTCTATAACGATATTGACTTCGCCGTTTCATAGAGAAAATGAAATTCACCTTATAATTGGCCTTATGTAGTATAATAAATAAAAAAATGTTATCCAGGTGAGACGCCATGCTGAAACCGGGTTCTTTCGCCTTTCGTCCTTCCGAAGCTTTGCCCTATATGACGTTAGACTCGCTCGGTTGGACGACGGACGCCGCGGCCGGCTACGGCAACGACTGCCGGGCCCGAAGCGACAAAGGCCATGTCGTCTTCCAGTACACGTTGAGCGGAGAAGGCCGCGTCGATACGGACGGACAGACGCTGGCCGTTCCCGCAGGGAACGGTTTTCTCGTCCGGATACCGAGCGAGAAGCGGTATTATTATCCGCCGGAAGGCACGCAGCCTTGGGCCTTCGTCTGGCTGAACGCCCGCGGCGAGGATGCGGTTCGCATGTGGGATAGAATCGTCGACAAGCACGGAACGGTGTTCCCGCTATCCGCCGAATCGCTGACGGTCGCACTGTTCTGGGACCTCTACCGGGCCGTCTCCGTCGACCGGCTGTCGGATGCGGCCGAGCTTTCCGTCCATCTGTACCGATGGATGCTCTCCCTTCTTCGTTCGGATCCGAGCCACGCCGCCAAGGATTCGGACACGCATACGGCGATCCGGCAAGCGAAAAGGTTCATGCGCGACAACCTTGCCCGGCCGATCTCGCTGGAGGATATCGCGGAGCACTGCGGCGTATCCCGCTCCTACTTGTGCAGGCTGTTTCAGCATAAGGAGAACGACTCTCCGCTTGCATACCTGCAGCGCAGAAGAGTAGAAGCCGCGGTTACGATGCTGCGAAGAACCGACGCCAGCGTTCAGTCGATCGGCTCCCTCTGCGGCTTCGACAGCCCAAGCTATTTCGGCAAAGTATTCCGCCAATATTTGAAGCTGACGCCCGGCGAGTTCCGCCGGCGCACGATCGAGCACCCGTACGACATCGTCTATTTGGATTAAATACGAAGGGACTGTCCTATAGGTCAAACAATTTGTATTATCGAGACAGAAATAGGGGTATGTATCTCCTGCAGAGCGAAGCGCCTGCCTCATACGGTCATGAAATTACCCTGTCACGGGTTAATCGATTCCAATTTCATGACCGCGCTTCGGGGTCCCCGGAAAGTAATCGGAATAAGCTTCGAAGCTTCCCGTCACTTTCTGGGGTACATTGTAGCGGAAGGAGATACCTACCCCGTTCCTGTTCCTCGATAATTCGAATTGTTTCTCCGACCTCTTCTAGGACAGTCCCTTTCGTTTGCGGCTTATGGCCGTTCCGTACTTTCCGGGGAAGAATCGGACTGCGGCGCTTGCCGGGGTCCCGTAGGAAGTCTCCCGGCCCTGCGCAGCGCCTCGCGAAGCAAATACTCGATGTGCCCGTTTACGCTGCGAAACTCGTCCTCCGCCCATCTCTCCACCGCGCGATGGATTTCGGCATCCAGCCGGAGGGGGAATGCCTTCTTTTCCTTAGCCATATCGCGTGCTTACCCGTACATCGTACCCGTGTTGATCACGGGCGTCGCCGCCCGGTCGGATACGATCGTAACCATGAGATTGTTGATCATCGCCGCGCGCCGTTCCCCGTCCAGCTCGATTCCGTTGTCCTTCAGCTGCTGAAGCGCCGATTCGACCATAGTCACGGCACCCTCCACGATCTTCTGCCTGGCCGCGATAATCGCGATCGCCTGCTGGCGCTGAAGCATCGCGCTGGCAATCTCGGGCGCGTACGCCAGATGGGTGAGCCGCGTCTCGATCACCTCTACCCCGGCAAGGGAGAGACGGCTCTGCAGCTCAGTCGTCAATTCCCGCGACACCTCGTCGGCGTTCCCTCTGAGCGACGGCTTCTGCTCGTCCGCGAACGTGTCGTACGCGTAGTTCGCGGCAATGTGGCGGATCGCCGTCTCGCTTTGCACTTCCACGAACTTGCCGTAATTATCGACGTCGAATACCGCCTTCGCCGTGTCGACGACCTTGAACACGACGACGCACCCGATCTCGATCGGATTGCCTTCCGCGTCGTTCACCTTCAGCGTCTGGCTGTTGAAGTTGCGAACCTTCAGCGACACCTTCGTCTTGCCCGTGAACGGGATGACGAGCCATAGGCCGCTCTCCGTAATCGTTCCTTTATACCGGCCGAAAAACGTAATGATCTTCGCCTGATTGGGCTGCACGATCGTCAGAGAAGTCAATAAAACGATGAATAGAAGGACAAGCGCAATACCGCCGGCGATGAACCAGCCGTTCGGCTCCGGGCCTCCCCCCGCGTTCGCGAACAGGACAATGCTTCCCGCGATCGAAGCCAGGGCCAGCAGTAGGGCCAGAAATCCGTTCACGTGCCAAGCTTTTGTTGTCGTCATAGGGACACCTCTTCGAATTTAATATTTATTTGATATTTATATGATATCACTTTTGGAATTGAATTTCCACTCCATTTAAAGATTGGGATGAATTTGGCGCCGAGACCTTTCGAAATCGTCGAAAGAACGGGATAATAGTGGTATACATCGAACAAGGAGACGATTCAGATGAAATCGATCGGATTTATCGGCTTGGGTACGATGGGAGAGCCCATGGCCGCCAATCTGCTGCGCAAAGGCTATTCCGTCCTCGTCTACAACCGGACTCCGGGCAAGGCCGACCGCCTGGCGGAGCTTGGGGCGGACGTTGCCTCCGCTCCCGTGGAAATCGCCAAGCGCGTCGACGTCGTCATCACGATGATCAGCAACGATCAAGCGATCGAAGAAGTCTTTTTCGGGGATAACGGGCTGTTCCAAGCGTTGAAGCCGGGCACGGTGCTGATCGACAACAGCACGATCTCGCCGGTTCTTGCCAAAAGGCTCGGGGCAGAAGCCGCGAATCGCTTTTGCGATTTTATCGATGCGCCGGTAACCGGCAGCAAGCCGGCCGCCATCGATGGCACTTTGCTGTTTATGGCGGGCGGGGACAAGAAGGTGGTGGCCGAGCACGAAGAGCTGCTTCTGGCGATGGGGCGGGAAGTGATCTACATGGGGCCGAGCGGCAGCGGGGCGAACGCCAAGCTCGCCCATAACACGATCGTCGGCATTAATGCCTCCGGCCTGATCGAAGGAATGGCGATCGCCGCCAAGAGCGGCATCGACGCGTCCGCGTTTCTCCGCGTCGTGCAGGGCGGGGGAGCGGCCAGCAAGCAAGCCGAGCTGAAAGGAAGAAAGATCATCGAGGAGGATTACAGCGTACAGTTCTCGTTGGAGCTTATGCTGAAGGACTTAAAGCTGTCTTCGGCGCTGACCGATACGCTCGGCGTCTCGACCCCCATGCTCGAGTCCGCCAAGAGCCTGTTCCAGCTCGGACAAGCCGCCGGATACGGCGAGCTCGATCTCTCTGCCCTGGCGCGCGTGTACGAGGGCTGGATCGGCCGGAAAATCGGCGATTTTACCGCGGCGGCTCTTGAGGCGGCTCTTCCGGCGGGAGTAACGAACGTCCCGGGCGACCGGGATCATGCAGAGGGCGCCGATCGCCGGAAAAAAACGCGCGTTCCGCTGGACATCCCTTTGATGATGTCCGTCTATCAATGGGAAGGCGACGGAGGCTTTCGCGGACAATCCGTCGACGGCCGACTGCTCGATCTGTCCGAGGACGGTCTGCAGATCGAATCGGAATTCCCGCTCGAGAAAGATATGTTTATCGTCATTCATTTCCGGCAGGAGTCGCAGCTTCCGCCGATGACCGCGCGGATCATTCGCATCGAACGCAACAGCAAAGGCGCCTTCAAATACGGCTGCCTGCTGTCCGGCCTTCCGCTCTATCAGCGCCTTCAGCTTCAAGATTATATCGCCGGCCGGAATTGACCTTCGGCGCGAAGGGGCTGTGCCAAAAGCGAACCAAGTTGCTCGGAAAGATAAATCGATGAACAAGGCGACAGGGGAATGTATCTCCTTCCGCTGCTATACGCTTCTGAAATGGGAATGATTAACCCGTTAATCGGTGATTTCAGGAGCGTATGAGGCAGTCT
>JAEZZE010000129.1 GCA_023418755.1 Bacillota bacterium | reverse complement strand
GTCGCAGGCTTGTCCGGATCCGCGAGGCAAGCGGCGATCGCCGGCTTGTATCGGGAGTTGGGTCGGCCGATTCTCGTCGTCACGCACAACATGTTTTCGGCTCAGAAAATGGCCGACGATCTGCAGGAATGCCTATCGACGGACGAGGTGCTGCTGTACCCCGCCAATGAGCTGATCGCCGCGGAAACCGCGATCTCAAGCCCGGAAACGTCCGCACGGCGGCTGGATGCCGTACTCAAGCTCGCGGATGGCTTCCGCGGCGTTATTGTCGTGCCGTTCGCAGGGGTGCGGAGGTTCCTGCCGGATCGCCAGACGATGTCGGAGGCGTATATCGACCTGCGCGTAGGGGAAAATTTGCCGATGGAGCAATTCCTTCGCAGAATGGTCGAGCTCGGCTACGAAAGAGTCGATCGAGTCGAACAGAAGGGACATATGAGCGTCCGCGGAGGCATCGTCGACTTCTTCCCGCTCGCTTCCGCGATCGCTTATCGCGTGGAGTGGTTCGACGACGAGATCGATTCCATCCGTACGTTCGATCCCGCCGATCAGCGGTCGATCGACAAGCTGGAGACGTATATCGTCCGGCCTAGCCGGGAATGGATCGCCGTGGAGAGAAGATTTCAGAATGCGGCCCAGCATGCTTCGGAACTGCTCGGCAAGCAATTGGAGAGAATGACCGACCGGCAGGCCAAGGAAAGGCTGAGCTCCGAAATTTCCCGGGAAATTGAGCTTTTACGACAAAATGTCTATTTCCCTGAGATTTACAAATATATTTCGCTGCTGTATCCGGAACGCCATACCCTGCTAGACTATATGCCCAAAGATACCATTCTGCTGATGGACGAACCGAACAGGCTCGGCGAGACCGCGCGCCAGTTGGAGCGCGACGAGTCGGAATGGGCGACCCATCTTCTGCAGCAGGGCAAGTCGCTGCCCGGGTTCGTGCTGGCCGTGCCCGCGGAGCAGTCGCTCTATCCGAAAGCGTTCCAGATCGTCTACCTGTCCCTCTTCGTCCGGCAGATTCCGCATACGCAGCCGCAGAATATCATTAACTTCGTCTGCCGTTCGATGCAGAACTTCCACGGGCAGATGAACGTGCTGAAAGCCGAGACCGAGCGCTGGCGCAAGAGCGGCGTGCGGATTCTTATGCTGGCGGGCAACGCGGAGCGGGCCGACCGGATGAGAAGAGTGCTCGAAGACTATCAGATCGAGCCTCCGGAAATTCTGCTGGGCAACCTGCAGAGCGGCTTCGAGCTGCCTTCGATCAGGCTCGTCGTCATCACCGAAGGCGAAATGTTCACGCAGAAGCAGCGGAAAGCCAGACGGGTCGACCGCCATCTCGACAACGCGGAGCGTCTTAAAAGCTACACCGAGCTGAAGGTGGGCGACTTCGTCGTGCACCAAAATCACGGAATCGGAAAGTATCTGGGCATCGGCACGCTCGAGGTCGGCGGCATCCATAAAGATTATCTGCACATCGTCTATGCGGGCGGGGACCGTCTCTCCGTACCGGTAGAGCAATTCGATCTGATTCAGAAATACGTCGGCAACGAGGAAAAGGAGCCGAAGGTCAGCAAGCTCGGCGGGGCGGAATGGAACCGGGCGAAATCGAAGGTTCGTTCTTCCGTGCAGGACATCGCGGACGATCTGATCAAGCTCTACGCGGAGCGGCAGGCGACAAGCGGCTTCGGGTTCGGAGAGGATACGCCTTACCAGCAGGAGTTCGAGGAGATGTTCCCGTACGAAGAGACGGCGGACCAGCTCCGGGCGATTCAAGAGATCAAGAAGGATATGCAGACGCAGCGGCCGATGGATCGGCTGCTTTGCGGAGACGTCGGCTACGGCAAGACGGAGGTGGCGATTCGCGCCGCGTTCAAAGCCGCGATCGAAGGCAAGCAGGTCGCCGTGCTCGTGCCGACGACCATTTTGGCGCAGCAGCACTTCGAGACTTTCCGCGAGAGATTCTCGGGCTACCCGTTCAACATCAAGGTGCTGAGCCGGTTCAGAAGCCGCAAGGAACAGACGGAGACGATCAAGGGGTTGAAGGCGGGCACGGTCGACGTCGTCATCGGAACGCACCGGATTTTGTCCCAGGATATCGTGTTCAAGGACCTTGGGCTGCTCATCGTTGACGAAGAGCAGCGTTTCGGCGTGACGCATAAGGAGAAGCTGAAGAAGCTCAAGACGAACGTGGACGTGCTCACGCTGACGGCGACGCCGATTCCGCGCACGCTACATATGTCGATGCTCGGCGTGCGGGATCTGTCCGTCATCGAGACTCCGCCGGAAAACCGGTTCCCCGTGCAGACTTACGTGGTCGAATACAGCGCGACGCTAGTCCGCGAGGCGATCGAGCGCGAGATGGCCCGAGACGGCCAGGTTTATTATCTGTTCAACCGGGTGCAGGGAATTTACCAGGCGGCGGAGCAGATCAGCGCGCTCGTTCCCGATGCGAGGGTCGCCGTCGCGCACGGCCAGATGTCGGAGCAGGAGCTGGAGCGGACGATTCTCGACTTCCTGGACGGAGAATACGATGTGCTCGTCAGCACGAGCATCATCGAGACCGGCGTCGATATTCCGAACGTCAATACGCTGATCGTGCACGACGCGGACAAAATGGGACTGTCGCAGCTCTACCAATTGCGCGGCCGGGTAGGCCGCTCCAATCGGATCGCGTATGCCTACTTCACCTATCAGCGCGACAAAGTGCTGACGGAGATCGCCGAGAAACGTCTGCAGTCGATCAAGGAATTTACCGAGCTGGGATCGGGCTTCAAGATCGCCATGCGCGACCTGTCCATCCGCGGGGCCGGCAATTTGCTGGGAGCGGAGCAGCACGGGTTTATCGCCTCGGTCGGCTTCGACCTGTATTCCCAGATGCTCGCGGAGGAAATCCGCAGCCGCAAGCTGCAGCTTGGCGGGGACGCTCTGCCGCCGCAGCCGGTGAATACGCAGCTTGATTTGAGCGTGGACGCCTACCTGCCTCCGGAATATATTTACGACAGCATCCAGAAGATCGAAATTTATAAAAAGGTTGCCGCCGCCGCTTCGCTGGAGGACGTCGAGGATTTGCTGGAGGAACTGATCGACCGCTTCGGCGAGCCGCCTAAAGCCGTCCTTAACCTCATGGCGGTCGCCAGGCTTAAAGTATACGGGCGCAAATACGGCATCGAATCGATCGTTCGCCGCGGAGACGACGTGACGCTAAAGCTGGAGGAACGCCGCCGCGCGGATATCGACGAGAAGAAGCTGAAGTCGCTGGAGGCGAAATTTCAGGGACGCATGACGTTCGCCCTGGGAGATCCGCAGCCCCTGATCCGCTTCAAAGCGCGAGGCCTGGATGAGAACGCTCTATTGGCGCTGCTGGAGGATTTTCTGTTACAATACAAAGAAGCGACAAAATCGAAGGGGGAACTACAGGATGTTGCACCATAGAAGCATGCCGTACCGTCGGCTCGCTTTGATAGCGCTGGCGGCGGTCATGCTGGCCGCATTGATGTCCGCATGCGGCAAGAAAGAGAAGGAAACCGTCATCGCGACTTACAATAACGGCGGACAAGTCACGGACCAGGCTTTCGAGAAGTATATCGCCTATCAGGCCGTAGTGGGCGGCAATACCCAGCTCGCGCTGTATGCGTCGATTCCTCAGATCAAGGAGCAGCTGGTGAAGCAATATATTGCGACCAAGGTGCTGGGAGATCAAATCTCCGACGACGAGAAGAAGAAGATCAAGGATTCCGTCAAGACGTTTAAGGAAAACGTGGAGAAGACGCGGAATACGCAGCCCGATTTTAAGCAGCAGCTTAAGGACAACAATCTTTCCGTGGGCGACGTGGTCGCGTTATACGAAGAAACGACGAAATTCCAGAGCTACTATTCCGCCAAAGGCGAGGAAATGCAAAAGCAAGTTACCGACGAGGAGATCAAGGCGGAGTTCGACAAGGCGCCGTCCGATTACAACGTCGTCACGGTCCGCCACATTCTCATCGGAACGGTTGACCCGAACTCGGGAGCGGAGCTGAAATCCGAAGAGGATGCGCTGAAGACGGCCAACGATGTGAAGGCGAAGCTGGAGGCCGGCGGAGACTGGGAAGCTCTGGCCAAGGAGTATTCCACGGACGACGGCTCGAAGGATAACGGAGGCTTGTACGAGAAGCAAGTCGCCGGAGGCTGGGTGCCGGAGTTCAAGGAAGCGGCCAACACGCAGCCGATCGGCGAAATCGGCGAGCCCGTCCTGACGCAATTCGGCTATCACGTCATCAAGGTCGAAAGCCGCGAGGAAGCGACTTCCGTGGACAAGCTGTCCGAGGAGTCCAAGGA
>JAEZZE010000078.1 GCA_023418755.1 Bacillota bacterium | reverse complement strand
CCCCCGGGCAGGAAGCGCGGCCGGCAGCGGAGACGCTCAAGGGCGCGCTGCTGGCCCTTGCGGCGCGCGACGACGTGCCGCCGGCGCTGCGCGAAGCGGCGCAGACGCTGGCGGGCCAGGTGACCGGCCAGCAGCTGTTGCTGTCGTCCGACCGGGGCGCGGCGGCTCCGTTCAGCCACATGACGCTGTTCATTCCGATGAGCGGAGCGGACGGCGAAACGACCGCGACCGTTCACGTGCAGACGAGGCGCGGGCGGCGGGGAGAATGGGACGCCGACAACTGCCATCTGTTGTTCGACCTGCGCATGCGCCATCTCGGAGATACGCTTGTCGACGTGCAGGTCATTGACCGGATCGTCTCCTTGAAGCTGTTGAGCGACTTCCCGGGCATGGCGGATTTGATCGAGGGGGCGCGGGAGGAACTGGCCGAGGGGATGTCGTCGGCCGGGTTTCAGCTGCTGTCGCTTACCGCGTCTTCCCTGCCGGAATGGAAGAGCGGCTCGGCCGCTTCGGCGCAGCCGTCGGCCGATCACGCGCACAAAGCGATCGCGGCCGGGGCCTATGCCGCCAAACCGTACAAGGGAGTCGACTATAGAGCATGAACGAGGCGGGACCGGACAACAGAAGATACGTTCCGAAAAAAGCCGTCGCGCTGAAATACGAGCCCGAGAAGGGCTCGGCCCCGATCGTCGTCGCCAAAGGGCAGGGCGCGATCGCGGAGGAGATCATGAAGCGGGCGCAGGAAAACGGGGTTCCGCTGCAGGAGGATTCTTCTCTTGTGGAGGTGCTTTCCAAGCTCGATTTGAATCAGGAAATACCGCCCGAGCTGTACAGGCTGGTGGCGGAAGTGCTCAGCTTCGTGTACCGCTCCGATCGCCGGGCGGGACTGAACGCCAAGGGCGGCGGAACAAATCTTCCCTAAACCAGTAATAGCCGCGTTCGAGGACATCTCGGATCGCGGCTTTTTTTTGCATGCGAATCCGGATGCCGTCCGCGGCCCGGCATCGCCGGGATCCTGCTCTCGGAGAGCGATCTCCGAGCCGTGACGTTCGCCGTTTCATCGCCTTGCCAATCGGGGAACGCGAGGCCATAATCGAACGAGAACTGCTTCGTTTCCGAATGCGCGTCCCTTTTCCGGGTTCAAAAGCGTTATAGGGATAGGGGCTCATTCTGAGAAAGGTGGACCGTCGTGGAATCGATAGAAGAGAAAGTACGTCTCGTGCAATCCGGCGAAGTCGGCCACTTCAGGACGATCGTGGAAACCTATCAGAAACAGATCTACGCTTACTGCCGCCGGCTGCTGGGCAGCGAGCACGAGGCGGAGGACGCGCTTCAGGAAATTATGGTAAAGGCCTACGAGAACATCGATCGTTACAAACCGACATTCTCTTTCTCGTCCTGGTTGTATAAGCTCGCTTACCACCACTGCATGACTTTGCTGCGCAAGCGAAAGGTCCGAACTCGCGCCTATCGCCTGTTTCGATCGAAGGAGGCGGAAAAGAGCGCCGAGGAGATCGTAAGCGACCGCGTATTCGGCGAGCCGCTTCGTTCCGCGCTGCGGGCGTTAAAGGCGGAGGAACGGAATCTGCTCGTGCTGCGGGTGTTCGAAGAGAGAAGCTTCCAGGAGATGGCGGACATTCTGGATATGAAGACGGAAACCGTGAAGAAGAGATACGGACGATTAAGGCTGAAGCTCGGCACGCTAATGAAGGAAAGCGAGGAGGGAGAGGAATGCGGCAAACGCGGGAAATCTTTGACGATCAGGAACTGAAGGCGTTGGAAATCCGGACCGGCCGGGACGTCGACGTAAGCGATCGGGTGATGGAGCGGATCGCCGGGCGTCAAGGCTCGCGAAGACGGCGGGGAAATTCCGGATTCGCCCGCCGCCCCGCGGCAGTCATCGTGTTCCTGGTCGGCGTTGCTTTGTTTACCTCGATTACCGGTTATGCGGCGAACAAATATTTGCAGCTAAAGAACAGCCGCGGGGAAGTCGTCCTCCGGACGAAAGAGCAAGGGAAGTACAATCCTTATGAGGCGGCTCTCTCTGCCAAGCTCGGGCGGGAGTGGGAGAAGCTTAAGCTGCTGCTGAAACCCGGGGAACAAGCGGCCTACTACGTGAAGGACGCCGAGCTGGATGCGGACCGCTGGAATCGGATCCATTTCGGATACGTTCCGTTTCCGCACGACGATTACGACGCTTTTCTCGACCAACTGCGGGATACGAACGGCCCCGCACTGCCGCAGCCCGGGTATGTGCCCGAAGGCTACGCATTCGAGACCGCAAGCGTGCAAGCCCGATTCGGGCCGCTGCCGCCGAGTCCGGAGTACGAGACGTTGGTCGACGAACTGCTGGCCGAAGCCGAGGCTGCCACGGACGATCGAAGGCTTTTCTATAGAGTGCTCCCCTGGTCGGAAGCCGGCGGCGCGAACCTTCAGTATCGCAACGGAGAGGCGGTATTGAATCTGTTCGCTTACAAATCGAACGGCAATTCCACGCTGCCCTTGACGCCGGAGATGAACGCGGAAAAGGCGGAGGCGGGGGGAACCGAAATAATCATCTACGAGTCGGAAGAAGGAGACGAGGCGCGGAAATACTTCCGGCATCGGGCGATATGGTACGGCACGCAGGCAGGGGCGTTTTACGTGATAGCCGACGATCCGAAGCATCCGTTGGACAAAAAAGAGCTGATCCGCATCGCGGAAAGCATGATATTGCAGAAAGAGCGGCCGTGAGGCCGTTTTTTCGCCGATTGCGCGCCTAGCCAAGCTAGGCACAACTAGCCGGTGGAAGTCCGGTCGAGGTAAGAGCCAAGTCGCCTCGTAGCTGACGGGCAACTGGTGGAGAGATCCTAAGGTTGAAGCCCCGTGACAAAG
>JAEZZE010000038.1 GCA_023418755.1 Bacillota bacterium | reverse complement strand
AACCTCTATACGAACAAATCGCCGACCATATCGAACAGCGAATCTCCTACGGCGAATTCCCGCCAGGAAGCCTGCTGCCGTCCGAACGCAAGCTAGCCGCGCAACTCGGCGTCAATCGTAGCACAATCATAATGGCATTCGACGAGCTTCGGGCGATCGGAATCATCGAAAGCAAGACGGGCAGCGGGACGCGCGTAAGCACGACCAAATGGGAGGTTGCGCCCAAGCATACGCCGAACTGGAAACGCTATTCCGAAGGAGGAAATTTCCTTCCCAATCTACCCTTTATGCGCAAAATTCGGGAAGCTCTGGCCCGGGATCCGTCTCTGATCGACTTTGCCAGCGGGGAACTTGCCGCGGATTTGGCTCCGATCGAGGAGATCTCCTCGCTGATGAGCGAGAATCGCTACACTTCGTATTTGGGATACGACAATCCCCAAGGCTATATCCCGCTCAGGCAGGCATTGGTCTCTTATCTGGAGAAGCATCGGGGCATTCGCGCGACAGAATCCTCGATACTGGTGACTTCCGGTTCCCAACAGTCGCTCTATCTCATTACGCAATGTCTGCTGTCGCCGGGGGACGCCGTCGCCATCGAAGACCCGTCTTACTGCTACTCCTTGCCGATGTTTCAATCCGCCGGTTTGCGGCTGTTCCGGCTTCCGGTCGATCCGTACGGCGTTCATCCCGAGGATGTTCGGGCTTTATCGAAGAAGCATCGGATTAAGATGGTGTTCACGAATCCGAATTATCAAAATCCTACGGGAACCGTACTGGCGGCGGAGAGAAGAAAACAGTTGCTGAAGGTGGCGAGCGATTTGGCGCTGCCGATCGTGGAAGACGATCCGTTCAGCTTGACCGCCTATGAAGACGAGCCTCCGAAGCCCCTCAAATCGATGGACGAGATCGGTTCCGTCCTCTACATCGGCTCTCTTTCCAAGATTGCAGCTTCGGGCTTGCGCGTAGGCTGGATGGTCGCCCCGCGAGCCATCGCGGAGAGGCTGGCGGATGCCAGGCAGCAGATGGATTTCGGACTTAGCGTCATTCCGCAGCAAGTGGCCGCCCAGTTCCTGAATTCGCCCTATTTCGTCCCTCATTTGGAACGGCTGCGCATGCAGCTATTATTCAAGCGGGACTTGCTGGTTGAATGTCTGCATAAGGAGCTGCCCGGCCTGATCCGGTTCTCGGTTCCCCCAGGGGGGTTGCATCTATGGTGCAAGCTGATCCCCGAGATTCACGACGGCAAGCTGCTGGAGCAAGCTATCCGGAGGGGCGTCGTATTCGTGCCGGGCAGCGTCTACGGCTCGGATTCCGGGTTTATCCGGTTTACGTTCGCGAGGGCGAGAACGGAGGACATTCCTGCGGGGATTGCCAGATTTGCCGAAGCGCTGCGGAAAACGCTCAAAGCGTAACGCCGACAACCGCCGAGCGCGCAAGCCCGGCGGTTGTCGAGTTTATCGGGAGGGGAACGGCGGCGACTAACTAATCCAGAGCGAAGATAAGGACGGCCACCGCAATAATGCCGGCCACGTAAATCGCGCCGAGACGAAGCCACTTTTTCCCTGTATTTTGCGTATAGGTGGGATCCGATTCCCGGTTGCTCTTCGATTGACCGATGATCAGCGTCGCGACAAATCCCGCAACCATAACGACAACGACAATCGCCATCAGCCATTCCATGCTCATCACCTGCCCAAAGGATTATGAATAGGCCGCATTCGTTGATCCGGCTTTCTCCCCTCATTATAAAGGACGGGGGTGAATTGTGACCCACCAATTACGCTTTTATCCGACCATCCAATCGAGCGGTTCAAAGGGATGTCCGGCGATCGTTCTCCAATAGGTTGAGCACCATGTAGTCTTCATCGTAATATTGACCGTTATACTTGAGAGCATGTTTCTCTACTCCGTATACGACGAATCCGAGCGAGCCGTACAGCTTTCGGGCGGGCTCGTTATCCGATACGACCGCGAGACCGATCCTCTCCAGACCCTCCAGGCTCCTCGCCCTTTCGATCAATTCGCGAAGCAACAGCCGGCCTACTCCTTGTCCCCGCGCTTCCGACGCCACGTACATTCCGTATATATTCCCTTTATGCGAAGTTTTAATTCCGCTTTCGCGCACGAGCGTAACGATTCCAGACAGCGTACCGTTCTCCGCGAACGCTCCCAATACAAACTTGTTCTCTCCGGGCTTTATTCTTTCGGCCATGGCCTCAAGAGCAATTCCCGCCTCTTGTTCGTAGGTGGAACCGAACGCTTCCGGATTCGTCCGAAGCCCGGCAAGACGCAATCGCCGATAAGCCTCGGCATCCGCCTCCAGCAAAACCCGTATATGCATTCGCCTACCTCCTTTCGCCGCTTGCCGCTTCACAATCGTTCTTTGTTTTCTCGGCAAGTTTCTTCAGCTCGTTGTTGCGATGTTCCAAGAACTTTCTCATATACTCCTCAAGGATAAGCTTCTCGACCCATCTTCCGACGATTCCAAGCGGCGCTTCGAAAGTTAACGTATCCGTCATGACGGTCTTGCCGCCAATCTCTTCGAATTCGTGAACGTGTCTCAGCTTCTTAAAAGCGCCCTTCTGCATCTCGTCCACGAACAAGAACGGTTCGCGGTATTCCGTAATTAGAGACGTGAGACGCTGCCTTACTCCCAAGTGCGTCGCTTCGAACGTTACCGTCTGCCCTTGACCGATCGGCCCGCTCGTGACGCCGCGAATCGCCTTTTCCTTCGTATGCTTCCACACGGTCCGAGTATGTACGTCGATATCTCTGGCCAAGTCGAAGCAATGCCGGATCGGCGAATCGATTTCGACTCTCGTCGTTACGGTCACCATGCGTTAGCGTCCCCTAGCCTATCTTTGATAAGTTCCAGTTTCTCTCGGTCCTTTTTGTTTCTTGTGTGGATTCTGTAGCCGTCCAGTACGGAACGATTATACACGGCGTAGTATTGGCGGAGATTCAGCAGTCTGATCTTCGTCGTTCCGTACGTTCTCTCCTCTATCTCCTCTAGCTTTATCCCGGCAAACGGTTCAAGGTCCTCGATATCCGAAAACGATACTTTGATCTTACCGTTACGAAATTCGCGTTCGCGCATATCGACTAGAGCGAAGCCTCGGCTTTCCATCTCTAGCCTCAACTCCCCCCAGCGCTCTCGAAGAAGCGACAGCGGAACCAATACGTCAATGTCCTCCGGATTGGCGGGGATGCCCGTTGCTACTTCCAGCCCGAGAGATCCGTACAGCAAAGGCACGATGTCCAGTTTGCGGTTTAAGTCTTCGGCAAGCCGCAGAAAATGATCGAACATCTTCAAACCTCGACCTGAAATATCGAATCCACGATGATCGGCAGGTTGTCCCTTACCGAAACCGCGCCGAATACGGACCGGGCATGAGTCCCCTTCTCCCCGAACACCTCCAGCAACAAATCCGAAAAACCGTTAAGCACCTTATGATGCTCCTCGAAAGCTTCGCTTGCGTTGACGAAGCCCTGTACCTTTACCGCCCTCTTCACCTTGTCCAGCGAACCTAAAGCCGATTGCAATACGGCAAGCACTTCGATGCCCGTCTCTCTGGCGAAGGCGTATCCTTCCTCCGTCGTATAATCGATTCCAAGCTTACCTCTCGGATTGCCGGAAGGTCCTTTGCCCGAAACAAACATCAGATCGTTCACGATGACGAAATTCGCGTATTTCGCCGCCGGCTGGCTTGCCTTGGGAAGTGTAATGCCTAGCGCTTCTAGCCGATCCTCGACAGGTTGTCCGGACATACAATGACCTCCAATATTATAAATATTGGAAAGAGTTTACCCCGATTCGATGGCTAGGTCAATACTTTAAGAGGCTGGCCGTTTGTGTCTCCTATCGCATCGCTTGCGCAGTCCGATGTACTCGATGGTAGTCGAGGACGTTTTTCACCATTGTGATATTTATCACATTAATTCGGAGCTCGACGCTTTAAGATGAAATCAGAAAGAATCTTCCGAACTGGAGGTTACGCTCATGAGTATTCAATTTTTAACCAACTTGCCCCCCGTCGGCGAAAGCGTCGCGAAGCTGTCTTCGGAAGGCGGCCAACTCGTTGCCGACTTCGTCAGCATGTACGGTTTTTTCGCTTTCTGTCTTGCGCTCGTACTCTGCTGCCTGTTGCTTCCGCCTTACGTTTACGAGAAATACTATAAAATCGCGGACGGAGATCCTGTCGAGGAGACTCATGTCGATCAGCGGAAATCGACCGATCCGGCCGCATGAGCCGAGGGTTGACGAATAATCGATTCGTCCCCTCGTTTCCGGTGACGGCAGGGACGCCTCTTTGAGCCCATCGACTTGGAGGCGTCTTTATTTTTCGCGAATAGGGTTGGAACCGATAAAATCGAGAATCGCGTCATTGACGAGAACGGGACTCTCCCTTAGCATGTGCGGCCGGTGACCCGCTCCGGGAACGCTAAGATGTCGCGATCCTTGGACTAACGAACTCAAGTATCGGATTTTGTCCCCTCCGACGAAAGGGTCATGCTCGCCGGTGATAAAAAGCGAAGGACAGCCTATCGAAGCAAGCTGTTCCACCGTAAGCCGGGGATAGTTGCGCCAATCGTCGGCCGACTGGCGCATGAACTCCTGCCAGTTGCCTCGATGGGCTTCTTCGTGTCTCTCCTTCATTTGCCGGATCGTATCGAGTTGATTGTGCGCGATCAGCCATTCCGGCTCGAATTGTTCAACACCGGAAGGTTCGGCGAACCCGCTAGTTCCTATCGTCGTCAATGTGGCGATCCTGTCAGGATGGCCGACCGCGCAATATAAGGCGACATTGGCTCCCAAACTATAGCCGATGAAATGCGCTTTGGAAATACGAAGAGCATCCAAAAAACCGATCGTATCTTCCGCAAGCCTCGGAGTACTCCATTCCAAGTCGTCGCACCGGGTACGACCATGGCCTCTAAAATCGGGATAATAACAGGTATAGTGCTTTTGGAAATCCAGCATTTGGCCCGAGAATGCCAGCAATCCTCGGGAATAACCGCTGTGCAAAAAAACGACGGGTTCCCCGATCCCCATTTTTTCGTAAAACACGCTCAAATCTCCAAAGCTAATATTGGGCATAGCGCACCTTTAACATCTGCAAACCATCAGCAGGTTTCCGTTGGGATCTTTGAAATTAAACCATTGCCCATGCTCGATTCCGGTTACGAGGTTCACGTTCTTTTGTTCCATATAGCGATACGCCGAATAAGATCTCGCCATCCGCCGGAATGCCTAGAATATCGCGATACCAGTCGCGAGCTTTCTCGATGCTGCTTACCGGAATAAACACGGTTCCAATTTGATTTAAGATCGGGGATGCCATAGCAACGACTCCTTATAATCTTCTAATCATATGAATATCGAGAGGTTCTTTGTTGAACAGTTCTTCATCGATCTCATCCGTGATTTGACTTCCGGCGCTCGTATAGAACGACACCGCGGATCGGGTCTCCGTCGACGAAATATATAAATAATTTGCTCCCCTTCTCCGGGCCTCGGCACTCAATTCCTCCATGATCCGAGTTCCGATTCCCCGTCTCCTGTAGCTTCTAGATACGTACATCAGATCAACCTGAAGCCGATCCTTATTCATTCCGCGGAACTTATGGGCAAGCACTCCGAATCCGACCAGCGCGGTCCCGTCAAATGCTCCGATCGCGAAGCCGCCGCTCCTTATTTCAAATAAGAATCTATCCTGCAGCTCGGTTACTAAATCCTCATTCCAATTGGGGCATTCATGATTTGCGGAGACTTCGGCCAGCTTTCCGTCCCGCATTTCGTATATGAGATCAATATGCTCCGAGCGATCGATCTCCTTAAGCTTCACGGCGTGCTCTTGAGTCATGATTAGGTAGTTAATCATAGCTCCTCCATGGAATGAGAAACCGTATGTTCCTCAAATTCTTATTCCTCTACGAATCGGAGTCTCGGCCACAGGTTTAACCAATTTTTACTTTCCACCCGGGCTTTAAAATTATCGTAATCGTCAAAAAAAGGACTTCGTCTAATTTGCAAGCTAAAGAGATCTTCAAGCCCAAGCGGGGCGATAATCTTTAATTTGTCGTCGTGATCGAGCGCGACACCGACGGCGGTGACGGTCTCCGGCCAACGCTTCATCGCATCCTCGACAGACCGATACGGCTGCTCCTTGTTTCTTAGGTGCATTCTGGCCTGGTTCTTCACCGACCAATTATACCCGGGTTGCCGCGTTCTCAGTTGCTCTTCGTATCGTTGCTCGGTTCCTTCCCGAAGGTCGGAGACATCATAATAAAGAATATCGATATCGTTCAACGGCGTCAGCTTGTTCTTGCGGTGAAAATGATCCCAAACAAAGTTTCTTACGTAGCCCGCGGCAATGCACCCGTCCGGTAAGTTTAAGGATTGGACAAGCTTCAAATCCCTCATAAGAAAAGGATGCGTTAACAAGAGCTCTATAAGTTCTTTTTCGTGATTCAACGTGCCCCCCCCCCTTTCTAAAGTCAGTCGTTTATCGTTTGTTCACAAGGAGGGTTGCAGCTTCAACATGAACTTAATTGCAGGATGGGAAACGAGGTTCCTATCCCTATAAG
>JAEZZE010000002.1 GCA_023418755.1 Bacillota bacterium | reverse complement strand
CGTCCGTCGTCCAGTCCCGCGGCTCTTCGGGCAAGGAGGAACCCAGGCGAAAGCGTACCCGCCGAAATAGCGGCCGGTAATCGTCCTCATGCCGCCGTTTCAGCTCCGCGAACGACCTTGCCATCGCTTCCCGCAGCCGCAGTCCGGCCAGATCCCCGGGAGGAACGGCCGCCCGGTCGGGCATCCGGTCGAAGCCGGCAAAGCTCGTCCCCGCCGTAAAACAAAACACGACCTCCGTCGCCTCTTCGACGCAGATGCCCGTATGATCGACCTTCAGCTTCGCTCCGGCATCCGTCCGGCACGCCAGCCGACCCTCGAACGAGATCGTGCGGCTGTCCGCTTCCGGCTCGTACTTGACCGGCTCGGGATCGTGCACATAGTTCGGGCCGACTTCGTAAGGACAGTCGCCCCGCACCGCATAGTACGCCTCGTCCTCCCCGCCGTCCTGCCAGGCCGTCGTCGAGCGCAGCGGGCTGTCCAGCCACGCCTTCAACACGAGCTTTCCCGGTTGGCTGCAGGTCAAGCGATACACCAACGCCTGATCGGGGTGCGAGGCGATCAGTTCCCGAGTGTAGCGGACGCCGCCGATTTCGTAGCTGACGGTCGCGCAGGCGTCTTCCAGATCCAGCGAGCGCCGGTAGCCGTCGGCGAAATGGCCGTGATAGAAGCGAATATGCCAATCGCCCAGCGGCATGTAGGCCTGCGTATAAGGTCCCATCATGCCCGCTTTGCTAAGCCGCTCGGCGTCCTCGTAACGCTCCTCCCTTACGGCCCGCCGCACTTCGGGGAGGAGCTGCAATGCCCTCGGATTGTTCCAATCGCGCGGGTAACCCGACCACAGCGAATCCTCGTTCAGGCTGACTCGCTCCTGCTCGATCCCGCCGAACACCATGCCGCCAAGCCTGCCGTTGCCGACGGGCAGTGCTTCCGTCCACGCTTCGGCAGGTTTGTCGTATCTCAATTCCATCCCGATGACGCCCCCTATCCCGTTCGTTTCACAATCCGTACTCGGCGATCACCTCGGACAGCTTGACGGGCCGCCCTCCGCGATGAACGCTTCTGGTCATCGCTTCCATCAGCGCCAGCGTATGAACCGCTTCCCGCGCGTCCGGCAGCGGCGCTTCGCCCCGATCCAGGCAATCGGCGAAGTGTTCGATATAATTTTGATACTCTCCGGCATGATGGCTCTTGTTCTCAAAGCGGAAGTAATACGGCTCCTTGTCGTCAAAGGAATGCACCTTCGGCTCCTCTCCGGCGAAATGCGTGTAATAAGTAAGGTTCGAATATTCCGCGCGCGTCACGCCCCGAGTGCCGCGAAGAACGCAGCCGATTTGCGATTGGGCGTGCTGGCCGAGCGTAGGCAGCGCGTAATCCCCGGCCATCGTGGCGATCTGTCCCGCTTCGTTGCGGGCGATAAAGCGCAGCGAATCCCACGCCTCCAGCCCGAACGCCTTCGTATTGGCGCTCGTCAGCGCGAAGCCGGACACCTCCGACACGTCGGGAACGTACCAGCGTACGAGATCGACCGCGTGAATCATGAAGCCGTGGAACCAGCTGAAGCCTTGCTGCCTGCTCCAGCCTTTATCCAGGAACCAACGCCCGTCCGTAATGTAATGCGTCTCCACGACGGACAATTCCCCATGCCTGCCCGCTTCGAAATCGCGGCGCTGATGAATCATCGGTTCGAAATAGCGCGTGCTCTGCCCGATAAACAGCTTGCGATCCGTCTCCCGCATGAACGCGAGCAGCTTCGCGGCGTCTTCCAGCGAGGGCAGCACCGGCTTCGTGCAGATCGCATGCTTGCCGGCCTCGACTGCCTGCGTAATATGCTTATAATGAAGCTGGTCCGGCGTGTAGATCGCGATGACGTCGATCCCGTCATTGGCCAGCATCTCCTCGTAAGAGGTCGTCCAATGGCGAAAATCGAATTCCTGCGCCCGCTGGCGGCACAGCTCCTCGTTCAGATCGCATACCTGCGCCAGCTCCCACTGCTCGCTTTGCAGCGCGGCGGACATAATGCTGCGGCCTTCCCCCAATCCGATGACGCCCATCCGGTATCTTTTTTTCATGATAATCTCCTCCCTCTGTCCGTTCCCGCGCTAGCTTTTCAAAAACAGCTCGATGACCGGTATCGCCGCCTTAGGCTTCTTGACCGGCAGCTGCAGCGTCAGCATATTGGCCGGACGGCCTTCGTCGAATGCGCCCGCCTCCATCGTAAGCCGTTTCTCGCCTTCCACCATGCGGATTTCCGATGCGTCGTCGAGCAGTTGGGCGTATTCGACCAGCCCCGAGAAATCGGCCAAATGGATCTGCTTGAACGGCCATGCGAAAAGATGCAGATACAGCCTGTTCGTCTTCGGATTGTACGTAAACCTGCAATCCTCCGGGCATGGCGGCAGATGGACCGGAGCGGCCGTGCAGCCGTGAATGGAGCGGGCGTGCTTCCTCATCCAGACGCCGATCTCCTCCAGCCGCTCAACCGCACGCTCGTCCAGCTCGCCGCGCGCGTTGGGGCCTACGTTCAACAGAAGGTTGCCTCCCTTGCTCACCGTGTCGATCAGCATGCGGAGAATTTGCTCCGTGCTCTTCCAGGATTCCTCGTCCCGGTAGTAGCCCCAGGAGCCGCTGAACGTATGGCAAGCCTCCCACAGCACCGGTTTGCCGTCGATTTTGATCCACTCCCGCGGCTGGTACTGCTCCGGCGTCGTGATGTCGCCCGGCACGCCTAGCCGATCGTTGATCAGAATATTCGGCCGCAGCGAATGCACCATGTCCACGAAGCGCTCGCTCTGCCATTCGTCCTTGCCTTTTCCCGGGAAGCCTTCCTCGGAAGGAATCGAGAAATCGAGGAAAAGCACGTCGATGTCGCCGTATTCCGTCAGCAGCTCTCTCGTCTGCCCATGCATGTAATCCAAGTAGCTCTGCCAGTTCCGCTGCGCGTCCATCGCGACATAATCCTTGTTGTAGCGCATCGGATGCTTCACGTCCACCGTATAGTCGGGATGGTGCCAGTCCAGCAGCGAATAGTACAGCCCGGTCCGGATGCCCTCCGAGCGGAACGCCTCCAGCATCGGGCGCAGCAAATCCTTGCCGTAAGGCGTATTGGTCGCCTTGTAGTCGGTCAGCTTGGAATCCCACAAGCAGAAGCCCTCGTGATGCTTGGTCGTCACCACCATGTATTTCATCCCGGCATCCGCCGCCAGCTTCGCCCATTTCGCCGGATCGTACAGATCGGGGTCGAAACGACGGAAATACTTCTCGTACTCCTCGTTGCTCAGAAATTCCCGGGATCGCATCCATTCGTGGCGCGCGCCCAACGTGTACAGCCCCCAGTGAACGTACAACCCGAACCTTGCCTCCGTAAACCATTCGCTGCGCGGATCGTGCGCCGGCGAGACGTCCTGCCGGGCCGCTTGCGCGTTATCTTTAATCATTTTCTTCGCTCCTTCTCTTAGCTTGTCGCTCTGACTATATAGGTCGAATCAATAACTGAAGAAGTCCAATCCATTCCGAAAGGGGTGGCATTGCCGACTTCAGACAGGTTGTTTTGAGTTTCTTTGATCGATAAGACCTTTATAGGCAGGAAACTCAAAGCCAAAACTCGCGGCCAAGCCATTCCCTTTCTCCATTGCATTGGGCCTGCCCGATGAGGCGCTTTGGTCCAACCTGTACAGCTTGCGAAATTCCCGCGGCGTAACCGCGTTGTGCTCCTTAAAATGCTTATGAAAGTAGTTCAGCGACCGATATCCGCATTCGTAGGCTATGGAAGTGACGCTCATATTCGAGGTGCGCAGCAGGCGAATCGCCATCCGGATACGCAGCCGATGAATAAACGGCTTCGGGTTCATGCCGACAAGCCGGCGAAACTCCTCGTAAAACTGCGTCTTGCCCAGCCCGCTTCCGCGAATGACCGTCGTCATGACCAGATCGCCCGTCACGTTCTCGATCATATGGGCGACCGCATCCAGCAGCTTCTCTTCCGCTGCCTCGGCGGCGTCGACTCGTTGACCGGCCAGCGTTCTTTCCCGGCTCAATCCTTCATACAGATAGCCCAGCAGTTCGACCAGCTTCGCATACCGAAACAGCTGTAGCCCGGCTTGACCGACCGCGCCTCCGCCATCTTGCTGTCCGGCCAAGCTTTCGGCCGCCTTCAGCATCGCCTGCGCCCACGACGCTTGCGGACGGATGATCTCGCCATCGCACGCCGCATACAGCATCGCCAGCAGCCTGCCGCCCTGCGGCAGGCCAAGCAGCAGCTCCGCGGACATTCGGATATGCAGCAGGCGGCAGCCGCTTGCCGCAGCCGGCACGATCGACGTTCGCGACCCGAGCAGTCCGCCGATCAGTAAGTCGCCGGAGTGCAGCTCTTGCTTCCAGCCCCCCCGCTCCGCATGCGCCTTGCCTGCGCATAGCCAGAGCAGCTCTATGGTATCGCTGCGGCCTGCCAGCGTCATCGGCTTCCGGAACTGCTTCGCGGAAACGTGCCAGGATCCGTCGGCGGGTTTCGCGTCTTGTTGCGATCGGAGTTTCATCGCCTTCTTATCCTTTGACCGAACCGGCCGTCATGCCGGATATGATGAATCTCTGGCCGAGCAAATAAATGACGATGACCGGAAGCGTCGTCAGCACGATGTCCGCCGACACCAGGTTCCAGTTCACCTGGAAACGTCCGAAGAAATTGTACACGGCCAACGTCATCGGCCATTTGTCCGAATTGTTCAGGAAGTACAGCGGATGGATAAAATCGCTCCACGAGCCCATAAAATTCAGAATCGCGACCGTGACCAGCACCGGCGTCAGCATCGGCATTACGACCGATACGAATAGACGGACCGGCGAGCAGCCGTCGACGATTCCGGCTTCGTCCAGCTCCCGCGGCACGCCCCCGACGAAGCCGTAGATCAGAAACACGCTGAATGGAATGCTTGACGCCGCCAGCATCAGAATGATGCCCGTCTGCGTATTGATCAGGTGCGTCCACTGCATCACCTTCATCAAGGTGACGAAGTTGGTCGGCATCGCAATCCCCATGATCAGATAAAAGTACATCGCCTTGTTCAGCCTAGTCCGGTTGCGCGAGAACACGTAAGCGGCCAGCGAAGCGAGCAGAATGCTGCCGACGGTCGCCCCGCAAGCATACAGCAGACTGTTGAAGAAAGATTGAATCAGCTTTCCTTCCTCTACGACGATCGAATAGTTCGACCACTGGAACGCCTTCGGAAGAGACATATTCATTCCGTTCGCTTCGGCTTTCGTCTTCAGGGAATTGACGACGACGAGGAGCAGCGGAACAAACATCGCCGCGCTCAAAACCCAGGCCATCGCATTGCGCAGCGCCGGCAGCATCGCCCTGTTCATCATCGTTCGTCACTCTCCCTCGACATCAGACGTACGACAAAGTACCCGAGCACCGTCATGACGACGAACAGAACGGAGGACAGCGCCGTGCCCATTCCGTAATTGCCGGTGGAAAACTCCTTGAATATCGCCGTATACATGACATCCGTCGCATAGCCCGGACCGCCGTTGGTCAGCACGTATACCGCTTCGAATACCTTCAGCCCGTGCAGCAGGTTCAGCACCGTCGTGACCACGAGCGCCGGAATAATGAGCGGAATCGTGATGCGCATCAGCTTCTGCCAGAAGTTCGCTCCGTCTATGGCCGCCGCTTCGTAGTAGGTTTTATCGATCGACTGCAGGCCGGCCAGCAGAATGATCATAATGTAGCCGACCCCTTTCCATATATCCACCGCAATGATCGACTTGAAAGCCCAGTTCAGGTCGGTCAGCCATTTCTGCGCCATAAAATCAAGGCCGATCGCCCGCAGCGATTCGTTCAGCAGCCCCGTGGCCGGATTCAGAATCGACTTGAAAATCAGGCCGACGACGAGCATCGGAACGATGGAGGGCATGAACAGCATGACGCGGTGGAACCCCTTAGCCCGAATGCCGTCGTTCAGCATTATCGCGAAGAGCAGGCCGAGCGCCGTCTTGAGCACGACCGTGCTGATCGTGAACACCAGCGTATTTTCGATATAACCGAGATACTTCGCTTCTCCGGAGAAAATTTTCGCCAGATTGTCGAAGCCGACAAAACGGATTTCGTCCGTGTAGCTGTTCCAGTCGGTAAACGAATAATAAATTCCCATAAGGCCCGGCACCACGAAAAAGATCGAATAGACGACCAAGGTCGCAATGCCGAAATAAAACGGATAAACAGCTCGATTCATCGCAAGCTCCCTCCCTCATTTCCCCCGGAATGAAGATTGGCAACGGCCATAGCTTACGGGCCATTGCCAACCTCGATTCTTTGCGGCTAGCCGAACCTATTTCCAGTTCGGGTCCTGCGCCACCTTGGCCATTTCCGCGCGGCGCTGGTCGATGCTCTTCAGCACGTCGATCGGCTGTATGACGCCCGACAGCATCGCGACGATATCTTTGCCGATGTCCATCCATTGCGGATTCACGTAGTTGACATAGTTTTGAATATCGGTCCCGCGCTTCGGATAGCTATCGAACATTTTTTGCTGCTCGGCGGTGTATTTGTTCTCCAGGCCCGGGAAGTTCAGATTGGAAATCGTCGAGTCGTTGTCCAGCATATATTGCAGGTTTTCCTGCTGGGTCAGGAAGTTGAAATACTGCTTCGCTTCCTCGATGTACTTGGAGCCGGAGTAAATGAATTTGCTCGGTCCGCCCGGATTGATATAATAGATCTGGTTGTCCGTAAGAGGAATCGGGAAGAAGCCGAAGTCCTCGATTTCGAATTCCTCGTACTCCTCCGCGATTTCCAGCGCCGCGCTCTGCGCGACCAGGCTCATCGCGAATTCGCCGCTGCCCAGCTTCGCCACCGTATCGGAGCCCGTATCGGACAGCGTATTGTCGCCGAAGAAGTTCAGGTCGTACATTTCCTTCAGCTGCGTCAAGGAATCCAGCATGGCCTTGCTGTCCACGAATTTCTTCTTGTTCTGGTTCAAGTCTTCATACAGATTCGGCTCCAACTCTTCGTAGTTCGGCCCCGGCTCGGAAAACCACAGTACATGGTGCCAGCCGTCGGCGATCGGTTGGTAGATCGGCGTAACTCCGGCTTCCTGAATCTTGAGCGACGCATTCTTGAACTCTTCGTAGGTTTTGGGTACTTCCAGACTCAGCTCGTTGAACAGCTTTTTGTTATACGCGATCACGAAGCTGCTGTAGGTATCCCAGATCGTAAGCGCATACACTTTGTCGTTGGCGGTAAGCTGTTCCACGGACAGCGGGTCCTCGCGCTTCACCCATTCCTGATCGCTCAGATCGACCGCGTTTTTCTCCACGTTATAATTCATCGTAATTTCGCTGTAGCCGCTCTGTCCGCCGAAAATGTCGGGACCTTCTCCGGCGTTCAGCTTCGTTTTCAACACGTTGAAATATTGGTCGGAAGGCACGATCTGAAAATCGATTTTAATGCCGGTTTGTTCTTCGAACTTCTTGGCCAGCTCCATCTCGGAATCTTTGATCCAGCCTTGGCTCGCCATATACGTCAGCGTCACGTTCTTTTTGCTTCCGTCCTGCTCGGGAGCGCCGCTGGCGCCGGCCGACGGAGAAGCACCTCCTTGATTGCCACCCTTGTTGCCGCTGCCTCCGCAGCCGGCCAGCACCGCCGTCATGATCAGAAGCGCGGAAAGCAAAATCATCGTCCTCTTTTTCATTTCCATAATCCCCCTGTCCGTTTGATCGTTAGCTCATCGATGGATGATACTTTAAGTATAATGAGCTGGGATTTTTCCTCCATAGAGGAATCCATCCTAAACTTGTCTAAATTTAACCGCTTACATACCTAGAATTATCGTGTATAATTTAATAATGTTTAGTTAAGTTTAGCACCAAGGAGTACGACGACCATGTTCAAGAGTATGAAAACGGCATTGTTCCTGACGTATTCCTCCATCATCCTGATCGTATTCGCGACTTTCGTCCTCTTCTTCTATTCCTGGTCGACGCATCAATTGCGAGGACAGGCGATGAGCACGCTGGAAAGCTTCGGCGTCTCGATCCAGGATCAGCTCGTCCAGCAGATCGAGCAGCTTAACCGGGTTTCCCTGAACGTGATGTACTCCAACCTGGTCAAGGAGCGCTTCGCCAGTTATATGTCCGACTACAAGGTGTCCGAAGGAAGCCCCGCTCTCGCGGACGGTAGCGCCGGCGCGGACGGAGCGCCCCCGATGGCCGGCCGGGATGACGCCGCTCTGGACGAAACCGCGCAGCAGCGCATTCGGCAGAACAACGACGCCAAAGTGCTGACCGACGCGCTAACCGCCATTATCGGGCCGTCCCGGCTTGCGGAACAAATTTATCTCTATTCCTTTAACGGCCGCTATTACGGTACGGGCTTCGATAACCGGGAACGGGCCTACGAACCGAAGGAGAAGCCGTTTATCGAGCAATTGCTGCAGGAGCAGCCCGGCAAGCTCGTCTCCGATCCGAACCTGGATTTGCAGCTGTCCAAGTATTATTCTTCCGAAGTCGGCAAGTATTCCATCTCGCTCTATCGGTTGTTATACGACGAATACAACATGCCGATCGGGGCCATCGAGGTGAAGCAGTACGCGCACCGCATTCTTGCAAGCGTTGCCGACTTCGAGAGCGGCAATCCGTATAACGGGAACATTTACGTGCTGAATCGGGACGGACGGATCATCTACCCGTTCGAGCACGACGGCGAACGGAACGAAACGTTCCGCAGCCTGGTTGCTCCGATAGACAAGAGCGACGATTATTCCGGAAGCTTTCCTTTCACCGATCCGGTCACGGCCAAGAAGCAGCTTCTGTCGCTGCACTATTCGTCCGCGACCGGGTGGTATACCGTCTTGACGACCTCCGAAAGCGATCTGTTCCGACCGCTCAAGAAATTCACGTTTCAGCTGTTCGGCACCGCCTTCGTGCTTCTTGCGCTTGGCATCGGACTGAGCTTCTACGCGGCGAATAAGATCACCTTTCCGATCTATCGGATTCGACGGGCGGTACGCAACTTCTCGTTCGAGCATATCGGATCCAACATTATCGCCCAGCAGAAAATGAAAAGCGGCTTCATCGAGCTGGATGAGCTGCACGATGCGTTCCAGAGCATGAGCGAGCGGCTTAAGCAATCGCTCGACAACCTGCTGCTGGCCGAGGCGCAAAGCCTGCAAGCGCAGTTGAACGCCTTGCAGTCGCAGATGAATCCGCATTTCCTGTACAATACGCTTGCCAATCTGCAGGAAATGGCCGAGCAGCAGATGAACGGGCCGCTGATCGAGACGATCGAGCATATGTCGGACTTCCTGAGGTACATGACCTCCAAGGAGCGGCAAGTTCCGCTGCGGGACGAACTGACGCATACGATCAATTACTTGGAAATCAATAAAATCCGCTTCGGAGATCGGCTGACTTACCGCGTTTCCGTCCCGCGGGAGCTGCTGGCTCAGACGGTGCCCAAGCTGGTCGTGCAGCCGCTGGTCGAGAACAGCCTGAAATTCGGAACCTCCCAAGCTCCGCCCTGGCGCATCGACGTTACCGGGTTCTTGACCGATACCTGCTGGCATATCGAAGTGCGGGACTACGGCGGCGGCTTCGCTCCGGACAAGCTGACCGGATTGCAGGCTAGATTGGCCTCGCTGGAGCAGGAAAGAAACCTTCCGGCGTTGGAACTGAACGGCATGGGCCTGCTCAACATTTATTTAAGATTGAATCTGATCTACGGCGAGCATAAAATTTTCGAAATCCGCAACCTTCCGGAAGGCGGCGCGTCCGTGCGCATCGGTGGGCTGCTGCATAAGGAGTGAGTCTGGTGCGGGACAATACGTTTACGACGGTGATCGCGGAGGATGAAGATTTGATTCGCAGCGGCCTAGTCCGCAAAATCGAGCAAAGCCGGCAAAGCTTCTCCGTCGTCGGCGAGGCCACGCACGGCGAAGAAGCTTTGGAACTCGTCAAACGAATCCAGCCCCAACTGTTGATCACGGACATCCGCATGCCCGTCATGGACGGCCTGAAGCTGATCGAAGAGGTTCATACGTATTTTCCGCGCACCGCGGTCATTATCGCCAGCGGCTACGCCGATTTCGATTACGCCCGGCAGGCGATGAAATTCAATGTCAAGCACTATCTTCTGAAGCCGGTCAAGCAATTGGAGCTGGCGGAGGTGCTCAACGACATTCGGGCGCAGCTCTCGGAGGAACCTATCGTGGAAGCCAACGATATCGAGAAAACGGTACAACGCGTGCAGCAATATTTGCGGGAGCATTTTCACGAGGAAATCAGCCTGGAGCTGCTTGCCAAGCAGTTCAACTTCTCGTCCGCGTATTTAAGCAAAATATTTCTCAAGCATGCCGGCGAGGCGCCGTCGAAGTATATTGCCGCTTTGAGAATCAACGAAGCGAAGCGCCTGCTTAAGCATCGTAAAGATTTGCCCATCAAAGAAGTCGGCGAGCAGGTCGGCTACGGCGACCCGTTTTATTTCAGCCGCATATTCAAGCAGGCTACCGGCAAGACGCCGCGCGAATATCAGAAATGAATGCGAATGGGGCTGTCCCCTAAGCCACCTAAATTGCAGCGAAAAATAATCGATGATAAAGGATAAAGGGGGATGTACCTCCTTCCGATGCTATACGCTCCTGAAACGGGATTAGGTAAACCCGTTAATCGGTAGTTTCAGGAGCGTATGAGGCGGTCTCCGGAAGGTACATCCCCCTTACTTGTCTATCGATCATCTCGGCAACTCTGCTTAGGGGACAGCCCCATTCGTTATTCCTATTCTCTTATTATGGAAGATTTAAGCTCGTGAAAAAGCTGCAGCTTGGCGTACAAGTCTTCCATAATAAACCGGGAATCCACGCTTTTGTACACCCGGATTTGTCTTGCCGTTCCGGGATGATCATACCCCATATCCTCTCGGACCTTAGGCGCATGCCGAAGCTCGTAATCGAAATTCTGATCGTCGATCAGCAGAGACACCGCCGGCGAATCTCCCATATTCCACGACTCTCCGGGCGGCCAGCGCAGCGTATGCGTCGGCAGCCTATTGAAATCCTCCAACTGACGAAACAGGTATTCGCCGATGACTCCCCACGGCTTCACTTTGACGGCAAGCTCCGCGAGCGAGACGCGCGGCATTTTATAGACGTCCCTCGGAACCTGCCAAAGCGGGATGTCGGATCCGAACACGATGTTGGCGGCGGCGACGTCGTTGCCCAGATTAAATTCCTCTCCGCCATGCGGGTACGCTCCCCCGCCGATCCAGACGGCCGTCAGCCTCCCGGCGATTTCGGGATTGGCCTTGTAGGCCGCGGCGAGGTCGGTAATGGCGCCGAGAAAGATCGCGAATAGCGGCTCCGGCGCATTTTCCCGCATCGCCTCGTCAACGATAAACTGCGCTCCCTCGCTTATTACCGGATCGTCGGGATGGAGGCGGCCGGTCGAACCCCGGTATACCCGATAATCCTCGCTCATGTCCATCAACTGCAAGATCCGCTTGATCTCATCGTAGGACTGCTCCATAGACGTATCCGTTCTGTGCGTGCCGAAATGCGTCGCAACAAATCCGCGAATATCCAGCTTTGGCGTCAGCAACGCCTGCACGATCGCATACTGATCGTCCGCTTCGTTCGCCGCATCCGTGTTGACGATGACGCGCACGCGTTTGTTAGCCGGAACCCGATAAGGAAACCGTTCGAAAATTGGATTCAACTCAAACTCCCCTTCCTCTATTAAACGATGCGTCTTCTCGACTGCACTTCCAAGCAAAGACTAAACTAATTGAAATCATAAGCTTAATAGCTATTGCGTCGTATCTATCGTATCATCCCAAAAAAACACCGTCAACTAAATTCCAGTAGTGGTTTAGTGCATATGCTAAACAAAACAACCATTGTTTAGTTCTCTTTGTTGCACAAATTGAAAGAATGTCAGAGTAATTTGTCCGTTTGCCGGAGTTACCCCGATCTTTTTTGCAGTAAGCTTACGAGGATTCCGAGACATGACTAAAAGCTTTATTTTCTCACAATCTCAAAATTTAGCGTGAAGCCTGCGGCATCGCCTCGGAACATCCTTACTTCCCCGCTGCCGAAGCGTTGTCGCCAGCAATCGCCGCTTCCGATGAACGGTGCCATCGTCTCCAGTACCGCTTCATTGTCGAGAAAGCTGTCCGCCACGATCCACGTGCCCTCCCCGATCCGGCCGCTCGCTCGCCAGCGTTCCGGCACAAGCCAGGAGGCGATAATGACGGCTGCGCCCTGCTCGGCACGACGGCGAACGGCCGACAATGTCTCCTCCGACAGTCTCGAACCGGCGACGACGATCAGTCGGGGGGCGCCCAATAAAGCCTCGCCTACCCGATCGTCATACACGAGGACGTTATTCATCGGATAGAACAACGGATGTACGCGTTCTTCAGGCGGCATCGCCACGCCCCGTTCCAATGGAAACGCCTCTGGGGGAAATTCGGCCTTCAGCTTATGACGCGGAAACGAATAGCCCGGAATATGCATGCAGCTGCCGTGTGCGGGAATAGCGCGATGACCGAGCAGATGCCAGACGTGGAACACGCTTTTTCCTTCCTCTCCCGCCGTCAGCGCGCGGTTTCCGTAGAGCCGCTCGTTTTGGCCGTAATTGCTGTCGTCCGCATGGATAAAGACAATGTCGGGCTCCGCTTCCGAGTGGCTCCAGGGCAGCGGATTTTCCGGGACGTATTTGCGGGCGAATTCGTCCCATACTTCCCCGAATTCCGTCTTACTGAACCTGCCACGATTGTACTTCAGTAACACATCGACGTTCTCCGCGAACAAATGGGACGGCCCCATCCAATATCCCATCCTTAGCGCGGAAGCATATTCCTCCGGAGAGTGGCCGGGAAGACCGGACGTGAGGGTAAACCACGGTCCTGCATCGGGTCCCCATAAATCGGCGCATATCCAGAGTCGGCGTCCGTGCTGCTTCGCCGCCCCGAGCGCAGTCGACAGCTGCAGCGGCTGGAACGACTCCTTCATGATTTTCGGACATAGATCCATGCCTCCGCGCGCATGCGCATGAAAAAGCACCGGAAACACATGCTCGGCTACGAGAGGCGCGTCGCTCGGCTTAATGCCTCGACTCTCCAGCAATTGGCCGACACGTGACGTTGCAGAGTCAACTGCTTCGACAACCGCTTCCTGCGACTGCGCAAGCGTCAAGCCGTCCGTCTCTCCCCAATGCGGATAAAATCCGTCTTTACGATACTGCGCCGCATTTATTTGCAGATGCTCGGGCTCATCGTACAGCAGCCCCATCAGCCTTCCGCTTTCGGCCGCCTCCAGCACGGCGGCGTCCGCAACGTCGAAGCGGCTGGTTCCCGCGATGAAGGGGCCGTTAATGTTCCCGTACTCATTGCCAAGACAGACGTCCATCCCGCAGGCCTCGGCATCGCGCCAAAGCTCGGCATGATCCGGCGCTCCCGGAATCACGTGATGGACATAAAAATCGGCGCCCAGTCGCCCTATCGCGGCCATAAATTCCCTCGAAGGCGGCGTCTGATCCTGTGCCGGAACGATACTTCCCGTGCCCGTGCGCATAATAGCGGCGGATCGCTCCTCTTCCCACGGGTCCAGCCAGGACACCGTCGGTCCCTGAATCCCCAGACGCGGCCTTCCTTCCAAGTGCTTCATCCGATCTCTCTCCTCTTCTTATCTCCTACTCCCCGCTCCCGTTAGAGGAACGATATACGTCCAGTACAAGGGCAAGCGCCTCTCGTCCGGCTTCCCCGGCAACGACCGGCTCCCGACTCCGGATAATTGCATCGACGAAGTCTTCGTATTGTCGGATGAATGCCTCCTGATGGGAAGGGACAACTGATTCTCCTCCAATGAGATCTCGCTTGTCCAACTCCAACTCCTCTGCCTTCCGAACTCCGGGACTTCCGTTGTCCTTGTTCAAATCAAGTCTAGTTAACGACTCGCCTTCCAATAAGGCGGACCCCTTCGAGCCAATCACTTCTATTCTGACGGCGGAACCCGGATAGGCCGACGTTGTGCACGACAGCGTGCCTAGCGCGCCATTGGCAAACTTCAGCAGCGCTACCGCGGTATCCTCCGTCTCCATCCGTTCATGGGTCATCGTCGCGGTATGTCCGGCGACCTCCGCGACCGGCCCCAGCAGATGCAGCAGCAAATCGACCGTATGAATGCCTTGATTGATCAGAACGCCGCCGCCGTCTCCCGCCCATGTGCCTCTCCAGCCGCCGCTGTCATAGTAAGCCTGATCCCGGTACCAATGAACGCAAGCGGAAACCAGCACCGGACGGCCCAGCACCCCGGCCTCCAACAAAGCTTTAAGGCGGACGACGTCAGGGTCGAAACGGTGCTGCGAAATGACGCCCAGCCTAAGGTCTCGGCTTCGAAAAGCCGCGATCGTCCCGTCCGCCTTGGATAGCGAAATGTCGATCGGCTTCTCGATAATGGCGTGCTTGCCGGCTTCTGCGGCGCGAATCGCGATATCGCCGTGGCTGCCGCTCGGCGTGCAGATCGCGACGGCGTCGATATCCTTTCGATGAAGCAGAAGCTCCAGATCGGTATAGCCGTCCAGCCCCCAGGCTTCGGCGAAAGAAGCAAGTCGCTGCGGGGATTGCCCGACGACGGCGACAAGCTCCGCGTTCGGCAGCGACGCTATCGCCCTCGCATGCGTCGAGGCCACGGCGCCGCAGCCGATCAACCCGAATCTGATAGGGGAAACCATCGGCCTTCTCCTTCCGTGTATCCCCGGCGTAGGCGGGATAGATTTAAGCTTTGACGGCGCCGCTGGTCAGCCCGTCCACAAAGTACTTCATCGCGAAGCCGATGACCAGCATGAGCGGGACGGAAGCCAGCACGTAAGCGGCCATCATCGGACCGTATTCCGTCGAGTATTCGTTAGAGAACGTCATAATTCCGGTTACGATCGGCTTTAGCGCCTTATCGTTAATCGTAACGAGCGGCCAAATATAATCGTTCCACGAAGAGTGAAAGTTCAGAACGGCGATCGTGCCGAGAATCGGTTTGGACAGCGGGAGCACCAGACTCCTCAGAATACGGCCCTCTCTAGCGCCGTCTATGCGGAAGCTCTCGAACAGATCCTCCGGCAGGCCCGCGAAAAAGCTGCGAAGCAGAAATACCGCAATGATGCAGCCGCCGGCGATCTGCGGAAGGATAACGACCGCGTAGGTGTTCAGCATCCCCATCGCTACCACCAGCTTGAACATCGGAATGAGCAATAGGACGGCCGGAACCATCATCAGCGCGATAACCAGGTAGTACAGAATTTCCCGGCCGGGAAACCGATATCTTGCGAACGCGTAAGCCGCAAGAGCGGCAACAACCAATACTCCCGCTACGGCGCATACCGCGATAATAATCGAGTTGAGCGCGAACGGAACGACCGTGTCGAACGCCCGCCTGTAATTGTCCCATTGGATGACGTCCGGCAATTGGAAGACGCCCATACTGACCTGCATTTTCGACTTGAAGGAGGTCAGCACCATGATTAGCACCGGAAAAAAGCTGAACAGCACGAACAAGGCCAGCAGGCCGATCAGAATAATGGAAACGTACTTTCTGTTATGCGATGACATCGAGAAGATGCCCCCTTCCGTTCAAATCTAGCCGCCGTCCGATTTGATCAGCTTGTTGGAAGCAATCGTCAGCGCCAGCATCAGTATGAGCATCACAAAGCCGATTGTGGAGGCATAGCCGAAATCGTTGTGCGAGAAGCCCGATTGATACATATAGAGACCGGGTACGAGCGTCTCGTTGCCCGGACCGCCGTTCGTCATAATCAGAGGTTTATAGAAAGACTGCATGCCGTGCAAAATGCCGAGGATGAAAATGAGCTTGAGCTGGCCCATTATCATCGGAATGTCGATAGACAAGATGCGCCGCCACGCGCCGCATCCTTCCATAACGGACGCTTCGATCAGCGATCTCGGAATCGCTTGAAGAGCGGCGAATACGACGAGCAGGAAAATCGGGTTAATAAACGGGAAGCCGGAGAAAATGACCGAGAACAAGGCAGTGTCCGAACCCCCCAGCCAGAGCTGCGGAGAAATGCCGAACAGCTCCACGATCACGTTCATCCCGCCGACGACCGGGTTGTACAAGAACACCCACACCAGAATGAGGATGACCGACGGAACCGTAATCGTGATGACGAACAGCGTCCGAAACACGTACTGAAGTCGCGCGCTCTTCAAATGAAACAACAGCTCGGCGATAAACAGCGGCATCAGGACGCCGATCGTGCAGTCGAACAGGATGAACCAAAGCGCGTTCGTCAACGACTTATAGAAAGTGGCGTCCTTGAACAACGCCACAAAATTATCCAACCCGATGAAGATGGCCTCGTTGCCGCCTTTCCACTGGTAGAACGACATCTTGAGCGCCATGACGATCGGATAATAGCTGAAGATGCCCAGAAGAGCGATAAGCGGCAGCAAAAATAAATAGGCGTGCTTGTTGCGGTAGATTGAGCGAAGCAGGTTAAATC
>JAEZZE010000007.1 GCA_023418755.1 Bacillota bacterium | reverse complement strand
CCACCCGTCCGTGCAGTCGGGCACGCAGAACGAACCCTACGTGTCGCCGGACGGCCAAGGACGTTTCGTTTACAACATCTTGGACGGCCTGCGTTGGAAGAGGGCGGGAGAATGGGCGGAATGGACGTTCGAAGTTCCGTCCGAGGGCTGGTACGAAATCGACGTCAAATATTTTCAGCGCTTCGTCGGCAAAGCGAACGCCTATCGCACCGTGCTGATCGACGGCGGGACGCCGTTTCGCGAGCTGCTGCAATATCCGTTCGCGTATAACGATCGGCTGGAGGTGCATACGCTGGGCGGCGCGGACGGCGAACCCTTCAAGTTCCGCCTCGCGGCGGGGGAGCATACGATCCGGTTCGTGACCGATACTTCGCCGCAATATCCGGCGCTGCTGTCGCTGCAAGACACCGTTCGGGAGCTGTACGACCTCGAGCAGAAGCTGCGCAAACTGACGGGCGATTACGGCGCCAACTCGGGTGACGCTTTCCGCACTTGGGACGTCGCGGGCTTCATGCCCGATATCGGCGACCGGCTGGAGGATATTCGCGATCGGCTCCAGACCGCGATGGCCTATCTGGACGGTCTGAGCGGAAGCAAGACCGACGCGACCCAGTCGCTGCGCATCGGCCTCTCGATTATGGACGATCTGCTTCGGGACGTCGACGCCGTGCCGAACAAGCTGGGACGGTTTCCCGATCTGCAGATGCGAATCGGAACCTGGATGGACACGCTCGCCAACGGCGGCATGTCGATCGACTTCCTCGTCGTTCGCGAGCCCGGAGCGCATCCTTCCCTGAAGGAAGCGACGACGTTGAACAAAATCCCGTATACGGCGGTTAATTTCGCGCGGACGTTCATCCTGAATTACAATGCCAGATCTCTCAACGACGAGAATGCGCTCGAGGTGTGGGTCGGCCGGGGCAGAGACTACGCTTCCCTGCTGCAGGAGATGATCGACCAGAGCTTTACGCCGGAGACGGGCATCGCGGTGAACGTCAATTTCATGCCGGACGCCGCCGCGCTCACGCTCAGCAATGCCGGAGGAGATCAGCCGGACGTGGCGCTGGGGCTGGCTCAGGATACGCCGGTCGATTACGCGATGAGGGAAGCCTCCGCGGATTTGTCGCAATTTTCCGACTTTAAGGAAGTCGCTTCGCGGTTCCACCCGGGCGCCATGCGTTCGTTCGGATATGGGGAAGGGGTGTACGCGCTGCCGGAAACCCAGAGCTACCCCTTGCTGTTTTATCGCAAGAGCATCCTGAACGAGCTGGGGCTGACCGTGCCCGACACCTGGGAGGATTTGCGGAAGCTGCTGCCGACGCTGCAGGAGAGCGGGATGAAGTTCTATTTCAACGCCAAAGATTTCGTGCCGTTCTTCTACCAGCGGAACGCGGAGTTTTATACGCCCGACGGCGCCGGTCCCGCGTTCGATACGGACAAAGCGTACGAAGCGTTCGCGCAATGGACGGAATTGTTCGGCAAGTACGACTTGCCCCAGGAGGTGCCGGCTTTTTTCCAGCATTTCAAGCTGGGCACGATGCCGATCGGCGTAGCGGATTTCAATACGTACGTTCAGCTGCTCACGTCCGCGCCGGAAATACGCGGCGACTGGAGCGTCGCGCCGATGCCGGGCACCCCCCAAGACGACGGAGAGGTGGCGCGCTGGGCGATGAATACGATGACGGCGGCGATGATTTTGAACAAAAGCGACAAGAAGGAGCAGGCCTGGCGATTCCTCGAATGGTGGACGCGAGACGACGTCCAGCTGCAATACGGCAATGCGATGGAATCGTTCTACGGCCCGGAGTACCGCTGGAACACCGCAAATATGAAGGCGATGTCGCTCGCGCCTTGGCCGGCCGACGACATGGCGGCGATCCGGGAGCAGAACCGCTGGGTGCGCAACGTGCCGTTCCTGCCGGGCGGATATTTGCTGGCGCGGGAAATGGAGTTCGCTTGGAATCGTACGGTCGTGCAGAAGTTCCCGGCGAAGGATTCGCTGGACCGTTCGTTCACGGCGCTGGAACGGGAAATGGCGAGGAAGAGGAAGGATCTCGGGCTGCGCGACGATGATCGGTTGAGCTTTCCCGTCGTCGACCGGCCGTACGATTGGGGGGAGGAGAAGCCATGATGCTGTCTCTGCTGCGCAGAATGTGGGGCGAACGGGTCGCCTACGCGTTCATGGCGCCGTTCCTGCTCTGCTTCGCGGCGTTTATCCTGCTGCCGGTCTTCATGGCGATTCTGATGAGCTTTACGTCTTACGACGCGTTCCGGTCCCCGCATCTGATCGGTTTCAAAAACTATGCGGCGCTGCTGACCCAAGATACGATCTTCATGAAATACGCGCTGCCCAACACGATAAAGTTCGCATTTTTCGTCGGTCCGATCGGGTATTTGCTCACCTTTTTCCTGGCCTGGCTCATCTATCAGCTGCGCAAGAGCGTGCGGGATATCGTCACGCTGGCGATGTACGCCCCGTCGATGGCCGGCGGCGTCGCGCTCGTCGTCGTGTGGCAGGCCGCGTTCAGCGGCGATTACGTCGGCTACCTCAACAGCTTCCTGATGCGCATGGATTGGATCCAGACGCCGGTGCTGTGGCTGCAGGATCCGAAGTACCTGCTCAACGTCATGATTCTGGTCACGATCTGGATGAGCTTCGGCGTCGGGTTTCTGGCGATGCTCGCCGGCTTCGACACGGTCAATCGGGAGCTGTACGAGGCGGGACGCATCGACGGCATCGCGAACCGGCTTCAGGAGGTGTTCTACATTACCGTCCCGTCGATGAAGCCGCAAATGCTGTTCAGCGCCGTGATGGCGATCGTCGGCACGCTCAAGGCGGGGGCGATCTCCGTTCAGTTGACGGGGCTGCCGATTACGAAGCAATATGCCGGACATTTAATGCTGAACCATATCGACGACTATGCCTTCATCCGGTTCGAGCTCGGTTACGCGTCGATGCTCTCGGTCGTGCTGCTGCTGTTTTCCTATGCCGCGATGAGGCTTAGCTATCGGCTGTTCGGCCCGAAGGAGGGGGACTGAGGCATGGCAACGATCGCCAATCAACTGCGCAAGATGACGCCGTTCGAAACGCTGCTGCTCATCGGCTTGCTGCTGCTGGCCGCCTTCATGTCGCTGCCGATCGTCTTCATCGTCAACCACGCGTTCAAGCCTTTTCACGAGCTGTTCCTGTTCCCGCCGACGTTCCTGGCGAAGGAGCCGACGCTGACGAATTTTTACGACCTGTTCCTGCGTCCGGGGGCGACGATCGTGCCGTTCTCGCGCTACCTGTACAACAGCGTGCTCGTGGCCGCGCTGGCGATGGCCGCCGTCATTCTGTCCAGCTGCATGGCCGCGTACGTGCTGTCCAAGCTGAAATTCGGACCGAAGCGGATCGTGATGGCTGCGATTATGCTGGCGCTCATGTACGCGGCCGAGACGGTGGCGATTCCGCGCTATTTGATCATCGGCTGGCTGCACTTGAACAATACGTACTTCGGCCACGTGCTGCCGGTCGTCGCCTCCCCGGTCGCGGTGTTTCTGATCAAGCAGTTCATCGATCAAATTCCGAACGAGCTGCTGGAGGCCGCCAAGATCGACGGAGCGTCGGAATTCCGGGTGTTCGCCCGTATCATCGTGCCGCTGGCGATGCCCGCCATCGCCACGATCTCGATCATCACGTTCCAGGGTGTATGGGGCGATACGTCCGCATCGACGCTGTTCATGCAGGACGAGACGATGAAGACGCTGCCTTATTATATGACGACGCTCACGAGCGGGGCGGCGAATACGGTTGCCGGCCAGGGAATGGCGGCCGCCGCCGGGCTGCTGCTGTTTCTGCCGAATCTGATTATCTTCCTGCTGGCGCAAAGAAGGATCATGGAGACGATGGTCCATTCGGGCGTGAAGTAGAACGAAACGAGGCGAATGTATGAGGATGCGAACGATGGCGAGATTCGTCCCGACGCTGCTGGCCGTCCTCCTGTTGTTCCCGGAGTACGCCTCCGCCTGGCAGCCCTACGATACGTTCTATGTCTCTCACGGAACCGGAGGCGCAGGCACGAGAACGTACTGGATGCAGGACGTCTACACGGTCGGAACGACGATCGTCGGAAAAGACGGGCAGGCGATGAAGCAGCCGAGCGACCTGTTCGTCGCGCCGGACGACCGGCTGTTCGTCGCGGACAAAGGCAACGATCGGGTGATCGAATACGACAGCGAGGGGAGGTGGACGAGAAGCATCGGCGATAGCGAGGGAGACGGCGCGCTGAAGGCGCCGGAAGGGGTGTTCGTTCGGCCGGACGGCACGATCTACGTAGCCGATACGGGGCATCAGCGCATTGCCGTGTTCGCTGCGGACGGGACCTTCCTGCAAGCGTTCGGGAAGCCGGAGGAAGGACTGATGCCGCCGTCCTACTTTTTCATGCCCACGAAGGTGAGCGTGGATGCGAGAGGCGTTATGTATATCGTCTCCAAAGGCTCCTATCAAGGGCTTGTGCGAATGGACGGGAAAGGCGAATTCACCGGCTTCTTCGGCGGCAACCGCACGGCGGGCACGTGGCTGGATCGGCTGAAGCGGACCGTGTTTACGAAGGAGCAGCTGGCGAAGGAGGAGCTCAAGCGGCCTCCCGAGCCGAGCAACGCGACGATCGACGACGGCCGGTACGTATACGTGACGACGACGGGAGTGATCGCGGACGCGGTGAAAAAGCTGACCGCCGGCGGCGTGAACCGGTTCACGCGCCTTAAGACGGCCTCATTCGCCGAATCCGACCAGATCGCGGATGTCGCGACGGACGGGCGGGACTTCTTCTACGTCCTCGACCGGAAGGAAAACAAATGGGACGGGATGATCTCGATCTACAGCCCCGGAGGGACCCAACTGTTCGCGTTCGGCCGCGTTCGCAAGGAGCCGCAGCAGCGAGGCGTGCTGTCCTATCCGGTCGGGATCGGCATCGATTCCCGGCATCGCCTGTGGGTGCTCGATTCCGATCAAGGGCTGCTGCAGGCCTACGACCGCACCGAATTCGGCGACGCGGTGCTGACGGCCGCGGCCGATTACTACGTCGGCGATTACGAGAAGAGCGAACAGAACTGGAACAAGGTGATGTCGTATAACGAGCTCATCGGCCTGGCCTATTCGGGAATGGGGGAAATCGCCGCCAAGCAGGGACGAACGAAGGACGCGATGGAGGCTTTCCGCATCGCCTACGACAACGAAAGGTATTCCGACGCCTATTGGACCTACCGGCTGGAATGGATTCAGAGCGATCTCGGCTACATCGCGGGCGCCGTCGCGCTCGCTTGGGCGCTCTACAGGTTTGTCCTGCGGCGATTCGCGGGACGGGCAAGCAAAGTCGTTCCGGCTTCCGTCGGCCGCGTCGGCCGGGAGCTGCGGGATGCCTGGCGGACGATGTTCCATCCGTTCGACGGCTTCTACCGGATCAAAGGCCGGAAGCTGTCATCTTTCACCTTGCTGGCGATCGTTCTGCTGCTCGTCGGGGTGAAGACCGCTTCCTTGTATTGGACCGGCTTTATCTTCCATCCGTACAACCTGGACAGAATCAAGCCGGTATCGGAAATCGCCCGTTTCCTGGCTCCGCTCGCCGCGTGGGTGGTCGCGAATTACTTGGTCAGCACGGTCAAGGACGGGGAAGGGCGGTTCCGCGACGTGCTGCAGTCGAGCCTGTTCGCGCTGATGCCTTATATCGCGCTCATGCCGCTGTCGATCGCGCTATCGCGCCTGCTGGTGCTGGAGGAAGGCATTCTCGTCTCGTCGCTGGCGACGCTGACGTGGCTGTGGAGCGGCGCTCTGCTTCTCGTCAGCTCCCAGGTCGTCCATAATTTCGAATTCGTTGAAAACGTGAAGATCAGCGCCATCACCGTCGTGGCGATCGGCATTCTGTTTCTGTTCGCCGCGGTTACGAGCGGCCTGACCTACAATGTGTCGGACTTTATCTATCAACTGTACAAGGAGGCGACCGTCTTTGGCTAACTTGACCGGACGCAAGAGACTGTGGCTTGCTGCGGCGCTCGTCGCGGCCGCGGTCCTCGCGGGACTTGCGATTCGCGGCCTGGCGGCGCCTCCCGCGGCGGAATCGTTCGACGCCGCGGCATATGCGGCCGCGCCGATCGCCCTCCCGCAGGGCGCCGCCTGGCAGCCGTCGGACCTCGACGCGGAAGGCTTCGCGATGGCGGCGCGAACGCAGCGCTACGAGTTGCTCGTGCAGCCTGCCACGGGCCAGGTCATCGTCCAGGATGCAAGCAGCGGCGAACGGTGGCGGAGCAATCCCGATCCGGCCGCGCTGGAGAACGAATCGGTCGGCGGCGCCTTGCGAAAGAACCTGGAATCGCCGTTCATTCTGGAATATTACGAGCAATCCAAGGTGCAGCGCCTGGTGACGAACGTCCTGGAGCCAAGCGTAACGCCGACCTTCACCACCATGGACGATGGCGTGGCCGTGCGGTTCGACATCGGGAAGCTGGACATGGCGTTCAGCATGCTGTATCAGTTGACGGCGGACGGCTTCCGCGTGTCGATCCCCGCCGCGGGGGTCGAGGAGAACGGCAAGTTCCGCATCCTGTCGATCGATCCGCTGCCGTTCTTCGGCGCGGCCAACGATGCCGTGCCGGGCTACCTGCTCGTGCCGGACGGACCCGGCGGACTGATCCGTTTTCCCCGGGAACGGGAGATCGTCGGGGGCGGCTACTACCAATACGTGTACGGCCCGGAAATGACGAACAAGACGTTCGGTCCGGTTACGGTCTCGATGCCGGTATTCGGATTGAAACGCGGAGACCGCGCCTTCGTCGCCGTCATCGTGGCGGGGGAGAAGGCTTCCGCCATCCGGGGCCTGCCCTCGGGCCTGGTCAGCACGCTGAATTCCGTCAACGCGCGTTTTCTGTACCGCGAGGAATACAACCGGCGGCTTAACCTGAGCGGCCGATCGCTCCGGGTGTTCCAGGAGGAGCCGTTGCGGGAGGACCGGGCCATCCAGTACGCGTTTCTGGACGGGGAGGAAGCCGACTACGCCGGCATGGCCAAGCGCTACCGGCAGCATCTGCTGGACGCCGGGCAGCTCGGTCCGTTGCTGGAGCCGCAGCCGGACGTCCCGCTGCATCTGACGCTCGTCGGAGGAGATACGATCTACTACGGCAACCGCCGTTACGAGACGGCGACGACTTTCGGGCAGGCGGAAGAGATGCTGGCGCAGCTCAAGGAGGCGGGTCTGAACAATGTCCGGGTTACGCTGCTGAATTGGCAGCGCGGAGGCAGTATGAGCCCGACGTTAAAGCTCGACCCGGAGAAGAAGCTGGGCGGGGAAGAGGGGTTAAAGGCGCTCGTCGATACGGCGCACGATCTCGGATACCGGCTCTATCTGGCGGCCGATCTCGTGCAGGGCGATTCAGAGGCGCTCAAGCTGGCGCCCAAGACGCACGGCATTCGTTCGGCGGAGGGCGACGTCCTGTTCTTGGACGAATACTTCTTCCTCAATCCGAACGTCACCTACGAGCTGGCTCTGGATTTGATTCGCGACGCCGGCAAGCTTGGCGCGGACGGCATTCTGTACGATTGGCTCGGCGACGCGTTATTCCGGGACTACAATCCGCAGCGCGGCTATACGAGGAACGATACCGCCGCCGCGTTCAACCGGATTCTGGAGCTGACGCGGCGCGAACTGGGCGGAGTCGGCGCTTATCTGGGCAACGCCTACGCGCTCCGATCGCTGACGGACATTCAGCAGCTGCCGTCCGAAACCCATAAATACTACGCGATCGACGAGACCGTCCCTTTTTATCCGATGGTCCTTCACGGCAGCGTCGCGTATTCGATGACCGACGGGAACCTGCGCGACAATAACGAGGACGAATTTCTGAAAGCGATCGAATACGGGGCCGTTCCCGCCTTCACTTTAACGGCGGAGAGCAGCCGAACGCTGATGGACACGAAAACGCGGGGATTGTTCGCAAGCCGGTTCTCGCAATGGAAGGAAAAGCTGGTGTGGGAATACGAGGCGTTTAACCGCTTGGCCGATATCGCCGATCAGCCGATGGTCGGGCACGCCAAGCGCGCGGATGGCGTCTTCGCCACGAAGTATGCGAACGGAACGACGGTCGTCGTCGATTATAACGCCAAATCTTTCCGCGTGGAGAAAGGAGGAGCGGAATGAACCCGAACCGTTCCCGCCGACGGGCCAAATTCCGGTACCAATGGAGAAGCCGCGGGCAGGCTTATCTGTTCATGCTGCCCTGGATGATCGGGTTCTGCGTCTTCATGGCGTTCCCGATCGGCTGGTCGCTGTACCTGACCTTCCAGAAGGTGAATCTGACCGGCTCCGGTTCGTTCGCTTACCGCTTCGTCGGCCTGCAAAATTTCAAGGACGCGCTGCTGAAGGACAACGAGTATCCGATTCAACTGCTGACCTTCTTCCAGCAAATGATTCTGATGCTCCCGATCATCATCGTTTTCTCGCTGCTCGTCTCGCTGATGCTGAACCAGAAATTCAAAGGCAGGTTCGTCTATCGGGCGATTTTCTTCCTCCCGGTCGTCTTCTCGACGGGGCAGGTGCTTACGGAGCTGTTCCAGCAGGGAGCCGGGAACGTGCCTTTCCTGACGCAGTACGGCGTTGACGGATATATCAAGGACAACTTCAGCCCGTCGACGGCGGCGATGATGACGCAGCTGCTGGGCATGATGATTCTCATTCTATGGTCCTCCGGCGTGCAGATTCTGATCTTCATCGCCGGCTTCCAGACGATCCCCAAGGCGATCTACGAAGCGGTCCGGATCGACGGGGCTTCGCCGTGGGCGAGCTTCTGGAAAATCACGCTTCCCGGCATCAAGCCGTTCATCGGGCTGAATCTGCTGTACACGATGGTAGATTTATTTACTTTTCCGTTTAACCCGGTCATGGAGCAGATCAGGAGCAACATGTTTAACGTCTCGACGGGTTACGGCTACGCCAGCGCGCTCGCCTGGTTCTATTTTCTGCTCATCGTCGTGATGATCGCGCTGATCCTGTGGTTTCTGAACCGCACGGGCCGGAACAAGGAGGAATGGGCATGAAGACGACGCTGCTCGTGAAGCAGTATTCGCAGAGGGCGCGTCTCGCGCTCGTAAACCGGAAGGCGCAGAAGGTTAAATTGTTGCTTCTCGGACAGCACATGAACGACGGCCTCGTCGCCAAGCTGGTTCTGATCTTCCTGCTGTCGATCGTAGCGTACCTGTACCTTCAGCCTCTCTTCTATATGATTTCGACGATGCTGAAATCGCTGGCGGACTTGCTCGACCCGACGGTGCAGTGGATTCCGCGGACGATCGACTGGGGAAATCTGGACAATGCGTACGCGGGTCTCCATTACGCCAGCTCTCTCGTCCATACGCTGACGCTGGCGGTCGTTCCGTCGCTCATCTCGATTCTCGTCTGCTCGTTGACGGGATACGCGCTGGCGAGGCTCCAGTTCCCGGGGAAAAGCGTGTTTTTCGCGCTCATTTTCATGACGTTCCTGATTCCTCCCCAGATTATCATCATTCCGCTGTACGTCATTTACAGCAAGCTGGGGTGGCTGGACACGCCGCTTGTGTTCATCGTGCCGGCTCTGTTCGGGCAGGGACTCAAGAGCGCGCTATTCATCCTTATCTTCCGGCAGTTTTTCCTCTCGCTGCCCAAGGCGCTGGAGGAAGCGGCGATGCTCGACGGCGCGAGCCTGTTCCGGTTGTTCTTCCGGATCATCCTGCCTTTGTCGGTTCCCGCCTGCCTGGTCGTCTTTCTGTTCTCGTTCGTCTGGCACTGGAACGAAGGCTACCTGTCGTCGATGTTTTTATCGCACGATTTTGTGCCGCTGTCCCTGCGGTTGTCCAATCTGGAGACGGAAATCTTCGGCCAGGCGCCGACGATGGAAATGCTGGCCGTCAATCCGGTGACCGAGGGGACGAAAATGGCCGGCGCTTTCCTGATCGTGTTTCCGCCGCTGCTGGTCTATATGATCGCGCAGAGATGGTTCGTCGAAGGCGTGGAACGCACCGGAATCGTAGATTAAGAGGCCAGATTACGTTCGGGAGGGATGCCATTGCCGTTAACGCAAACGTAATCGCAGTTGCAATCGCAAGATACAGGTCAGGGGTTATGTGCATAAGTGCAACGCCAATTCCAATCGGGAGATGAGAAAATGTTAAAAAAACGCAAGCATGTGATGGCTCTCGTATCGATTCTGCTGGCCGCAATGGTCGCAAGCGGCTGCTCGGGCGGCAACGGCGGCGCAAGTCCGTCGTCGTCGGCGAGCCAGCCGTCGGAGTCGGCCGCGGAAAGTCCGTCGCCGTCTCCGGAACAGCCGGAGGAGCCGGTTACGATCCGCCTGCTCGTCTGGGGACCGGAGCTGTGGACCCAGACGATTCCGGAAAAATTCCAGGAGAAGTATCCGAACATCACGCTGCAGGTCGAGAAAATCGACGGCGGCGACAACGCCTCCGTGCTCGAGAAGCTGACCGCCCTGAGCGCCGCCGGCACGCCGGCCGATCTGACCTGGGTGCCGGGCATTCCGGGCTTTATGAAGGACGACTTGCTGCTCGATCTTACGCCGTACATGGACAGTGATTCGGTGCTGTCCGCGGCGCAGCTGTCCGACCCGGTCAAAGACGCGCTGTCCTGGAAAGGAAAGCTGGTCGCCCTGCCCCGCGCGGTAGACGCGCACGTTCTGTTCGTCAACAAAGATTTGCTCGCCAAGCACGGCATGGATATGCCGACGAAGGATTGGACGTGGGACGACTTCCGCGATATGGCCAAAAAAGCGACGGACGCGAACGCCGGAGAGTTCGGGCTCGCCTCCGGGCCGTTCAACTTTATGACCACGCCGCAGGTGTACGCGGTGTCCAACGGCCTTGCGCCGAATCTGAACTTCATGAACGAAGACTGGACCCAGAGTCTGATTACCGATCCGCAGGTTCTGCAGGCCGTGCAATGGTACGGCGATCTGGGCTGGGTCGACGGCTCCCGTCCAAGCGAAGCGCAGTCGGGGCAGGCAGGTCTCGACGCCAACGGCTGGGGCAGCTGGCTGTCGGGCAAAATCGCCTTTGACGTCATGGGGACGTGGGAAGGCAACGCCCGCAAGCAGGGTGCGCAGTTCGACTGGGACGTCGTGCCGTTCCCGAACGGCTCTAACGGATCGGTCGGTTATAACTCGATCTCGCCGATCGGCATTCTGAAGGGCTCCAAGCATGCCAACGAAGCGGCCAAATTTCTCTCTTGGCTCCTGTCCGAGGATGGACAGCGGATCCTGATGTCCGACGGCAATATTCCGCTCACGGCGGATGCCAAGCTATGGGACGAAGTCGCGCAGACGGGAAGCTGGGAAGGCAAGAACATCCGGGAAGCGGTTCAGGCCGACAGCTGGATGCGGACGGTCGTCGGCGAAGAGAAATATATTCCGTGGTGGGGGGAGGAAACGGGAGCGCTGTTCAAGAATGGAGGAGACGTAAGCGTCTTTCAGAAGTGGGGAGAAGAGTTCAATAAGGCGGCGCCCGCGCTCCGTCAGGAGATGGGCTTGGAATAAGGAAGGCAGGGCTGTCGCCGGATAGACGGGCGAAGGACGGGGCGGATCGAATGCCGTCCCGTCTCCCGAGGAGATACGGAAAGGAGAAGGTATGATGACGGCAGCAGGGGCAAGACCGACGGTTCAACAGCAGCGATGGCAGGACTACGAGCTCGGCATGTTCTGCCATTTCGGGCTGAACACGTTCTGCGACAAGGAATGGGGGGACGGGACGGACGATCCCGCGCGGTTCGATCCGCAGGCGTTCGACCCCAGCCAGTGGGTGAGCACGGCGCAATCGGCGGGGTTCCGCTACTTGATTCTGACCGCCAAGCATCACGACGGCTTCTGTCTGTGGCCGACGGAGACAACCGATTATTCGGTGCGGTCCAGCCCGTGGCGGGACGGCAAAGGGGACGTCGTGCGGGAGGTGGCCGATGCTTGCGCCGAGGCCGGGCTGCCCTTCGGCCTGTACTTGTCGCCGTGGGATCGGCATGAGCTGCGTTATGCCGACAAGGAGGCGTACGACGATTTCTATTGCCGCCAGTTGACCGAGCTGCTGACCGGTTACGGCCCGCTCGTCGAGCTGTGGTTCGACGGCGCCGGCTCCGAAGGACGGGAATACGACTGGCGGCGGATTATGGATTTGGTAGAGAAGCATCAGCCGGACGCCATGATCTTTAACATGGGCCGTCCGACGATCCGCTGGGTCGGCAACGAGGACGGAGTCGCGCCTTATCCGTGCTGGAATACGGCGGAAACGGCCAAAGCGAGCCTGTTTACGAAAGACATGCTCACCTGGCTGCCGGATACGTCTGCCTGGGTGCCGGCGGAATGCGACGTGCCGATCCGCGAGCTGCAATGGTTCTGGCATCCCGGCGCGGAGGAGCGCCTGCTGCCGCTTGAACGGCTGCTCGACATTTATTATCGCTCCGTCGGCCACGGCGCAAATTTGCTGCTGAATATTGCCCCCGACGATCGCGGATTGCTGCCCGAGGCGGACATGAAGCGCGCGATCGAGCTCGGAAACGAGATTCGGCGCCGGTTCGATCATCCGCTCGGAGAGATGGAGGGAGCCGGGAATGAGCTGACGATGGAATGGCCGTCTCCGCAGACATTCGATCATGCGGTCGTTCAGGAGCGAATCGAGGAAGGCGAACGCGTGCGCAACTACCGGCTTGAGGCCAGGGTCGACGGACGATGGAGGACGATAGCCGAGGGCAGCGCGATCGGGCACAAAAAAATCGACCGGTTCGCTCCGGTGACCGCCGACGGCTTGCGGCTGACCGTCCGCCAAGCCGATGCGGAGCCGCTCATTCGTCGAATGGCGTGTTACTTCGCGGACGATGCCCGCTCGTAAGATTTGCCGTTGGTCGGATGAGAAAACCTTGAAAATGTGATTGCCAATAAGGAGAGGGGTATGAACATGTCTCGTTCAGCAACGCCCATGTCCGCTTTATTGTCCATTCTCATATGTGTTTCTTTGCTCTTCGGGGCGACGGCGATACCGTCGCCGGCCGCCGCGTCGGCTCCGAATCCGGCCCGGGCTTTCGCGTTCGACGAAGGTCAGGGCGGCGGGGCGGCCGACAGCGTAAGCGGCGTCCCGCACGCGATCTCGGGCACGCCGGTCTGGGTTCCGGGCAAGATCGGCCAGGCCCTCGACTTCGACGGACAGACGACGTCCGTCGTGATGGACGCCTTCGACAAGACCGCTTTCACGATGACGGCCTGGATCAAGCCCCGGTCGTACGCGTACAACCATTTTATCGTAGGACAAGGCATATCCGGCACGCAGCCCGATATGTTCAACTGGTGGGTCAACGACGGAAAGCTGTTTTTTCTAGCGAGCGACTCAGCGGGCAACGGCTTCGGGCTGTGGCCGTTCTCCACGGCTGACGATTCCGTTCCGCTGGACGAATGGACGCATGTGGCGGTGTCGCGCAGCGGCAGCGTCTTTAAGCTGTACGTGAACGGGGCGCCGGCGGCGAGCAAGAGCGCCTCCGGCGCGATCGATCTGTCCGGCAATCCGAATCCGCTGCGAATCGGCGCCCAGAATACGTCCGCCGGGGAGCCGATGGGCGTATTCGACGGAGCGATCGACGAATTCACGATCTATTCGGAAGCGCTTACGGATATGCAGATCGCGGCCATCGCCGCGGAAGGAGGCGAAGCCTTGACGGAGACGACCTATTACGTAGATTCGGCGGCGGGAAACGACGCCAATTCCGGTACGGTCGAGGAGGCTCCCTGGCGCACGCTGAACAAGGT
>JAEZZE010000443.1 GCA_023418755.1 Bacillota bacterium | reverse complement strand
GGTCAAGGCGCATCAGCGCGTCTACCGTTTGCGGCGTCGGATTGACGATATCAATCAAACGCTTGTGCGTACGCATTTCGAACTGTTCGCGCGAATCCTTGTACTTGTGAACCGCCCGCAGAATCGTAATGATCTGCTTCTCGGTCGGCAGCGGGATCGGACCCGATACGCCTGCACCAGTACGTTTTGCCGTTTCTACGATTTTCTCCGCGGATTGATCGAGGATACGGTGATCGTAGGCTTTCAAACGGATGCGGATTTTTTGCTTTGCCATAGAATTCCCTCCTTCATTCGCCCAATTTTGGAATCGGACATACTCCGTGAGAATAACCCGACTTGCACCGGTTGGCCGCCCTTATGGCAAAGGGGCCGGGTGTGTCGGCAACCTCTCACATCAGCGCACAGTCACAGACCAACATTCACTATTATAGCGATCTGCCTAATCGATTGCAACAAATAATTTTCAGCTTTTTCATTTTGCGCACGACTTCATCGCTCGCGGAAAAATGAGGCTGTCCCATGAGCCGAGTTGCTTGAGATGATCGATATATAAAGAAGGGGTATGTACCTCCTGGAGACTGCCTCATACGCTCCTGAAATCACCTTGTCACGGGTTTACCCATTCGGATTTCAGGAGCGTATAGCATCGAAGGAGGTACATACCCCTTGGACCTTTATCATCGATTATCTCTATCAAGCAACTTGATTAGCTTATGGGACAGCCCCGCGAGGCTCATGAAACGGAATTATCCTTTTGGCTTAACCAGCAGCGCCGCGAAGAACGAGAAAACGATCGCCGCGGAAATCCCTGCGCTTGTCACCTTAAAAATTCCCGTGACGACTCCTATCCAGCCGTCTTTCTGCAATTCTTCAAGCGCTCCGTGAACGAGCGCGTTGCCGAAGCTCGTAATCGGCACGGTCGCTCCGGCCCCGGCGAATTTAATCAGCGGCTCGTACAAACCGAGGCCGTCGAGCACCGCTCCGGCCACGACAAGCAACGTCATCGTATGCGCGGGCGTTAGCTTGAAGACATCGAAACAGAGTTGGCCGACGATGCAGATCGCTCCGCCGATCACGAAAGCCCATAGATAAATCATATCGTCCCCTCGCTCTCGATGGATACCGCGTGAGCGATGCAGGGTATCGTTTCTCCTTGCTGATAGGAGATAGGGGACAACAGCGCTCCCGTAGCGACGACCAGGATCCGTTTGAATTCGCCTTTGCGCATGCGATTCAACAGATGCCCGTACGTCACGACCGCGGAGCAGCCGCAGCCGCTTGCTCCGGCTTGGACTTGCTGATGTTCGTAGTTGTAAATCATCATCCCGCAGTCGGAATAGGTCGTTTGATGCATAGGTATCTTGTGCTTGGCGAACAGATCGCAAGCAATCTCGTATCCGACCTTGGAGAGATCCCCGGTCGCGATCAGATCGTAATGCCCCGGCTCGATTCTCAGATCGCGCAGATGCGCTTGGATTGTATCGACCGCGGCCGGCGCCATCGCGGCCCCCATATTAAAGGGATCGGTAAGCCCCATGTCAATGACCCTGCCGATCGTCGCGGACGTGACCGCGAATCCGTTGCCCTCGCGGGACAATAAGGCTGCTCCCGCCCCCGTCACCGTGTACTGCGCGGTCGGCGGTTTCTGCGAGCCGTATTCCGTCGGGTAGCGGTACTGTTTCTCGACGGAAGCGTTATGGCTGCAGGCGGTTGCAAGAGCATGCTTGGCAGAACCCGAATTCACGAGATTGGCCGCGAGGGCCAGCCCCTCCATGGAAGTCGAACATGCCCCGAAAATCCCGAGATACGGAATAGACAGCGTGCGGGCCGCGAAGCTCGTGCTGATGATCTGATTCATCAGATCCCCGCCGATGAGGAATTGAACCTGGCCCGCGGTTACTCCCGCGTTCTCCATCGCCAGCTCGGAAGCTTCCTCCAGCAACGCCTTCTCCGCCTTCTCCCAGCTATCCTGACCCAGCATCAGATCTCCGTGAATGATATCGAAGTCGTTCGCGAGCGGTCCCTGTCCTTCGAACGGCCCGACGACCGTCGCGGTGCCTTGGATTCGCGGACGATTCTCGAACACCCAGCTTTGATGGCCTTGCAGCATCGTTAATGCCCCCCCGCCCCGTTCGGATTAAAAATAAAATGCAGGATCCCGACGATAAAAGCGGCCACGGTGCCGAATACGATGACGGGTCCGGCGAGCGCGAACATTTTCCCCCCCACGCCGAGCACGAGCCCTTCGCTGCGGGACTCGATGGCCTCGGAGGCCATCGAATTGGCGAATCCCGTTACCGGAACGGCGGATCCGGCGCCGGCCCATTGCGCCATCTTATCATAGACGCCGAAGCTGGTCAGGATGACGGATAACAGGATCAACACCGCTACCGTGGGGTTGGCGGCTTTCTCTCTATCGAAGCCTCCCCAACGCACGAACAAATCCGTTACCGCTTGCCCGATCACGCAGATCGTTCCGCCGACGAAGAAGGCGCGAATGCAGTTTGTCAGCACCGGTCTCGCCGGCTCCCGCTTATCCGAAAGCTCTTTATACTCCTGTTGAACGGGAGTGAGTTTTTTCTTTTTGCTATTCGACATAAATACGCTCCTCTAGCGCTGAAGTACGGGTCTAAGATCTTCTATGATCCCGACCATTCGGGCAGCGCATCGATCATACATTTCTTTGGCGTCCTTATTCCTCGTCGTCAATCCGAACAACATCAGATCCGCTTCGCACTTTTTCAAAGTCGCGAACAATGAAGCTTTCTCCTGCGGAATAGGGACTTTAATCTGATCGTCGTACAGATCCACGTAAAATTGGCCGTACGTATCGACTTGACCCAGGTAGATATTTTCCACCGTCACGCCGATCTTCTCCATCTCCTTGTTCAGCCATTCCCGGCTCAGCCCCATCGTCGCGAGCGGCTCGTCCATGATTTTGCCGTCCATGACGACGGCCTGAGGTTCCTGCTCCGGCCCGACCTTGATGCCGAGATGCCTGGCGGTGATCGGTTGATTCTCGCGGGTCAGCAGCACGTTGATTTCGCCGCTCGGTTCCATGATCGCGAATTCGACGTCGGCGACCCGGAAAGCCATCTTTTTCCGCAACTGCTCCATCAATTCGTCGGTCGTCAGCCTTTCCTTCTTCAAATTGTCCTCGAGCACTTTGCCGTCTTTAATCAGCACCTGGGCCTTGCCGTCCAGAAAGTCGCGCATCCTTTTGCTTTTCATTTGAAGAAACTCGATTCCGAGCGATACAAGAGACCATACCGTCAGCGCGACGATGCCCAAATACCATTCGGTCTCCAATTCCATCGAGACGTATGCGACTAGACTCCCCAGCGTGATCCCGGTAATGTACTCGAACATGGATAACTGTGAGACTTGTCTTTTACCCAGTAATTTCGTAATGGTGAAAAGCACGATTACGGAGACCAAGGTCCTTATCGCGATCTGTAGTGCGTCCGGCACGGCGAATCCCCCTTGTCCAACAACTTTAACGGTATCAATTGTTTGTTAAAATCACCTGTATTATGAACTCAACGCATGGTATTCATTTACCTTGAAAGGGAAAAACAAGCAAAATCCGCAGGGAGTCCGATGAATAAAAGCAATGCCCGAAATCGATAATATACTCGTTCATTCGAGATTGGAGGTGATTTCATTGACAGTAGCATCGGACGTGAAAACTTGCCTGGCTTCGCTGAAAAGCGCCCAAGCCAGCCTTGAAACGTTTGCCTTGTCGACGCAAAACCAAGAGGCCAAAACGTTATTCACGAATGCCGCGGGACAAACCCAGCAGATCGTTCAACAAGTCGAAAGCCGAGTACAGCAATTGGAGAACGAAGAACCTCAGTACAAAGGCTTCTGAGGCAGCGCTTGGTCGTTTGATCGGGATTGGAAATTTTAGGAGGGCATATGCCCTCCTTTTTGCCGCTGGGCGTACATGAAGCAAAACCGTCCGCCATATAGATAAGACAGGCTTTGTCTCGAAGGAGTGGTCGGACTTGATTTCCCTGCGTAAAATTTTCACGATTTTCATTGGCAGCCTGCTTATTGCCTGCGGGATCGATTTCTTCATTATGCCGATCAAAGCGTTGGACGGAGGCTTTATCGGCTTGGCGCTTATCGGAAACTATCTGTTCAAGGCGAGAACCGGAATCATATTGATATCGCTTAGTCTTCCGGTTTTTATTTATACCTGGAAGAAGGCGCGAGGCATGTTCTTCTACAGTCTCCTAGGTCTTGTCTTCCTCTCGTATCTGATCGACTTGTTCGAGCCGTACGAGCCTATGGGGCGTCTCGTTCACGATCACCCGTTCTGGGCGGCGATGGTCGGAGGACTTCTGATCGGAATCGGTTTCGGCATTTTGTTGCGCAACGATACGAGCGCGGGCGGCATCGATCTTCTGGCGAAGCTGCTTGCCGCGCGGCTAAAGCTGAACGTAGGGGTTTTGATTCTCATTATGGACGCGATCGTGGTCGGCATAGGAGGTTTGATTTTCTCTTTGGACACCTTTTTTCTGTCCATTGCCACGGTGACGACCGGGGGCTTGGCTACGAGTTTATATACGAGCAAGTTTTTCGATTATTGAGGTCGAAGCAAAAAAAAACCGTTCAGCTCATGCTGAACGGTTTTTGGCGTTATGGCTATTACTTTTGGATGGAAGCAACCGCGCCCGCGCCGACCGTACGGCCGCCTTCGCGGATCGAGAAGCGAGTTCCTTCTTCGATAGCGATCGGGGAGATCAGTTGAACCGTAACCGTGATGTTGTCGCCAGGCATAACCATTTCCGTGCCTTCCGGCAGGTTAACGATACCCGTAACGTCCGTCGTACGGAAGTAGAACTGAGGACGGTAGCCCGTGAAGAAAGGCTTGTGGCGTCCGCCTTCCGCTTGAGTCAGAACGTAGATTTGAGCCGTGAATTCCGTGTGAGGCTTAACGGAACCCGGTTTAGCCAATACTTGGCCGCGCTCGATATCTTTACGGTCAACGCCGCGGAGCAGTGCGCCGATGTTGTCGCCGGCTTGTGCTTGGTCGAGCAGCTTGCGGAACATTTCAACGCCCGTTACGACCGTCTTGCGAGTCTCTTCGTGCAGACCGATAATTTCGGCTTCGTCGCCGACTTTAACGATACCGCGCTCAACACGGCCCGTAGCAACCGTACCGCGACCCGTGATCGTGAATACGTCCTCGACAGGCATCAGGAAAGGCTTGTCTGTCGCGCGCTCGGGAACAGGGATGTACTTCTCGATTTCTTCGAACAGTTCAACGATTTTGTCCGCCCAAGGGCCGTCCGGATTAGCCAAAGCTTCACGGGAAGCGCCGCGGATGATCGGAGTGTCGTCGCCCGGGAATTCGTATTCGGTCAGCAGGTCGCGTACTTCCATTTCGACCAGCTCGAGCAGCTCTTCGTCTTCAACCATGTCGCATTTGTTCAGGTATACGACGATGTAAGGAACGCCTACTTGACGGGACAGCAGGATGTGCTCGCGAGTTTGCGGCATCGGGCCGTCAGCAGCGGATACGACCAGGATCGCGCCGTCCATTTGAGCAGCGCCCGTGATCATGTTTTTAACGTAGTCGGCGTGTCCCGGGCAGTCAACGTGAGCGTAGTGACGGTTAGGAGTCTCGTACTCGACGTGCGAAGTAGAGATCGTGATGCCGCGCTCGCGCTCTTCCGGAGCCTTGTCGATTTGATCGAATGCAACGGCAGCACCGCTGCCGAACTTTTTGTTCAATACCGAAGTGATTGCAGCCGTCGTCGTCGTTTTGCCGTGGTCAACGTGACCGATCGTACCGATGTTAATGTGCGGTTTTGTACGTTCGAACTTAGCCTTAGCCATGGATACTGTTCCTCCTTAATGAAAGAAAGGTTTTAGTTTTATTTGATGACGGGAGATCGCCGCGTCATGCGGCAATCCGTCCGTCCGCTTTCTGAAACGAATTAAGCGCCCTTGCTCTTGGATACGATTTCGTCGGAGATGGATTTCGGCACTTCTTCGTAGTGCGACAGCTCCATCGAGAATACGCCGCGTCCTTGCGTACCGGAACGAAGAGTGGTGGAGTATCCGAACATCTCCGCCAATGGCACCTTCGCACGAACGATTTGCGCGCCGAAACGCATATCCGATCCTTCGATGCGTCCGCGACGGGAGCTCAGCATGCCCATAACGTCGCCGAAGTACTCTTCGGGAACCGTTACTTCAACCTTCATGATAGGCTCGAGCAGCACGGGATCGCATTTGTCCTTCGCAGCTTTAAGCGCCATCGATCCGGCGATTTTGAACGCCATCTCCGAGGAGTCGACGTCGTGGTACGATCCGTCGAAGATCGTTGCCTTGATATCGACGAGCGGGAAGCCGGCCAATACGCCGTTCTTCATCGACTCTTCGATACCGGCTTGTACCGGAGCGATATACTCGCGCGGCACGACGCCGCCGACGATCTTGTTCTCGAACTGGAATCCGGAACCGGCTTCCAGCGGCTCGAACTCGATCCAGACGTGGCCGTACTGACCGCGTCCGCCGGATTGACGAACGAACTTGCCTTCGACTTTCGCAGGCGTACGGAACGTTTCGCGATAAGCGACTTGAGGCTTACCCACGTTCGTCTCGACTTTGAATTCGCGAAGCATGCGGTCGACGAGAATTTCGAGGTGAAGCTCGCCCATCCCCGAGATGATCGTTTGACCGGTCTCTTCGTCCGTGTGGGCACGGAACGTAGGATCTTCTTCGGCCAGCTTCTGCAGAGCGATACCCATCTTGTCTTGGTCGGCCTTCGTTTTCGGTTCGACCGCGAGTTGGATAACCGGATCCGGGAAGTTCATGGACTCGAGAATAACCGGGTTTTTCTCGTCGCACAGCGTGTCGCCCGTCGTCGTATCTTTCAAGCCTACCGCGGCGGCGATGTCGCCGGAGTATACGATATCGATTTCTTGGCGGCTGTTCGCGTGCATTTGGAGAATCCGTCCGATACGCTCCCGCTTGCCCTTCGTCGCGTTAACGACATAGGAACCGGAGTTCAGTACGCCGGAGTAAACGCGGAAGAAAGTCAGACGGCCGACGTAAGGGTCGGTCATGATTTTGAACGCCAAAGCCGAGAACGGCTCGGAGTCGGAAGATTTGCGAGTCGTTTCCGTTCCGTCTTCCAGCATGCCCTTGATATCGGGAACGTCCGTCGGAGCAGGCAGGTAATCGACTACCGCGTCCAGCATCGGCTGGATGCCTTTGTTGCGGTAAGAAGTTCCGCAGACGACCGGGAAGATTTTCACTTCGCAGACGCCTTTGCGCAATGCCGCCTTGATTTCCGCAACCGTGAGCTCTTCGCCCTCCAGGTACTTCATCGTCAGCTCTTCGTCGAGCTCGGCGACCTTCTCGACCAGAATGTTGCGCAGCTCTTCTACTTTATCGGCGTATTCCGCCGGAATTTCGATTTTATCCGGATCTTTGCCTTTGTCGTCCGTGTACTTGTAAGCGACCCGCTCAACCAGGTCGATGATGCCCACGAACGTATCCTCGGCGCCCATCGGATATTGAATCGCTACCGCGTTCGCGTTCAAACGCTCTCTCATGTCGTTGATCACGTTGAGATAGTCTGCGCCGATAATGTCCATTTTGTTGACGTACGCGATACGCGGTACGCCGTAACGGTCGGCTTGACGCCATACCGTCTCGGATTGCGGTTCTACGCCTTCTTTGGCGCTAAATACGCCAACGGCCCCATCCAATACGCGCAGGGAGCGCTCGACTTCTACCGTAAAGTCAACGTGACCCGGAGTGTCGATAATGTTGATGCGGTGGCCCTTCCACTGAGCGGTCGTCGCGGCGGACGTAATCGTGATGCCGCGCTCTTGTTCTTGTTCCATCCAGTCCATCGTAGCGGAGCCTTCATGGGTTTCGCCGATTTTGTGAACCCGGCCGGTAAAGAACAAAATCCGTTCGGTCGTCGTGGTCTTACCCGCATCAATGTGCGCCATAATCCCGATGTTGCGCGTATTTTGCAAGGAGAACTCTCTAGCCATGGATATAGTCTCCCTTCAAAATGTGTAGCTTCGCGAAAATTACCAGCGGTAATGCGCGAACGCTCTGTTCGCTTCCGCCATCTTGTGAGTGTCCTCACGCTTCTTGACGGCTGCGCCCGTGTTGTTGGAAGCGTCCAGAATTTCAGCTGCCAGACGTTCTTCCATCGTCTTCTCGCCGCGGTTGCGGGCGTAGTTCACGAGCCAGCGCAGTCCAAGGGACGTGCGGCGCTCAGGCTTGACTTCTACCGGAACTTGATAGTTCGCTCCGCCTACGCGGCGAGCCTTAACTTCAAGCACAGGCATAATATTCTTGATCGCTGCTTCAAAAACCTCCATCGGGTCTTTGCCGGAGCGCTCTTGAATCAATTTGAACGCGTCGTAAAGTAATTGTTGCGCTACGCCTCTCTTACCGTCGATCATAATCCGGTTGACAAGGCGAGTTACCAGTTTGCTGTTGTACAGCGGATCCGGAAGTACGTCCCGTTTCGGAACCGGTCCTTTGCGTGGCATCAAGGTTCCTCCTTTCTCTTTCTTAACGCTCGGGCGAATCTAGCCGCCCGTAACGGATTAGGATTTTTTGGCTTTCGGCTTCTTCGTTCCGTATTTGGAGCGAGCCTGTTGACGGTTGTTGACTCCCGCCGTATCCAGCGCTCCGCGGACGATGTGGTAACGGACACCCGGAAGGTCTTTAACACGGCCTCCGCGTACAAGAACGACGCTGTGCTCCTGCAGGTTGTGACCGATTCCTCCGATATAGGCGGTTACCTCTACGCGGTTCGTCAGACGAACACGGGCGTATTTACGAAGAGCGGAGTTCGGCTTCTTCGGCGTCATCGTACCTACGCGGGTGCAAACCCCGCGCTTTTGAGGAGCGCTCAGATCCGTTTCTACGCGTTTGAGAGCGTTGAACCCTTTCTGAAGCGCCGGCGATTTCGATTTAACGACCTTCGATTGACGACCTTTGCGAACGAGTTGGTTGATTGTTGGCATGCTGCCACCCCCTTCCCATGATGGGTACAAATAAGAGAATAAGCGATCGGATCGATGCGCCTCGTGAAGCCCACAGATCCAGGCGGTTCATTTTGAGAGATGAGAAAGGGCTCGACCGGCAATCCGCCCACAAGCGTCGCCGTATCAAACCCGTTATTCCTATTCTCAAGCGGCTCGGCGAAACGCCGGCCGACAACCGTACACCATCGCCTAGGTCCGCACCGGTCAGGACACGTCGGATTGACGCGCCTCTGGCACACACTAGAACATAGTATCACTTCGAAAATGCCGTGTCAAGAACCTAGATTCCTACTTAGCGAAGACGCTTGACATCCGCGGGTGCTA
>JAEZZE010000467.1 GCA_023418755.1 Bacillota bacterium | reverse complement strand
TTATCTTCATACTGTTTAGTTAATCGACAGTCTCCATCGCGAGCTTATCAGCCGCACCCTGGCTCAGTTTATGCCAATAAGCTCGCGCGACGTGCTTATCGGTTTCGCCTTGTTTCGTACCGTGTGTATGAAATCTAAGCTCGCTCGAAAGTTAAACACATCCTAATAATACATTTTATATCAGAAATAGTGGTTTCCAACTATTTGAAATCGTTATGGGTCATGATCAGTTCTCCAGGAGGTACATCCCCCCTACTTTGTCTATCGATCATTATAAGCAATTCTGCTTAGGGCACAGCCCTTTCCGCCTACTTGGACAATTCGATAAATCCTTCCCCAAACACGTCGCGGACGTCGTGGATGGTGATGAACGCGTTTTTGTCGCTCGCTTTCACGATTCGTTTGAGCATGCTCAGCTCCTGCTTGCCGATGACGATATACAAAATCTCCTTCTCGGCTTTTGTATAGTACCCATGGCCGTGCAGCACCGTAACGCCGCGATCCATCAAGGTGTTGACCTGATCGGCGATTTTCTTGTGCTCCGCGGAAATAATCGTCACCGCCTTCTTCGGGTTAAGCCCCTCGATGATGAAATCCATCACCTTCGTCGCGATGTACAGCATGACGACCGTCAACATGACCGCCTGGGCTCCGATAATGAAATAGGAGCCGAATACGACGATCAGATCGAAAAACAGCAGCGCGTAGCTGACGTTCCAATCCAAGTACTTGTGCGCGATCCGCGCCAAAATGACCGAGCCGGCCGTCGTCCCTCCCGCCCGGACGATAATGCCGATGCCCGCGCCGCCGATCACCCCTCCGAAGATCGCGTTCACGACGATCTCGTGGGAATCGATGCGCATGCCCTCGGTCAAATACAAGAACAGGGACAGCAGCATAATCGCGACGATCGTATAGGCCACCGTCGTGCGGTCGAGAAATTTATAGCCGATAATCAGCAAGAACGAATTCAGAATCAGGCTGACGAGCCCGGGCGACCATCCGTACAAATAATACAAAATGATCGTAATCCCCGTAACTCCGCCTTCCCCAAACTCGTTCGGGATCGCGAACAGGTTGATCGAGAGCGCGAACAGCAGCGCCCCCGCGGCAAGCATGACGAAATCGATCAGTCTTTTTTTCATCGTTAAAGCCTCCACACCCGAATACGACGCCCACGCAAAACAACCACCGCCGCTTGCATCGTCGGCAGTGGTTGTCGGCGCTAACGGAACTTAGCTCAGTCGAGATACGAGCAGATGTAATCCGTTACCGTCTTCACCTTAAGCTTAAAGCTGGAATTGGCCGGCACCTCGAACTTCGCAGGCTCGGAAATATCCAGCCACTCGTCGCCGCCCGGAAGCAGCACGGAAAGCTCTCCCGCTTGAATATCCATAATTTCCTTCTGCGCCGTGCCGAACTCGTACTCTCCGGGGAGCATAATGCCCAGAGTGATCTTCGACCCGTCTTCGAGAATAACCGCGCGGCTCGTCACTTTGCCTTCGAAATACACGTTGGCTTTCTTCACTACGGATACGTTGTTGAACTGCGACATCGTTGCGCTCCAGCTCCCCCTGCTTGTATTATACCAATTTTTTGAATTCGGCAACGACGTTGTCTACCGTAAATCCGTATTCTTTAATGACGCGGTCTCCCGGCGCGGATGCGCCGAATGTGGAAATGCCCAGCACCGCTCCGTTGTCGCCGACATAGCGTTCCCATCCGAAAGGATGCGCCATCTCGATCGCCAGACGCGCTTTGACGGCCTTCGGCAAGACGCTCTCCCTGTAGCTCGCTTCCTGCTTTTCGAACAGATCGAAGCTCGGCAGGCTCACGACGCGAACGTGGATGCCCTGCTCGGCCAGCGCTTTCTGGGAAGCGACCGCCAGTTGCACCTCGGAACCCGTCGCGATCAAAATGCCTTGAGGCTGGCCGTTCGCCGCTTCGGAGATGACGTAGCCGCCTTTGGCGACGTTGTCGCGGGCCGAAGCCGTGCCTTCGAGAATCGGCAGATTCTGGCGGGTCAGCACGAGCGCGACCGGATTGTCGCGGTTTTGCAGCGCGTATGCCCACGCCGCGGAAGTCTCGTTGCCGTCGGCCGGACGGATAACCGTCAAGTTCGGAATGATGCGGATCGAAGCCAATTGCTCGATCGGCTCGTGCGTCGGGCCGTCTTCGCCGACCGCGATGCTGTCGTGCGTCAGGACGTATACGACCGGCAGCCCCATCAGAGCCCCCAGACGAACGGCCGGACGCAGGTAATCGGTGAACACGAAGAACGTGCCGCCGTATACTTTCAAGCCTCCGTGCAGCATGATTCCGTTCATGGCCGCGGCCATCGCGAATTCGCGAATGCCGAAGTAGATGTTGCGGCCGTCGTAGCTGCCCGGCTTATAGACAGGCAGGCCTTTCATGTGCGTCATCGTGGAGCTTTCCAAGTCGGCGGAACCGCCGACGAGGAACGGTACGTTCTTGGCCAAGCCGTTGATCGCGTTGCCGGAAGCGACGCGCGTGGATAGCGGCTTGTCCTCCGTCGTATAAGCCGGCAGGTCCGCGTCCCAGCCTTCCGGAAGCGTGCCGGACAGCGCCTGCTCGAACTGTGCCGCCAGTTCGGGATGAGCGGCTTTGTATTTCGCGAATTGGGCGTCCCAATCGGCATTCGCCTGCTCGCCCGCTTGCTTGATCGCGGCGAAATGAGCGCGCACTTCTTCCGGCACGTGGAATTCCTCGTGAGGCCATTCGTAGAAAGCCTTCGTCAGTTGCGCCTCGTCCGTGCCGAGCGGAGAACCGTGCGGTCCGGCATGGCCGCCCTTGCCGCCCTTGTTCGGAGAACCGTAGCCGATAACCGTCTTCACTTCGATCAGCGTCGGTCTGCCGAGCTCGGCCTGCGCGGCTTCGATCGCCTTGGCCAGCGCGCCGAGATCGTTGCCGTCCTCTACGCGGAGATACTGCCAGCCGTACGCTTCGAAGCGTTGGCCGACTTTCTCGGAGAACGACAGGCTAAGCTCTCCGTCAAGCGAAATATCGTTGGAATCGTACAGGACGATCAGTTTGCCCAGCTTCAAATGGCCCGCCATCGAAGCGGCTTCGGAAGCGACGCCCTCGGACAAATCGCCGTCGCCGCAGATGGAGTATGTAAAGTGATTGATTACCTCGAAGCCGTCGCGATTATAAGTCGCGGACAGCTGCGCCTCCGCCATCGCCATGCCGACGGCCATCGCGATCCCCTGGCCGAGCGGCCCGGTCGTCGCATCGACGCCCGCCGTGTGTCCGAATTCCGGATGCCCGGGCGTGAGAGAGCCCCATTGGCGGAAATTTTTCAGCTCTTCGATCGGAAGATCGTAGCCGCTCAAGTGCAGCAGAGAGTACAGCAGCATTGAGCCGTGGCCCGCGGACAGGACGAACCGGTCGCGGTCGATCCATTGCGGGTTGGACGGATTGTGCTTCATCGTTTTGGCGTACAATTGGTACCCCATCGGGGCGGCTCCCATCGGCATGCCCGGATGGCCGGATTTCGCTTTCTCGATCGCGTCGATGGATAGCGTCCGGATCGTCGTTACGGATAATTGATCGATCGTGTGCGTGCTGGCTGTCATGAAACAGAGCCCTCCTCTTGACTATTTACGTACGCCGCGGGGTTTCCCGCGGGCACGTACCGGTCTTGCAGATTGTCGTTCGTTTGCTTTCCGTAAGCAGCTGGCTGCGGTTGGCGGACGAAGATTGCTCCGAATAGGAGCCCGGCAGCGTTACACGAACGCGACGGTTTTATTTTCGTAGACGAGCAGTCTGTCCTCCACATGCCATTTCACGGCGCGGGCGAGTACGATTCTCTCGATATGACGGCCGATTCGCTTCAACTCCGCGACGTTGTCTCGGTGGCTAACGCGCTGGATGTCCTGCTCGATGATCGGTCCGCCGTCCAGCTCTTCCGTTACATAGTGTGCCGTCGCTCCGATTAGCTTAACCCCGCGATTGTAGGCTTGCTGATAAGGCTTGCCCCCGACGAACGCCGGAAGGAAGGAGTGATGGATGTTAATAATGCGATTGTGGTACTGCTCGATGAATTTCGGAGACACGATCTGCATGTACCGGGCTAGCACGATCAGGTCCACCTTGCCGGAGATCAACTCGCGCTGTTTCCGCTCGGCTTCGGCTTTCGAATCCGGCGTGACCGGCACGTAGTGGTAAGGAATACCGAACGACTCGACAATTCCCCGCATATCCTCGTGGTTGCTGATGACCATGCTGATCTCCGCGTCGAGATCGCCGGACTGCCACTGCCAGAGCAGCTCCAGCAGACAGTGGTCCTCCTTCGAGACGAACACCGCGATTCTCTTGCGGCGGGCCGCCCGAAAAATGCTCCATCGCATCGAGAAGCGGTCCGCGACGCGGGTAAAATCCTCTTGAAGCGACGGCAAGCGCTGCTCCAGCTCCTGCAGATCGAATTCGATCCGCATGAAGAACATGCCGCCCTCCGGATCCAACGTATATTGGTCGGATTGGACGATATTCGCCCCCTGCTCGTACAGGAACTGCGATACCGCGGCGACGATCCCCGCCTTGTCCGGGCAAGAAATGAGCATTCGCGCGCGGACGCTTTTGTCCTCAAGCCGTTTGTTCCCCTGAGACTGGTAACTGTGACTCATCGTTCTTCTCTACCTCTCTTATCGACGCTGCCCACGCCGGGCAGGAATTATTGTTGGGACAACCACTCTTCGCCCGCCAAATACGCGAGCAAGCGGTGGTTCACCGCTTCTTCGCTGTAATCTTCGGGAAGCACGCTGTTTTCCATCAGCATATCGTACAGTCTTTCCATCGGCTCGCGAGGGTCGGCTTTCCTGGCTTTGGCGTCGGACTTCAATAGCTCCCACGTATTCAGCACGTACAGTCGGGAATCGATGCCCACCTTGTCGAAGAAATGGTGGAGCCGTTCGACGTCGACCATGAACTCGCCTCCGAATCTCTCTTCGGCGTCTCCCCTCAGCATCGCGATCTCCGCCTCGTACATCGGGCGTTCGTTTTTGCCGATCCACGGCGTCTCGAGAATGAACGGCTTGCCTTGCAGCAGCTCATGGCCGACCACTCCCGCGATCCCCTCGTAGCCGATCCAGCCGGAGCCGATCGGAGCATGGCGGTCCTTGGCCGCCCCTAGCGGATTTTTGCTGTCGTTGACGTGCACGACCGCAATCCGGTCAAGGCCGACGACTTCGTCGAACTTGCGCAGCACGCCGTCGATATCGCCGACGATGTCGTAGCCCGCATCGTGGATGTGGCACGTGTCGAGGCATACCGTCAAACGGTCGTTCAGGCGGACGCGCTCGATAATTTGCGCCAGCTCCTCGAAGCTGCGGCCGATTTCGGTGCCTTTGCCGGCCATCGTCTCGAGCGCGATGCTCACTTCCGTCTCCCTCGTGCCTTCCAGCACCTCGTTGAGTCCTTCGGCAATGCGCGCGATGCCGTATTCCGGATCCTTCTCCGTATACGCGCCCGGATGCAGCACGATATTTTTGACGCCGATGCTATTCGTCCGGCGAATTTCTTCCTGCAGGAAATCGATCGCCAGGCGATAAGTATCTTCCTTATAAGAGCCCAGATTCACGATGTACGGAGCGTGCACGACGATTTCGCCGATTCCGGCTTGCGTCATCGCTTCCTTGCCTTGAGGAATATAAAGATCCTCGATCGGCTTCCTGCGGGTATTCTGAGGCGCGCCCGTGTAGATCATAAACGTGCTCGACCCGTAGGACTTCGCTTCGTTCGTTGCCGTCAGCAAACCTTTGTCCGAAAAAGATACATGAGATCCGATTTTCAACATTTTTCCGGCTCCTCTCGCCATTCGTTCCGTCCCCTCCGATGGTACGGGGCTTGTTCTCGCAATTATTTCCCTATTGTATCGCGAACGTCGAAATAAATCTAGGAATGCGGTATAATTTCAAAATGAGGTGATCGTAATGGGAGAGACCCCAACCTGGTTTATTTATTTCATCGCATTCTGGACGGTCGTGCTCGTCTTGTCCATGAGCGTGGGCGGCTTCTTCATGTTCCGCAAATTCCTTAAGGTGCTCCCGCAGAAAGACGGGAAGTCCAAGCTCGACTGGCAAAACTATTGGGTGGAACGGAGCCGCGATCTGTGGACCCCCGAGTCCAAGGAACTGCTGCAGACGCTCGTTTCTCCGGTTCCGACGCCTTTTCGCGATATCGCAAGCCACTCCATCGCCGCCAAGATCGGCCAGATCGCCGTGGAGAGCGGAGCTTCCGAAGTAACGAAGGAGCACTGCATCGAGGGCTACATACGCGCGACTCCCGCACGGGACCATAAGAGTCTCATTAACTTCCTGGAGAAGAACAGGATCGATTATTCCGCTTACAGCCACTTGCTGGAGTAGCCTTCCGGGGCGGCATTTCGAAGAAAAACGAAACCTTTGACGGCCATTTTCGTCTAACCTCTTAGGAGGTGTATTACTCACAATGAAAAAACGCAACCGAATGACGATGACATTGGGAGCGGCCTTGCTGGCTCTGGCCTTGATGGGAACGGCCTGCAGCGATAACGGCGACTCGGGCTCCTCTCCGTCCGCCAGTCCCTCCGCGTCGGCCAGTCCGACCGCAAGCCCGACGCCCGATTCGGAGACGCAGACCCCGCCGGCTTCCCCGGAACAGTTCGAGGGAACGGGCAAATACGTAGGCCTTCAGGACAGCCATTCCGTCGAAATCGAGACCGATCAAGGCCCTGCGGGATTCCAAGTCACTCCTGAAATCGCCGAGAAAATCGGCTCTTGGGAAGAGAACACTCCAGTCAAATTCCAATATATCGTCGAGAAAATGGAAGTAGACGACGGAACGGTGGAACAGAAAACGATCGTTTCCATCGATCAGCAATAACCGTTTAGCGAGGAGGGGCGCGGCATGCGCTTGTTGCTGTGCGGAGGAACTGGGTTTATCGGTAAAGCTTTAACGCAAGCCCTTCTGTCCAGAGGGGACGAGACGTGGAGCGTGACGAGGAAGAAACCGGCCGCCGTATCTTACGACAACGCGCTTCCCCACCCCCGATACGTGACCTGGGAGGAATGGGAAGCGGATCCGGACCGCCTATCCGGCTTCGACGGTATCGTCAATCTAACCGGGGAAACGATCAACCAGCGTTGGACCGACAAAGCCAAGCAGCGCATCGTCCGCTCCCGGGAACAAGCCGCCGAACGAATCGCCGAGCACGTGAAGCGCATGCGCTATCCGCCCGAGGTCGTCGTGAACGCTTCCGGCATTTCGCTGTACGGCCATTCCGGCGAGCAGGTTTTCGACGAAGCGTCTCCGGCGCGGCCGGCCGACTTTCTGGGCGACACCGTCGTCCGCTGGGAAGCTGCGGCCGACCTGATCCCGGTCAAGCGGCTCGTCAAGCTGCGCATCGGACTCGTCTGCGCCCGCGACGGCGGAGCTTTCCCGCTGATTCGGCTGCCTTATCGCCTTTTCGGAGGGGGGCGCATCGGGGACGGGAAGCAGGGCTTGCCGTGGATCCATCTGCAGGATATGGTCGCTCTGATCCTGTTCTGCCTGGACAACCCGTCCATTGAGGGTCCCGTGAACGCGGTCGCTCCCGATCCGGTATCCAACGACGAGTTCGGCAGGGCGCTCGGCCAAGCCATGAAGCGGCCGCACTGGTTTCCGGTTCCGGGCTTCCTGCTGCGCGGGGTTCTCGGAGAGATGAGCACGCTCGTGCTGACCGGCCAGAAAGCGATGCCCCGCAAGCTCCTCGATCACGGATTCAAATTCGCATTCCCTACGCACGAAGAAGCCCTGCGGGACCTTTCCCGTTAGGGCTTTCGTTTTCTCCTGCCGATTCGCGGCGCTTTTTTCGGCAGACTTCGCCCTTTCCCTGGCCTGTCAAGCATCGGACGTCCCATCTGCCAGTTGGAAGCGATATTGCGAGCTGGCCAGCCCCACGCAATCTCCCGGCTGCAGCGGATACAATTCGTAAGGCGCCATCGGTTTGCCGTTGATGCGGGAGCCGTTGCGCGAGCCGAGGTCTTTGACTTTCCACTGGGCGGACACCCGCACGAATTCGACGTGGGCGCGGGAAACGCCGTTCGTCTCGTCCACATGGCCGGCCGCTTCCTCCGAGCGCCCGATGACGAGGGAGTCCCCGCGTAGAGGAATTCGCAACCGCTCGTCCCTCGACTTCCATACCAGGCAGTAGGATTCCGGGCCGAAGGAAGATTGCTTGTCCAGCAAAGCCGTTCGATCCTCGCCGGAAACCCGCGCCGTCTCCGGCGCGCCCGCTCCCCGCTCCGGAATCTCGTCCGCCGAACGCCGCGCGCGCGCTCCGGAAGCAGCGGAGAAGCCCGGGGGCGTCCAAGCCGGCTCGACGCTCGCCGCCTCTGCCGGAGAAAAGCGGAAAGCGGCTTCGATCTCCTTAGGTCCCGGTTCCTCCGGACCGCTCCCGCGGCCGAAACTCCCAAACCGCTTGGGCGGCCCATTCCAGAGCAGAAGGACCGCCGCCCCGGCGAACAAGGTAACGCAAAGGCCGATTAGCAATTGCCGTTGACCCGGACTGTCCAAATAAACGAACTTCCAGGTTAAAGCGAGAAGCAGCAGCAACGCGCTGACGACTAGGGTTCGCCACCTGCCCGGATCGATACGTTCCCGGCCGTCCTCGTTCATGCTTGTTTCGGGATCCCGCCTCTCTTCGTCGAAGCGGAATTGCCCGGCCTCCCCCCAAAGCTCGGAAACCGGGCGCGGATCTCCCGATACCGGCTGCAGCAGCTCCCAGGACCGGCTTCTCGGTTTCTGTTCCTCCGCCTTGCGCCCGGCGTTCTCCAGTACGTTCGGCGCATTCCCGTTCGATTGTCGGATAATCGGAGGCGCGATCTCGTCTGCTCCTAACGCTTCGGCCAAATATTGCTTGCCCAATCGGCCCAGTGCCGCCGGCACGAAATCCGCTCCGGACACAAGCCGCAACACTTGCTGGAAGACCGGCCCGTCGGGTTCCTTCACGCGCATCATCCATCTGACGACCAATCTCTCCAGGTCATCTTTCCAATTCGGCGAGGGCAAGACAAGGGGCACGTAAGTGAAGCGCAGATCCTGAATTTCGTTCCCAGCGAAGATGAACTCGTCCTCCAGCCGAACTCTCTCGGCGTCCAGCATGATTAATCTGCACTCCTCCAGCGTGTCCGCCAGCCTGCACATCGCCTCCATCATCTCGCCCATCGTCCACCGCGACACTCTCGCCGCTTCCGAAAGCATCCGCGTCCCGGCCAAAGAATACCTCAAGGAGACTTGCCCGTCGCATTCCTCGATTTCAAGCGGAAGCAACGAAGGAACTTCGCAGCGCTGAAGCATGCGCAGCTGCGTCTCGTTGATCTCGCTCCGGGACAGCGGCGGATCCCGCTCCAACACCATCACGTGCCCCCTGCGTTGCTCGAACCTCGCCGATAGCGCCGTCTTCATTCGCTTCTATCCTTTCCCCAATAGAATCAGAAATCCCGGAGCGACCGCCAGCATAAAAGGGAATACGGCTTTCTTCCCTCCGGCAATCGGGTGGTCCCCCCACGGCCACTTCAGCCTTCGTCCCAGCGACCGCAAGCCTGGAGCACGAAGCGCCAAAATCCCGCAGGCAATGCCTCCCCCGATCAGCACGGAGACGATCAGAAGCTCGAAGGTGAGCGACGGGCCGGCCCAAGTGCCGAACGCTCCGAACCATTTGACGTCCCCGCCGCCGATGCCGCCCAGACGATTCATCGCGTACAAGGGCACGAGGCCGCATAACGCTCCGGTGCAGGCCCAAGCCAATCCCTGACTTCCGTACGAGAAGCAATGATAAGACAAGCCGCCGGCCGCGAAGGCCAGATTCAGCCCGTTCGGGATCCTCATGCGGCGCAAATCCGTCCAACAGGCCGCAATCAATAACGCGCCGACGATGAGCCATTCCCACCAAGTCAACTTTCCCCCTCCTCGTTCGCGGCCTTGCCCGCGACATCGAACAGATGCTGCCATTCCCCGCCGTTCCCGTTCGTTACTTGCAAGCTCCATTGTCCCGGCGTCGTTCTTCCGGAAACATGCCACGTCCACGACACCAATCCGGATTCGTCCGCGAGCGCGCTTCCGAGATTTTTCGCCTGGCTCGGCCCGCTCTTGTACAAGATGGACAGATCGACGAAGGTCCCCGGTTCCGTCCGGATGACAAGCGTAGCCTTGCGCCCCGGCTTTACCGGATTCGGCTCGAGCGATACGAACGACGCCTCGAACGGCTTGCCCGTCCGCTCATCGCCTGCCTGCCTGGATGACGAGGGGCTTCCTCCGATCCATACCCGCTCTCTGGCAGATTCCCGCAGCACGAGTCTGCGACCGAGAAAAGGAACCCTCATCGGCAACGTATATTCGCCTTCCAAGGTCAGATAGGCGTTCGCGCGATCCTCGACCTCCGGAAGTCCGACCGAGGTCAGGCGAATGTTGGCCGAGTCCAGCACGCGACGGTCCGAAAACTGCTTCAACAGTTCCCCGAACGCGAGCTTGGCGGCGTGCTCCTCGACCGAGAACGATACGGCGGAAGCCTTCTCGGCCCATTCGTTCATCGGAGCGGGCAGCCACCGTCCGTACTCGCCGAGCGTATCCGCCACGCTCAGCCACTTGTCGTTCCATTGCTCGATCTGCCGGTTTAGCTCGGAGCCTCTGGCCTTGTCCGTCGCCAACGCGATCGGATACCAAGCGGAAGCCGCCTGCCTTGCCGTTTGCGACAATGCGCCGTGCAGCGCCATGGAGATGACCGCCGTCTGCACCAAGAAGATCAGGAACAGGATGAACAGCAGGAAAATCGGCATGACGAGGGCGCTCTCCAGCGTCACGCTGCCGGAGGCGGACCCGATCGAACCGGGCCGTCTATACGTAGGAATGATCTGCGATATACGTCGCTTCATAGCGGTTCCCCTTTATCGTTCCTCCCAAATTCCCCACCTTCCCCATCGCCTTGAGAAGACCCGGAAAAAACCATAATCGGATCGACGCCTTCCCTTCGCCGCTCGCATACGTGTAAGCGCCGCGAAAATCGAGTCCGGAAGCATGCTCCATCACCGCGATCGTTCTCGCCGTCGGGTTCGCGCCTCCCCCGTGAAGCAGCAGGAAAAGGCGCAAGTAATCGGTATAGTACGTGTCTACTTTCAGATATTTCGACAATTGGATTTTACCGGTATTCAGCAATGAGCCCATGTCCGCCATCGCTTGCGTAATTCCATAGACGAGCGCCGCGGCCAGAACCAGCAGGGGATGCCCCATGGTTCGGCACTCGATCAACCCTTCCACCGTTCGGACCGCCAGCCTGAAGGCGAAGATTTCCCCGTACGCCGCCGCGATGTTGCCGGAAGGATGATTCAATCCGTATAAAACGTATTCGGTTTCCTGGGCATGCACATCCAAAGAGCCCGGGGTTCCCCCCAGCAAGTTCTTAACGGATGATGGAGCGAAATGCGACATTCTTCCAAGCGTATACTCGGAAAAGTAGAGTTGATCCCTTGCCCCCTCGACCGCCCCTTCCAGCAAATCCAGCAAGCCGTTAACCGAAGTCAGCGCCTCGTCTCTGCCTTGCGAAGGATCGCCGCTCCTGTTCGCCCTGCCGGCCTCTTCTTCCGAGCGGTTCCATTCCCGATTGGTCTTGAATAGTTCGCTTGTACGCTCGAAGCTTGCTTTTTCCTCGTCGGAGCCCGATGCCCCGGAGAACGAGGTCAAAAATTTCCCCGCGCTCCGCCATTCGGCTTCGGCTTCGCTCTCCGCCCGCTTGCGCTCGTCGTCATGGGAGCGATGGGCTTCCAAAACTTCCAGCCGTTTCGCGATGACGCCGCCTCCCGAACCGTAGTTCCCGGAGAAATCGGAAAGACGGCCTTTCGCCCGCGTTTCCGCGGCGCTTAAAGCCGCTCCCATGCCGGTAGAGCCGGGAGCCGAGCCTGCCGAAGACGAGAACGAGCTTAATTCTCCCGCCAGCGATAGGCCGTCGGCGTATTGCCGCTCGACCTCGGTATCGTATTCGCTGAAGAAATCGGGGTTCAGAATCAAATCTTCCGCGGACTTGCGAAGCTCCTCCATCGTTTGCCGATGCTCGGCTTCCATAGCGTCTCCGCCGATCTCCCCGTCCGTCTCGTCTTCAATACGGTTCGATTGCTCCACGATCGCCATCATCTCTTCGTTGGCCTGTCT
>JAEZZE010000188.1 GCA_023418755.1 Bacillota bacterium | reverse complement strand
GAAGTCCCGAGAGTGAAAGTCTCCACAAGAAGTTGATTAGCTCATTTCTTGCTGGTTACCGTCTTTCGACGATGATTTGTTTCTTACGCTCAATGTTCAGTTTTCAAAGAACAATCGGTGTTGCTTTACTCAGTGCCGCTCGAGGCGACCTGACTAATATATCACAGCTTCGAAATAGAATGCAACACTTTTTATACTGGAAATTAATCACATCTATCACCTTGCTCCTCGCGGCCATCGTGCTTCGCCAACATTGCCTTCACTCCCGTTCGTCGCGAAGCCCCCCTCCTTCTTATCTTCGTTTTGACTGCACTGCGAAGCGCCCCCAAGGCAGAGACGTTCCGCAGCGCTGCCGGACATGGCGAACAATCTCCCCCGGATCCGGCACATCATACTGACTTGCTAATCATCCGCGACGGCTCAGCAAATCTTCTCCTTCTGCCAACGAATGCTTTCATCGAACTCCGTGTAATGGAATCCGAACGCCTCCCAATACCGTTGCAAATCTGTTCTCGTCCACCCTTCGTACAGCTCCTCCCACGTAAAGGGACCGTGCGGCAGCAGCGAACGAGGCTCGATAACCGCGCCCGGCTTCAGCGCCTGGTAACGAAAATCGCAGGACAGCCGAATCTGTCCCGGCACCTGATTGGGCATCGACTTGTGAACGGTCAGGCTATTGAACGTAAGCACGTCGCCCGCCTCGTAATCGATCGTCTGCCACTCGTAATCCATTCCGCACAAAATCGATTCCAGGCCTCCGGCTCCCGGCGCTTCCGTCACGCCCAGCAGTCCGGCCTTATGGCTGCCCTTCAATACGGCAAGGCCTCCGAGTTGCAGGGGAACGTCGCCAAGCGGGATCCAGGCCGTCCAGGTCTCCGTTTCGCCTTGAATATGAAGGAAATCCTGATGGGACGGCGTAACCTTAGTATCGCGATGAGGCAGCATCACGCGGGCGATGTTTCTCGGATGGGGGAACGGCTCGCAACCGAACAGCTCGCGGTACATGGACAGCAGCTTCTCATGATGGGCCAGCGCATGAAAAGCCTCCAGCTTCTGAATCGCGAGATAAATGTCATGCGTGACTCCGACGCCGTTCCAGCAAATTTCCTCGTCGGAAATCCGATTCACCGCCTCCACGTCGGCCATGCCGTCGATCAGCGCGCAACGGGGATCCGTCAAGCCGCGGTTTTCCAGAATCTCCATGACCTCCAGCCTCAGCTTCAGCACGGTTTCCCGCGAAATAAGGCCTTTGAAAATCAGCATGCCGTCCTTTTCGGCGCGTTCCCGAAGCTCTTCCGGTCGTCCGAGCAACGACGCGGAGTCCTGAAACGTCCCGGCTATCGGGCTTAGATTATTGTCCTTGATCGGCAACCCTCCCATAGCCTTCCCCTCCTCAAATATCGATTCGAGGCCATTCTATCACGCACAAGCGCAAAAGGATTTAGCATCAGCCGGATGCAATTTGTCTTTTATCGGCTCCGTTACATAACGACATCCATCGCCGTACCGCTTGGCGCCGAGCCCGCCAGATCCTTCAGCCAGCCTTTGTACCTCTCCAGGGAAAACGCCGGAAAGCCAAGCAGATAATGATTGCCGTACGTCTGGCCGTCGACGTTCCAGCGAATGAGCAGCATCCGCTGTTCGCTATGGGAGATCCGAATGCGGCCCAGCTCGATATTGCCGTTAACGGCGGAGACGAACGGCCCTTCCAGCAGCGTGTCGCCGGAATCGGCGTCCCATACCCGGTATGTTCCCCGCTTCTCCTCCAACGTATCGTTGGACAGCACGACTCGGACGTGCCAGTCGGACGGCTCGTCGATCATGACGCACAGATCGCGATGCACGTTTTGCAAGTAATGGAAAGCCAGCTTCTTATTAAAATAGTAATCGACCACCGCATCGGAAAACTGCGGCCATCCGTCGATCATGTTCCACCAGATGATGCCCGTCCTGCGCCATTTTTTCAGCCGCGTCATCTCGACGAAAAATTTCTTGGCTTCGGCCTGGGAAATCTGCGACGCCAGCACGAAGTCTTCGAGCCGGTCCGGCACCTCGCCGAACAGCTCCTTGATCTGATTGGCCATCAGTCCGATCCGATACCCCCACGTCCCTCTCGTGCCGATCGGGTCGGAGGCGTGAATCGCCCACTGCTCGTTATCCTGCCAAGGCCAGAGATGGTCCGCGTCGATGAACCGCTCGATCGATTCGACATGCGGACAGCCGTGATAGCCGATTTCGCTGACGAAGTGCATTTTGCTCTCCGTATAATATTTGCTCTTATAGTAGTCTCGCGGTCCCCACAGATGTTCCTCCGGCAACAGCGACAGGTCCTTCTTCTCCCAGAAGCCGGGTGACAGATACGGAGAGCTGGGCAGATAGGGCCGATACGGGTCGCATTGGGAGACGACCGCAGGCAGCACCTCGCGGGAAATCCGGTTGAGCGCCGGATCGATGCCCCGGTTGAGGCTGAATTGGTCGATCTCGTTGTCCCCGCACCACAGAGCGAGCGAAGGGTGGTTTCTCAGCTTGCGCACGACGAAACGAGCCTCCTCGCGAATTTTCGCGTAAAATTCCTCGGTCTGCGGATACAGCCCGCACGCCAGAGAGAAATCCTGCCACACCAGGAATCCTTCGCGATCGCAGCGGTCGAAGAAATCGTGATCCTCGTAGACGCTGCCTCCCCATACGCGGACAATATTGCAGTTCATCTCGGCGAACAGATCGAGCATGCGCGGGATGCGGGCCTTGTCCTTGCTATGGAACATATCGGCCGGCACCCAGTTGGAGCCCTTGCAGAAGATCGGGACCCCATTGACTTTGAACAGAAACTCTCCCGGCCGTTCCGCAGAGGTCGTCTCGCTTCTGATCAGCTCCACCGTGCGAATGCCGAACGTATCCGTCCGCTCCGCCAGCACGTCTTCCCCGTGGCGCAGCTCCATGCGAACCTCGTACATATTCGCGGCCCCGTAACCGCGAGGCCACCATAGATGCGGATGGTCGACCCTAAATTCAACATTGCCCGAGGAAAAATGAACCGGACAGCTCTTCTCGAACCGGGAGGTTCCGCAAGTACCGACGATGCGCAGCGTAAGCTCGCGGAATAGCGAAGGGTCCGTTTGCACGCTATAGAGCGCTCCGACCCATGCTCCTTTATCGTCGGCGCTTCGCGTATAGAAATACGGCTCCTTGATTTCCGTTTCCCGATGAACGGCAAGCACGACGTCCCTCCACAATCCCGCGGACACCGCGCGGGGCATGATGTCCCAGCCGAAGCCGTGAGCTGCTTTGCGTACCCAGAGCTGCGCCCAGTTGTAGTCCATCGCCCACATCGACGGATCGTACTCGCGCCCCATCGCCTCCAGAACCGGCGATTGCAGACGGACATACAGGCGGTTCGCTCCCTCCGGCTTCAGCTTGCCGGTGACGTCGAACGTATGCGAAATCAGCATATTGTCGCTGCTTCCCAACTCCTCGCCGTTCAGCCAATACGTCGCAAGGCAGTCTACGCCATGAAAGACCAACTCGATCCGGCCGTCGCCCTGCCGGCGGACCGGCGTCTCGAACTCTTTCTCGTACCACCATTCGTGCAGCTCGTATTTTTTCAGTTCTCCAATACGGCTCCCTCCGTACGGGTCCTTCAGCCTTCCCGCCCGCTGCATGTCCAGCTCCACGTTCCCGGGCACTTCGGCCTCCAGCGAAGCCGGTCCGCCATCCTCCAGCCGATCGGGATGGATAATTCCGCTCTCCCGTTGCGGCAAGCCATATAGCTTCCACGTTCCGTTAAGGCTGATTGTTCGCACTCCGTTCTCCTCCGTTTCCCGCCGTTCCGTCCGCTCGCGCAAGAGGGACGGCAGTATCTATAGATTGGCGTTCCAGGCTTCCTCCGCTATGGATAAGCCGGCGTAATCCCCAACGCGCTCATTTAATTCAGCCGGAACGATGCGGCATGCGGACAGCGACAAGGGTAGACCCTCGCTTGCCAGCGCTTCCGTCATCGCAGATTCCAGAAGCTCGCGCTGCCTGGCGTAAATGCTGCCGATCACGATTCGCTCCGGGTTCAGCAGATCGACCAGAATCGCCAGCCCCCTGCCAAGCTGCCGGCCAGCGAAGCGATAGATTTCCCGCGCCAGCTCGTCGCCCGCATGGGCGGCCTCCGCGACGGCCTGCGCCGTAACGGAAGGGATATCCTGCCCCCTAGGGCAGAACGCGACCGCTTCCCCACGGGCCAGACGCTCGGCGGCAGCCTCTCGGGCCAATTGGGCGATCCCCGCTCCGCTGCAGTAGCCTTCGAAGGAGCCGGCTTTGCCGTAGCCGACCGGTCCGTCCGGCTCCAGCCGGACATGTCCGATCTCGCCGGCCATGTCGTTCGTTCCCGTATACAGCCGGCCGTTCAAAATCAAACCGGCGCCCATCCCCGTGCCGAACGTCAGAAACACGACGTTGGCAGCCCCCCGTCCGGCCCCCCATTTCCACTCGGCCAGCGCACAGGCGTTGGCGTCGTTCTGTAGAGCGACGGGCGCTCCGAATCGCTGCCGGAACGGCTTAAGAACGTCGATCCGGTCCCAGCTGGGCAGGTTCGGCGGGGAAAGCGCCAACCCCCGACGGCTGTCCAGCGGTCCGCCGCAGCTTACGCCGACGGCAGCCGGAGTGGCGAAACCGTTTTTGGCGAGCAGCCTCTCCAGCTCCTCCGCCAACCGCGCCAGAACCGCTTCCGGTCCGCCTTTCGTAGGGAAAGCGAATCTATCGATCAGCCTAATCTCTTCGCCCTTCGCCCCGCTCGACACTCCCAGGCAAACCGCGCACTTCGTCCCCCCGATATCGATTCCCGCCAGAACGGTCATGATCCGAAAAACTCCTCTTCCAGACAGATGCACAGGCCGTGATAGATCGGAAGATGCCGCTCCTGCACGTCCGGGGTTGACTGCCAGGGAACGCGGATCGCCACCTCGCACGCCTCGCGCATTCTTCCGCCTTCCTCGCCAGTCAGACCTACAGTGCGCAGCCCGAGCGTCTTCGCCACCTGCATCGCCCGGATGACATTAGGAGAATTGCCCGAAGTGCTCAATCCGATTAGCGCGTCTCCCGGCTTCCCATAGCCGTACACCTGTTGGGCGAAGATCATCTCCGCGTCGACATCGTTGCCGTACGCCGTCAGCAGCGCCGTCTGGCTGACTAGCGAGATTGCCGGCAGAGCACCCTGCAAGCCTTCCGCCAAGCGCGCTCCCTCCAGAGGATCGCAGCGCAGAAACCTCTCGCGCTCCTCCGGCGGCAAGCTTCTTTTCTTCATAAAGCCCTTCATCAGCTCTCCGACGATATGCTCGCTGTCCGAGGCGCTTCCCCCGTTGCCGCACAGCAGCACTTTGCCTCCCGAGCGATAAGTTTCTATTAATAATTCCAGTGCGCGACCGATATCCGGCAAGCAAACCTCCAAATCCGGATACTTGCGCAGCATGGCCTGCCAAACCGGCTGCCCCCGCATCTTAGCTTCATCTACTTCGCTCATGTCGCTCCGCCTCCCGTAGATTCGGCCAATCTCCCGTTCCACTCTTGAAGCGCCTTAAGCTGATAGGCCCGATTGTTGTCGCCCGTTACGCTCCAGTCTTTCTGCGACCAATAATCGTACACCCACAGCGCGGCCAGCGGCACGTCCGCCCTCTCCATCGCTTCAAGCAGTTCCCCGAATCTCCGTTCGGCCAGCTCGTGGT
>JAEZZE010000046.1 GCA_023418755.1 Bacillota bacterium | reverse complement strand
TACTTGAACGGGGCGAAGCTTGGCGGGTACGTGTCCCCTGCTCCGACGAACCCGGAGAAGCGCAAAGCGTATTTGGTCTACGACGTCACGGAGCTGCTGGAGGCCGGCCCGAATTGCTTAACGGCGGATGCCCATTACTTGGGCGGCGGGGGCCAAAACTATTACGACGGGCTGCCGGGCTTCAGGCTTCGGCTTGAGCTCGTTTATGCGGACGGGGCGGAGACGGTCGTGAAGACGGATGCCTCGTGGCAGGTTCTGAGAGAAATGCCCCATGCCGTCGGAACTCCGTATCAGCAAAACCGCAGAGTGTCGGCCATCGAAGCTTACGATGCGCGCAAGCTGGACCCGGAGTGGCGTTATGCGGGCTGGCGCAAGGAAGGCGCAGCCGTTAAGGCGAAGCCGGCCCGCATCGGGCGCGACGACTGGCCGATGGAGGCGCAGATCATTCCCGAGGGAGCGATCGCCGAGGAGATCAAGTGCGTCAAGCTGCCGCGGCCCAAAGGCGGGGAAGCCGAGTTCGCGCAGGCGTTCGATGCGGGAGCGATCGTCTCGGGCTGGCCGAGGCTGGCTTTGCGAGGCATCGAGGGCGCGGTCGTTCGGCTGCGCTATTCGGAGGATTTGGATGAGAACGGACGGGTGAAGCACAACGTTACCAACGAGGTTTCCGACCGTTACTACGATGAATATACGATGCGCGGAGACGAACTGGAGACGTGGCAGCCGGATTTCTCGTTCAAGGCGTTCCGCTATGTGGAAGTGACGGGTTATCCGCGCGAGATCGCCGAAGGGGATGTGACCGTATGCTGGGCGTATACCGGCATGGCGCAGGTCGGCGAATTTTCGTGCTCGTCGGAGCATCTGAACAAGCTGTATGCGGCCTGCATCCGCACGCAGAAAAACAATACGCTAGGCCAGACCGTCGACTGCCCGCACCGGGAGCAGGCGCAGTACACCGCGGATACGGACCTGCAGGCGGAGACGCTGCTGTACAACTTCGACGCGGTCGACGTCGTGGCGAAGACGCTGTCCGATTTTGCGGACGCGCAGCTCCCGGACGGCACGTTCCCGTTCGTTGCGCCGATCAATTACGAGAATCCGGATTTCCATATTCAAATTCCGGAGTGGGATCTGCATTACGCGACGTTGATGTGGAAGGCGTACGAAGCTTCCGGGGACGTCGGTATTTTGAAGAATTGCTACGAGACGGCGCGTCGTATGGTCGATTACTTCTTGGGCATCCGGGATGCGGACACCGGGCTCGTGCCGTTGGACAAAGGCTGGCATATCAGCGATTGGCCTTACCCTTCGGTCGAGCATAAAGGGCAGTTTCTGACGGTGCAGCAGATCAAGCTGGTCCTTGCGCTGCGGGCGGTCAGCCGGGCGGCCGCGTTGCTCGGTCGCGCGAAGGAAGGCGAGACCTATGCCGCGCATGCCGACCGGTTGGGCGAGCGGATCGTCGAGCAGCTATACGATCGGGAGCGCAAGCGGTTCCGCGACAGCTCGGAGTCGGACGCCCGCCATCAGGGCGTAACGGCGATCGCATTGGCGGCGGGGCTCGTGCCGGCGGAAGACCGGGAGCGGGCAATCGCCTCCGTCGCGGAGCAGCGCTGGGAATGCCGGACGGTGCTGTCGCTGCCGCTGCTGCGCATGTTGTTCGACAACGGCCGGGAGGCCGAGGCGTTCGCGCTGATCGACCGCACGGAGTATCCCGGCTGGGGGCATATGATCGCCCAAGGCTCGCCGACGATGTGGGAAGGCTGGGAGGATATCGAAAGCCACTCTCACGCCTGGAACGGTTATCCGGCAAGGCTGCTGCAGGAATATATCGTCGGCATCCGCAAGGAGGCGCCCGGATTCGCGATAACGGTTATCCGGCCCTATATGCCGGAAGGCCTGACGTTCGCCGAAGGGAAGGTTTGGACGCCGTTCGGATCGGTCTATGCGCGCTGGGAGCGCGAGGGCGGGGGGGTACGAGTGAAGGCGACGATTCCCTCGGGCATGGAGGCCCGGTTGTCGTTGCGGCTCGCGGACGGGCGGATCGCCGAACGGACACTGACCGAAGGGGATAACGACCTGTTGTGGAGCGATTAACCCGCCGAAGGGCCGGCCTTTGCCGATTAACGAGCGGAGGCCGGCCCTTGCGATGGTGTAAACACGTTATAAGGTGATCTCTGCACTGTACGAGGCAGTATCCCGAAGTAGATGCCTTCTTATTTGTATATATCCTTACTTATGAGACAGCCCTCCGTCCCGCGTGCCCGCATGCCTTTCCCCGGATCTCAAGCGGGAGAATCGTCCCGCGAAGGCGCAGCGGAAACTTCCCCGTCGCGCCGCCCGTCGAACAGAACCCCGTCCTGAAGCCCATGGACGAAGCGCTGCAGCCATTCGTAATAGCCGACGGCGTGCCTCAGCTTGTGCAGATCGCTTAAGCCCAGGCTCCGTTCCTCCTCCGGCGTTTCTTCCGCCAGAATGCTCTCCGCCAGCTCCGGAATGGAGGCGTCGATGGCCTCCCGCATCACGTCGATCTCCCGCTGCAGCTTCGTTGCGAAGAACGCCTGAAACGCTTTGAAGAAATCCGTTTCGGCGGCGTACAAGTCCTTCCGTTCCTCTTTTTCGTTCAGCTTCGTCACCATTTTCGATTCGATCAACGAACGAACCGCATAACTCATATTGCTTTTGCTCATGTTCATGCTCGTTCGCATTTCCTCCAGCGTCATGGGACGGTCCTCGAAGAACATAATGCCGTACAGCTGGCCGAACGAATAATTCACCCCGTACAGGTCCATCGTTTGCGCAATGGCTTCGATGACCTTCAACCGGACTTCCTCGCGAACCGTCGTCGGCTCCTTCATTTTCCCCGAGGTGGCTTTCTTCACGATCTCCGCTCCTTTCTCTTTGCGCCGTTATGAAATTTTACATAAACTTGATCCTCGCTTCATGCGGAAATAACCCTTTTTCTACGAGACGAACGTACAATAAATATTGAACGAAGTTGGTTTCCATCGTTGATTTAAGTTGATTATACCAAATATTCAATCGTTATTGAACGATTTCGAAGGAGGAAAACATGAGAAGATTCCGCCTTGCCGGAGAGCTCAAGGCATTGTTGTTCACGCTGCCCGCAATGGTTCCGCTCGCCTTGTTCTGGTTCATTCCGTTAGGCTACGTCGTTTATTTGAGTTTTATGGAGTGGGACTTCATGAGTCCGGACAAGCTGTTCGTCGGACTGGACAACTATCGCAATCTGCTTGAAGACCCGGCGTTCTACCAGGCTCTGCGCGTGACGGCGCTATTCTGTCTCGGCAGCGTCGTTCCCGTCATCGTCATCGGGCTGTCGCTGGCTTTGCTGTTCAATCGCCGAATGAGAGCGGGCGCCTTCTACCGGCTGCTGACGTTCTCTCCGTGGGTGACCCCGACCGTTGCCGTTTCCATCGTATGGTCCTGGATTTACGAGCCGGAGGTCGGTCTCGCGAACAGCGTGCTGAGAGCGGCAGGGCTGGACGGCATCCGCTGGCTGCAAGACCCGAAGTGGGCGCTGCTCGGCGTTCTGATCGTCACGGTGTGGAAATCGGCGGGATGGTGCATGATTTTCTATCTCGTTGCCCTTCGCGGCATTCCTTCCGACCTGTTGGAGGCGGCCGAGCTGGACGGGGCGGGAGGGCTGAGGAAGCTCCGCAGCGTAACGCTTCCGTTGATCTCGCCGACGACGTTTTTCCTGATCGTCGTTCAGCTCATCCAGGCCATGCAGGCTTACGACCAGATCAACGTGCTGACGCAGGGAGGGCCGGCCGGTTCTACGCGGACCCTGCTGTATCTCTACTATCAATCGGCCTTCGACGCTTTCCGGATCGGGGAGGCTTCTACGGTGGCGATCTCGTTGATCGTCTGCTGCGTGCTGCTGTCCCTCCTATCGTTTTTCGTCGGAAGGCGCACCGTTCATTATTCCTGACCGTAACGGTTGCTTTGTTCAAATTATATAGCCGCGAGAGGAGGAGAAAGTATGCGAGCCGGCAAACGGCTTGTCGCCGCCGCGCGTCATCTGTTGTTAGCGGCGGCCGCCGTCGCGATGGCGTTCCCGTTCTATTGGATGGCGACAAGCGCTCTGAAAACGAACGACGAGATTTGGCGGTTCCCGCCGACGTTCTGGCCGCAAGAGGCGATGTGGAGCAATTTTATCGACGCTTGGCAAGCCGCGCCCTTCGCCCGGTATATGTTCAACAGCGTGTTCGTGGCCGGAACGATCGTCATTTTGCAAATTCTGAATTCCGGAATGATGGCTTACGCCCTGACCCATATGAGGTTCCGCCTGAAGGGAGCCTTAACGGCGCTCGTGCTCGTCGGCTACATGGTTCCGGCCACGGCGGTCTATCTGCCCGGCTACGTCATTCTCGGCAAGCTGTCTCTGCTGAACACGTATGCCGGTTTGATCGTGTCGAACAGCGTGAGCGTGTTCTCGATCTTTCTGATTCGGCAAGCGTTCCTGCAAGTGTCCCACGAGCTGGCGGAAGCCGGCAAAATCGACGGCGCTTCGCATCTGCGCATTCTGTGGACGATTATCGCGCCGCTGACGCGCTCCTCGTTCGCCGTGCTGGCTCTCATCGCCTTTATCGAGCAGTACAACAACTATTTCTGGCCGATGCTGATCACCAAAGACCCGAATCTGCAGCTGGTGTCCGCCGGACTGAGAAGCTTCTTCGTGGAAGGGGGTGCATACGGGCTGAAATGGCCGCTCATCATGGCCGCCAGCGCGTTCACGATCGCGCCGCTGCTGGCGCTCTTCCTGATCGGGCAGAGAACGATTATGCGAAGCGTCGATCTGGCCGCGGGCGCAAGCAAGGGGTAGGGGTTATTCATCTATACAAACAATCGGAGGGAACAGACATGTCGAATACGAAAAAAGGAATGGCCGGTTTGCTGCTGGGCTCGCTGCTGCTGGCGACGGCTTGCGGATCGAACGGAGGAAACGAGGGGGCCGCGTCCGGCCCGGACGGGCAATCGTCCGCGGCAAGCGAGTCGCCCGTCGCCTCCCCGTCGGGGACGCCGGCGCCGCAGGAGCCCGTGACGATCGAATTCTGGTACGGTCTGGGCGGCAAGCTCGGAGAGAATATGCAAACGTTGATCGACAAATTCAATGCTTCCCAGCAGGAAGTCATCGTCAAGCCGGTCGTTCAGGCGGATTATTCGGAGACCGGGAAGAAGCTGCAGGCGGCCATCGCATCCGGCGACGTGCCCGCGGCGGTGCTGTCGTCGAACGTCGATTGGGCGCGCAAAGGCTATTACGCCCCGATCGACGATCTGATCGCGATCTCGCCGGATTTTAACGCGCCCGACGTTATTCCGACTTTCCTGGAGCAAGGGAAGGTGGACGGCAAGCAGTATTTCCTGCCGATGTACGGAACGACGCAAGTGATGTATTACAGCAAGGAAGCGCTGGAGAAGAACGGCATCAAAGCCGAAGAACTGACGACCTGGGAGGCGCTGGGCGAGGCCGCGGCCAAAATGACCGTCAAATCCGGCGGCAAAACGACGTTCTACGGCTGGGAGCCGATGTGGGGCGCGGACAACATGATCGACGCCACGCTCAGCAGGGGCGGCAGCATCCTAAGCAAGGACGGAAAGTCGGTTACGATCGATTCGCCGGAATGGATCGACACGTGGGAGCAGTTCCGCAAGTGGATCCACGAGGATCAAATCATGCGAATTCATTACGGCGGTCAAGGCTGGGAGTACTGGTACAAGACGATCGACGACGTCATGAAGGGCAACGCGGCGGGCTACACCGGCTCGAGCGGCGACCAGGGCGACCTCGACTTCGCGAAGCTGGCCGCGATGGAGCAGCCCGGCTGGGAAGGCGCGGGTCCGGGCAAACCGGTCGCCAGCGCGATCCAGGCCGGCATTCCGGCGAAGGCTAGCCCGGAGCAGCAGCAGGCCGCATTCAAGTGGTTCAGCTTCTTCATGAGCCCGGAGAATACCGCCTTCTGGTCGATGAACACCGGCTATATCGCGGTCCGCCAGTCCGCGCTCGAAGATCCGGCATTCGTCGAGTACAGCGCCGCCAATCCGCAGAGCACGGTACCGCTTAAGCAGGCGGCTCACGCTTCGGAGCCGTTTCAGGATCCGACCGGCGGAAAAATCAACGATGCCCTCAAGATTGCGGCGGACGAAGTGCAGATCAGCAACGTGCCGGCGGCCGAGGCGCTTAGCAAAGCAAAGACGGCGGCGCAGCGCGAGCTTGACAAGCTCAAGTAGGAGGACGATATGGCAGGATTGATCGCGGGCGGCGTCCGTTATCCGATACGGGCGATTCTGTTCGATAAAGACGGAACGCTGCTCGATTTTATCTACACCTGGGGGCACTGGAGCGAGCGCATGCTCGCCCGGTTTTCCTCCGGGCTCCGAAGCCGGGAGCTGCCGCCGCTGCCAAGGGATTCGTTCGCCTGGTGGGGCGCGTTGGCGGGCGTCGACGGACGGATCGCGGATTACGACCGGAACGGGCCGCTCGCCATGGGAACGGTCGGCGACTTGCAGACCATACTGGCTTGGCACGGCTACCGTCTCGGACTGTCTTGGGCGGAGGCGAAGGTGCTGGCCGACGAGTGCCGCCGCTTCGCCGACGAGAGTCTGGAGCAGACCCGACCGGTGCTAGCC
>JAEZZE010000031.1 GCA_023418755.1 Bacillota bacterium | reverse complement strand
GATTACATGTATCCGACGATTCCCCGGGGCTGGATGACGAGCGCCATCCAGCCCCGGGGAATCGTCGGATACATGTAATCGGCGAACGGAGTCAGCACCTCGAATTGCGTGTTCGGGTTGTCCTTCGGAGGCGCGGAGTTGACCGCCGTCGAGTTGTACGCCCAGACGATCGAATCGCCGGCCGCGACCTTCTGTCCCGTCACCTCGTTCGTGTTGACGAACGATTCCTTGGTCAACAAGCCTTTGCCGGCAAGCTGAAAACCGTATTTGATCGTTTCCTTCCACTTCGGATCATGGATCGTGCTCTTCACTGCGTCTCCGTCCACATAGTACGGCGCGACGCCGAATTGCGGCGCAAACCAGCCCAGATCGTCGGAATGCTGGCTCTTGTCGCCGAGATACGGAATTTTATCCGGATGCTTCTCCGCCATCTGCTCCAGCGCGGCCATGAACTTCTCCGGGCTGGACGTGTCCGGGCGGCCGATCTCGTCGTAATAATCCTTGCGCACGACGAGCTGAGGCAGCCATACCGGCGCGAGGCCCGCGTTCTTCTGCGCCTGCTCCAAATATTTTTCCGTCTGGTAGCCGGAAATCAGCTTATACGTATGCCCGTCCGTTTCCGCGAAATTCGTCAGCAGCTCCGGGCCGTACTGCTCGTCCAAAATCGTCCGCAGATTGGGCGCGTATTGGTCGATCAGTTCGTCGATCGCGTACAAGTAATCTCCCTCGACGAGCTGGTCCAGCATTTTGTTGCCCCGGTCGACGACCATCAGGTCCGGCAGGCTGTTGCTGGCGATCATCAGCGAGATGTCCTTGCCGTCTCCGTCGTCCTGCACCGGTTTCTTCACGTTAAAGCTCACGCCGGTCTTTTCCGAGATCCGCTTCGCACCGGGTCCCGTCCAGTCGCTGTACCAGGCACGGTCGGAATAGAGATTGAGCGTAATCGGCTCAAGAGACTCCTGCCCGCCGCTTGCGGACGCGGTCGGAGCAGAGCCCGAGGCCGGCGGCTGCGAAGCGTTGTTGTTGTCCTTGGCCCCGGAGCAGCCGGCGACCAGCGATGCGGCCATCATTCCGGCTAGCAGCAGCGCGGACCGTCTTTTGAACGTAGTTTTCATCGATAAGTCCTCCCCTTTGTCGTATGGCTAATCTATCAGTAGTCCGCGAAGGGACTCGTGATAACGCGGTTAAGCTTTGATGGCCCCGACCATCATTCCCTGCACGAAATACTTTTGGATGAACGGATACACGAGCGTAATCGGCAGCACCGTCACGATCAGCGTCGCGTATTTGATCGCCATCAGCGTGGACAGCGGGTCCATCCTCATGTTCGGCGGCAGGCTTTGCATGTTCTCGATGATCGCCGTGTCGGACAGCATGCGCACGATAATCGTCGGCAGCGTCCACAGCTGCTGGTTCGAGACGAAGTAGGCGGAGCTGAACCAATCGTTCCAATGGTTGACGGCCACGAACAAGGCGACCGTCGCCAGCACCGGCTTCGACAGCGGCAGAATGATCCTGGCGAAAATGTAGAAGTCCCCGCTGCCGTCTACCTTCGCGGATTCTTCCAGCTCCTCGGGCAGTTGCCTGAAAAAGGCCATGAACAGCAGCGCGTTGAAAATGTTGAACAAAGACGGGACGATGTATACCCAGAACGTATTGAGAAGATGGAGCTTCTGCAGCAGCAGATAAGTCGGAATCAGTCCGCCGCTGACGTACATCGTCACCAGGCCGATCATCGAATACGTTTTGCGGAACACCAACCGCGATTTGGACAAGGCGTACGCGCCCATCGCCGTGAACAGCACGCCGGTCAATGTGCCTAGCGCCGTCCGCGCGATCGTCAGCAAGAACGAATTAAGCAGTTGCTCGTCGCGGAAGATAACGGCGTAATTGTCGAACGTAAACTGTCTCGGAAACCAGTAAAGCTGGCCTCCGGCCGCGTCGACCGGATCGTTCAGCGAATAGATCAACAAGTAATACAGCGGATAAAAAGTGGCCAGAAACGCCAGAATGCCGAATATCGTCACCGTCGCGTTCACGATCCGGTCTTCCCGCGTCAGCTTGATGTAGGAACGCAAGCCCGCTCCCTCCTTTGCCCTTGATGGAATCAGAACAGCCGATTGCCGGACACCCGGCCCGAGAACCAGTTCGCGAACAGCACGAGCAGCAGCGACATGGCCGCCTGGAACGAGCTGACCGCCGTCGCGTAGGAATAGCGGGTAAGCTCCAAGCCCATCTGCAGCGAGTAATACTCGATTACGTACGAAGTATCTTTATTAAACGAATTGCCGAGCAGAATCGAGTGGTCCAGGTTGCCGGTGAACAGCGTTCCGGCTTTCAGGATGAACAGCATCGCGAACAACGGGACGAGATTCGGCAGCGTAATGTGCAAAATGCGCTTGATCCGCCCGGCTCCGTCGATCATCGCCGCCTCGTACAAGTCGGGCTGGATGCCGGCGATGGCCGCCAGGAAAATGATCGCGCCCCACCCCGTCTCCTTCCAGATGCTGATCAGCGTCGACAGCGGCCGGAACAGTCCCGGCTCCGTCCAAAACTCGATCGGATGCCGGATCAGATGCAGCAGCTGCATCGTTTCGTTAACGAGCCCTTTCGGGTCCAGCAAAATAATCCACATCGAGGCAACCATCGCAAAGGCGATAAAATGCGGCAAATAGCTTGTCGTCTGTACGATTTTCCGAAACCGCCGGAACGGAATCTCGTTGATCAGCAGCGCGAACAGCAGCGGCATCGGAAAAACGACCAGCAAATACAGCAAGCTCAGCAGAACGGTATTTTTCATCGCTTGATGGAAGGTCGGGTCGCGCAGCATCTCGGCGAAATGGCTTAGCCCGACGAATTCGCTGCCGGTAAAGCCGGACGTAATCTTGAAATTCTGAAACGCGATGATGTTGCCCGCCAGCGGGATGTACGCGAATACGATCAGGAACGCTATGCAGGGCAGAATCATCAGCTGCAACGTCCATTGGGATTTCAGTTTTTTCCAGGTTCCGCCGCCCTGCTTCTTCGGCGTCGCCGTCGCTTCCTTCATGTCATTCCCCTCCCGTACAACAAGGATACCACCGCCTCGTACGCCAACCTATGAGACAGCCTTAAGCTTTACTGGTACAAAACCTTTGACTGCCGCATCACCGCCCGGAAAGCACTCGACTCACCACGCCACTAAGATTTCCCCGCAAATGGCGTCCCCAGTGTGAATCCTTAATCGTCAAGACAGGCGGACGAGGACGATCATCGAAACTTTCGTACATCGGGCTCCGAAACGGGACGAAATGGGGGACGATCATCGAGATTTTCGTCATCGGGCCCCGGAACGGGGCATGTCGAGGGGAAGGGACGCCAGTTTGCCATGAAAAAGGGCTAATCCAAATGACCGGTCAGCAGAAAGCGTCGCCCGGAAACGGGAAATACCTCCCGTCCCAATCGTCGATGCGTTGCCCTCTTCGTCATCTGGATCAGCCCACGCAGGCTTTATCCGACAGGGTCCGCCGCCCCGTCCAAATCCGTCGCATCCTTCGGCAGTACGGGGTGCTTCAGCACGATCGTCGCGCCCTTGCCCGCTTCGCTCTCGATTTCAAGACCGTACGGATCGCCGAAATAATGCTTCAATCGCTCGTGCACGTTGATCAAGCCGAGCCCGCCCTCCCGCTCCTTGCGCGAATGTTCCGCCGCAGGGCTCAGAAGCTCCCGGGCGATCTCCTCGGGAATGCCCGGCCCGTTGTCCGTGACGCGGAAGACAAGCTTATCTTCCTCCAGGCCCCCTTGCACGATAATCATGCCCGTTTCGCCTTTGCCGGAAATGCCGTGGCGGATCGCGTTCTCGACGAGCGGCTGCAGCACGAGACGCATGAGCGGAAGCTCGCGGATCTCTTCCTCGATCATGTAAGTGATGCGGATCGGCCGCGAGCGGCGCGACTTTTCGATATCGACGTACGCCTTCAGCAGTTCCAGCTCGCGTTCCACGTTCGTCAGCTCTCTGCCTCCGTTCAGGCTAAGGCGGAACAAGGAGCCGAGAGAGCTGACGATCTCGCCGATCTCCCCGACGTGATGGGCCTCGGCCTTCCAGCGGATCGTATCGAGCGTGTTGTACAGAAAATGCGGATTGATCTGGTAGGCGAGCACCTGGAACTCCAGCTGCTTCTTGCGCTTCTCGGAATCTTTCGTCTCTTTGAGCAGCCGGTGAATTTCCCCGACCATCGCCGACATTCCGCGATAGAGCAAGCCCACCTCGTCGCTTCTATCGGCATACCGCGTATCCGCGAGCGTATCCTCCTTGAAGTCGCTGCGCGCCATCGCCTTCATTCGGCGGACGAGCTGCGAGATCGGGCTCGTATAGGTCACCGTCAAATAGCCGGCCAGAAACAGGGACAGCAGGAAGTAGAAGCCGAGCAGCGCCATCGTCACCTTGTTGAGCACGGCGATCGGATTGTTCAGATCCTTGTTCGGCACGATGCTGACCAGCCTCAGCTCGTCCCCCATGACCGCGGAGAAGCTGAGCAGCGATTTGCGTCCGGCATGATCGATCGTCGCGGACGCGAGGGACGGCTTTAGCTCTTCGAGCAGGCCGGGCTCCACGGCTGCGTAACGGCCGTTCGAGCTGTATACGGGAAATCCGTTCTTGTCGACGAGAAGCAGCTCCTGATTGCGAAATTGACGCATCGGATGGATGAATTCCTCGAGGATGGACGGCCGGATTTCCATGACGACGACACCCAGGGGATCGTAGGTTTTTAAGCTGTGCAGCCGCTTCGCGTTGCCCAGCGTCGGCTGCACGAACAGGTTCGGATGGTCCGCGGAGTCGAACCTCTTCCAGAACGGCCGGCCGTTCGCCGCGATGTCGGCAAACCACGAGGCTTGCTCGAGATCGAGTCTGCCGTAGGCCGACCTCATGTAAGTCGGATGCTCCGAAGGACGCAGCGGAAACAGCCGGATCCGGAACAGCTTGTTCGAATAGTTGAGCGCGTCGGCGTAGGCGATCAGCTTGTTCGAGTAAGCGATCTCGTCCGCCGGGTCGTTCCGTGCGGGGTCGAACAAAGCCTGAAGCTCGTCGGACGCCATGATCTTGTCCTGCTCGTTCACCACGTATTGGAAGAAATGATCGAGATTTTTGGCGGTTTGCGCGACCGAATCGAGATGGCTCCCGCGAATCGTTTTCTCCGATTTGGACCAGGCCAAGTAGCCGACCAACGCGAACGGAATGACGATCAGCGCGAAAAAAACGAGCATGAACCGGTAGCGCATCGGCAAACGCGTCCGTTCAATCATCTCCGCCCAGCCCCTTCAGGTTGCGGTATTCGTTGGGCGTGCAGCCGACCTTTCTTTTGAACAGCTTGGAAAAATACACCGTATCCCGATAACCTACCTCGCTGCCGATCTGGTAAATTTTCAGGGAGACGTCCTGCAGAAGCTCCTTGGCCTTCTCGATTCTAAGGTGGGTCAAGTAATCCAGGAAGGTCATGCCCGCGTTTTTCTTGAACAGGGTGCTGAGCCACTCCGGCGACAGATAGACGTGATCGGCCACCGTCTGAACGGTAATCGGATCGCGGAACCGCTCGTCGATAAAGCGCTTGGCCTTCTCGAATATCTGGCTGCGGGAAGCGGACGCTCCTTGCAGCTCGGCGTTCGCTTGCAGCAAATAATCCAGAACGAGCGGCTGCAGCGCTTCCGAGGTGTCCAGCGCTTCGATTTTCTCCCAGACGAGGAGCGGCCGCTTTTTCCAGTCCTCCCGCTTCCAGCCCGCTCTTCTGGCTTCCTCGAATACGTCGAGCAGCCACTCGAACACCCGATGGTGCAGATCGCGAAGCTGCTCGACTCCCCATTCGCGCAACATGACGGGGAAGAGCGAGGCCGCATCGCGCACGTCCTGCTCGTCCCCGTGACTCAGCAGCTCCGCTAGTGCCCGGGGTTCCGTCAGAACGTCGACGTCGCGAAACGCCCGCGCCGCCTCCCAATCCTCATCCTCGCCCGCTTCCCCGTAAATCTTAATCTGCGTCAGCTTGCGGCAAGCTTCTTCGTAAAGATCCGGCAACGCCGCCAAGCCGCCCTCCCCGGAAACGACGATCGTGGCGCTCGCCTTCACGTATTGCTTCAGGCGGGCGGCAAGCAGCCCCTTGAATTCCCGAAGCCACCGAAGCAATTCCGGATTCCTTTCCTTCCCTGCGGAGAAAACGACGACCCATTTGCCCTCCGGCCTGGAACGCAGCCAGACATAATCGCCCGCGTTCTCCGAGTTCTCCAGCAGAGAATGCTCGAGCACGTTGCCGATCGCGAAGCGTACCCGTTCGCGCTCCTTTTCGGTATAGCCCATTTGCGCGAAAGCCTTGAGATTGTCCGCTTCGAGCACCAGCAAGACCAGCTTGCCTTCTCCGAGCCACCCGACGCCGTATCGCGACAATTGCCGAAGAACCTGCTCCTCCGACGACGGGCCCGGTGCTCGCTCGATCAAATTCTGCAGCAATTCCTCTCTTAGCTTCGGGATGGCATCCTCCACCAGGTAGAGGCTCATTTTACGGCGCTCGTCCCGCTCCAGCAGCGCCAGCGCCTTCAGCGCGACCTGCTTCAATTCCGCGACGTTCACCGGCTTCAGCAGGAAGTCGACGACGCCGTAGTTCATCGCCTGCCGGGCGTATTGGAAATCGTCGTACCCGCTCAAAATGACGACTTTGCCCGAGAAGCCGGCTTCGTCTTGCAGCCTGCGGATCAGTTCGAGCCCGCTCATCCTTTCCATGCGAATATCCGTGACAACCAGGCAAACGTCCGGAGACGAACGCACCTCCTCCAACGCATCCTCCCCGTCTTCGGCTCCGATCGCTTCCTCGAACCCCAGTTCCTGCCATAGAGACAAGCCGAGCAGACCGCTGCGAATTTGCGGCTCGTCTTCGACGATCAATACTTTGCGCATTGCCTTCCCCCCTTCCTCCGTGTTTACCGTTCCTTTCTCCATCCTCGCCGCATCCATCCTTCATCCATGCCGACCCTTCTTCCTTCTCAGCCGCAGCCTAGCTCAGTCCACGCCTGCCCTTCTTCCGCCTCTGCCGCAGCCTAGTTCCGTCCATGCCTGCCCTTCTTCCGCCTCTGCCGCAGCCTAGTTCCGTCCATGCCTGCCCGCCCTTACTTCGTCCGGTCCAAGCCGCCAATGCCGGAAAGAGAGGGGGCTGCGCCACCTCTCCTCCAAGTGTTTCCATATTGAGGGCCCGGTCAACCGATCACAACGGATTCGATTTCAGGCGAAGCCTGAACCGGAACTTCGCGTCTTCACCATACCACATCGGGAAGTTCGTTCCCCAAATGTTGTTGTGTAAATTGAAATGCCAGCCCCCGTCCAACGAAGCGAACGATTGGTCGAACTGCAGCAGCCTGCCGCCTCCCGGCGCGACCAAGGCCGCATCCAGCGTATCGATAGACGCGAAGCCGTCCGCCCCATCGTAGCGGACGCCGCTGCCGACGGCGTGCAGGTTGCGGTTTCCGCCCTTCACGACGCGCAGCGGAGAGACGGGCAAGCCCAGCTTGTCCATCGTCCACAGGTTCGGGTTGTCGACGTTCAGCGCGCAGCCGAACCAGCTCGCTTCGGGGAGGCGATTGGCCTCCTTGCCGAACCACTGCAGCGAAACGTCGATCTCTTCCGGCCCGAATGCGTACGCGATCTCCAATTCCTTCGGAGCGCCGTACTCCTCGTAAGCTTCCTTCGGCATAGCCAGGCGCAGCACGTATCTGCCGTCGTCCAGCCTTATCGCGTCGGTCAGCCTGGGCGCATACAGCCGGTGGCTCGGCAGCGGACGGACGAATTCGAAGCCCGGCTTGCCGAAGTCCGCGTCCGCCCACGGATGCGTGACGGGCAAGTTCTGCATGTAGGTGCGGAAATATCGCGCGTAATCCTCCGTGCCGAACGTCTCGTACCGGTACGCGCCGAACGGATGGTGGGCCTCGTCGACCCAGATTTTGCCGCCGGAGTCCGACAGCCGGACCAGCGCGCCGCTTCCGTCGAATTCCGCCTGCCAGCCGCTGCCGGGATCGAAGCTTCCCGTCGCCGCGCCGAGCTTCGATCCGCGCGATTCCGCAAGCTTAGGCGCAAGACCGCCCAGCGCGCGAGCCGCTTCTTCGCGCAGCGGCTCGTCCAGATGCGAGATCGCGCGATCCACGTACTGCCGCTGCTCCGCCCAGGAGCTTTCGATCAGCGAATACGAGCGACGGCTTTCCTCCGCCGAGAACAGCGTGCCGGAATGCTTGTCGAATTCGTTCATCGCGAACGCTCCGATATAGCCGAACTTCGCCGTCACGTCGGCGGGGTCCACCTCGTCTTGCAGACGGGCGGCTTGAAAGTCCCGCTTGGCGTAATTGCGGAAGTCCGGAAGCCATTTCTTTACGTCCAGTCCCCACGTATGCTCGGCGACCAGCAGCAGCTCCATGCTCATGCGCCGATACGCTTCGTCCGTTCGCTTCAGCTTCCCTTCCGCCAGCCAATCGGCGCGCAGGCGCTGGAGCTCCCGGAATCTCGCCAGCTTGAGCGGATCCGTACCGGCTCCGTGAATCCATGTATCGCCCAGCTCCTCGCGGACGACGGGCAGCTCGCAATTCGCCTCCAGCAGCTTGCGCGCGAACGCGTCCATCGTCGACGCGAGAACTTCGGCGCCGGGATAGCGCCTGCCGATCTCCTCGAACTGCTCGCGAATTTCCTCGGCCGACGGCGGTCCGCAATTGTCCCCCGTATGGGCGAAGACGAGCGCGTCCCGAAGCCCTTCCAGCTTCAGATCCTCTCCATATGTTCCCGCGTAGTTGACGATGATCTCCGAGCCGTCCTCCGCCTGCCAGCGGAACAGCCGCGGCACGTCGGGCCGCTTCGACGCCGGATTGACGCCCAGATGCAGGTAGCGGATGCCGGCCCGCGCCATGTGAGGGACGATGCCCAGCGTATGGCCGGGCACGTCGGTCATCTTGGCCGAGATCGTTTCCTTGCCGAATGCGGCATCCAGTTCGAGGCCGATCGACAAGCCGAACCGGAACAGCTCCTCGTCCATCAGCTCCGTGTGCGTCGTGAACGGAAGGCCGTGCCAGGCGATATGCCCGCGGGCGATCGCGTTCTCCATCCGGCGTCTATCCTCGTCCGAGGCCGAGTCTAAATAATGCCGGATCAGCCACGAGCCGGTCGTCCAGACGAAGCCGGCAGGCCCTCCCTCTTCCTCCAGCCGCTCCGCGAGCGCGATCGCCTTCGGAATGTATTCCTCCTTGTACTGCTCGGCCACGCGGGCCGCCAGATGGGTAAAACCGATATCCAGATGCGTCTTGAAAACGACGTGTACTCTCTCGATCGTGGTCATGTTGTCGCGTCTACTCCATCCTTCCGAAGACTTGTCGCTCCTCTACGGTCTAGAGGGGCGAATGCGGTACGTCCGGCCCGTCTCGGCGGCGAACCGGATTCCTCCTTGCTCCAAGCGCTGTACGGCGATCTCCTCTCCGTCCAGCGTAACGGTCAGCTCTCCCGCGTCCGCGATCTCGCAATCCCCGCCAAGCAAGGAACGCACGTCCGCCTCCTCCAGCCGGCCTTCCCGCCAACGGATGCCGACCTCGAAGCCGCCGCGGGCCCGCAGTCCTTCCACGCTGCCGTTCGGCCAGGCGCCGGGCAGCGCCGGGAGCAGCTCCAGAGCGTTCTCGTGCGATTGCAGAAGCATCTCCACGATTCCGGAAGTCGCGGCGTAGTTGCCGTCGATCTGGAACGGCGGATGCGCGTCGAACAGGTTCGGATACAGGCCGCCCCGCGAATAATTCGTGCCCTCTCCCGAGAGCCTCATCAGGTTCGTCAGAAGCTCGTAGCTCTGGCCGCCTTCGCGGAACCGCGCCCATAATCCGACCTTCCAGCCGAGGCTCCAGCCCGTGCCCTCGTTGCCGCGCAGCTCGAGGGAGCGGCGCGCGGCGGCGAACAGCTCCGGCGTCGCGCGGGCCGTCAGCTGCCTGCCCGGATAAACGCCGAACAGATGCGAGACGTGGCGATGATGCGGATCCTCGTCCTCGAAATCCTCGAACCATTCCTGCAATCGTCCGCCCCGTCCGATCTGAAGCGGGTAAAGCTTGGCTCTGGCGGCGCGAAGCTCCTCCGCGAACCGTTCGTCCGTTCCGAGCGCCTCGGCCGCTTCGATGCAGTTCGTGAACAAATCCCAGATGAGGGACATGTCCATGGCCGACGCCCGGCTGACGGCGGCCAGCTTGCCGTCGTAACGGAACTTATGCTCCGGCGAGGTCGACGGGCAGCTCGACAGGCGGCCATTCTCGTCCTCCTCGAGGAAGTCGAGACAGAACAGCGCCGCTTCCTTCATCGTCGGATACGCGGTGTCCCGCAAATAATCGGCATCCCCGCCGAAAGCGTAATGCTCCCATAGATGCTGCGCCAGCCAGATGCCGCCCATCGGCCACATCGCCCAACCGGCGTCTCCCTCACCGTATCCTCCCGACGGAGCCGAATGGCCCCACAGGTCGACGTTATGGTGAGCGACCCATCCGCGGCAGCCGTAATGAAGCTCCGCGGTTCTCCGACCGGTTCGCGCCACCCTGCCGATCAAGGAAATCAGCGGCTCGTGGCATTCGGACAGGTTGGCCGTCTCGACCGGCCAATAATTCATCTGCGTGTTGATGTTGATCGTATAATTGCTGCTCCAGGGCGGACGGGTAAGATCGTTCCATATGCCTTGCAAATTCGTCGCCTGCGTCCCGGGACGGGAGCCGGCGATCGTCAAATAGCGGCCGTACTGGAACAGCAGCCCGACGAGATCCGGATCGGACGATCCGTAAGCGGAAACCCTCTCGTCGGTCGGCATCCCTTCCGGAGAGACGCGTTCGCCGAGATTCAGCTTTACTCTGTCGAACAGAGCGCGGTAATCGGCGATATGATCGCCGCGAAGCGCGGCGTAAGCTTTGCCCAGCGCTTCGTCCAGATGCCGGCCCGCTTCCGCCGCCGCGTCTTGCGCGCCGTTAAAGGTCGTTGCCGCGGCGAACGCGAACGTGGCGCTGCGCGCGCCCAGCACGTGCAGGCCGTCTCCGTCCGCGCGCACCGTTCCTCCTTCCGCCGAGACGTGCAGTACGCCGGCGAAGCGGATCGCTTCGGACGTCGCTTCGTCCCCGTACACGATCGGGTCGGGCGAATCATAGTAGCTCGGCGAGACGTGCTCCGGAGCGATTCCGCGCAGAACGAGCCTTCCTCCCTCGGCCGAGGTCGAGTAGCGCAGCGGGCTGTCCAGGCGCGCACGTACTTCCAAGGCTCCTGCCGCGCTGGCCTCCAGTCGGAGGACAAGCACGCGGTCGGGATGCGAAACGAACAATTCCCGCTTATAGCTCACCCCGCCGATCTCGTATTCGACCCGGGAGATCGCGTCGCTCAAGTCGAGAGACCTCTTGTACGAGCGGTATACGTCCCCATGGCCGAAGCTCAGCACGAGATCCCCGAAAGGCAAGAAAGACTGGGAGAAGCCGCCCATCATCTCCTTGCTCTTCAGATCGGCCTCCGCATAACGTCCCTCCCGCACAAGCCTGCGGACTTCCGGCAGAACTTCCAGCGCGCGCCCGTTGTTGCCGTCCTTTGACGGGGTACCCGACCACAGCGTATCCTCGTTCAATCCGATGCGATCCCGTTCGACTCCTCCGAAGTGCATCGCCCCGATTCGTCCGTTGCCCAGCGGCAAAGCTTCGGTCCATCTCAGAGCCGGTTTTTCGTATTGCAGCTTCACGTTTTTCTTCCCCCTATACTCGTCGTTACGTTCCTTTGTCGAGTCTTTGCCTCACTCCTGCGGGAGCCCGGTCTCGAACCGGTTGTTCCCGATCTCCACTTCGCTGCAGGCGATGAACCGATAGAACCGCTGGGGGTCCGCGGCGCCTCCTTCGAGAACGCGTACCGTATTGCCCGCAAACTCCAGCGAACGCGTGCTCTTCGCGTCCAGCACCCGCGCCACCCGCGTCTCGAACGCATTGTCCGCGATGCGGATTCGGCGGTGCACCGGCGCAGAGTCGTCGATTATCTCGTTCTCCGGAACGATGGCGATGACGGCCTGATCCGGACCTCCGCATTCGATAAAGCGGTTGCCGCGGACCGTCAAATCCTCCACCCGGCCCGATTCGTACCAGGACGCCGCGTCGTCGGCGACGAGCACGGCGCT
>JAEZZE010000009.1 GCA_023418755.1 Bacillota bacterium | reverse complement strand
TATTTTGTTTACCGTATCGATGATCGGATTTTTGTCTTACCGGGTTTCAACGGGAGAAATGGTTCGCCATTCGAAGGCGTATTCGTCGATGCTGACGAATCAAATGTCGCAGACGGTGCCGGGCAAGGCCAAAAATTTCGAACAAAGCACCTATGCGATTCAGAACAACGAAAAGCTGTACGATCTGCTCGCGGAAAGAGTGGAGTTTGCGACGCAGGAAGAGATTTACCGGAACCGACGCAACGTGGAATCGATCCTCGGCTTGTTCTTCGGGCTGAGCCGGGATATTCGCATCGTGCTCGTGCAATCTCCCGAAGGGCATCTGTATTGGTACGAGAAAAACTCGTTCGCGAGCATAAGCGGCGGAATCAACGGACGGGAAGCGCGCCAGCTTTACGACTGGGCCGATCGCCGGCTGGAAGCGCTCGGAGAGGGCGGACCGCAGTCGTTATGGCTGCCGGGATCCAAGCAGGGGGAGATCGTCTATACCCGGAGGCTGATCGATCCGAATACGTTGCAGTCGCGAGGCAGAATCGTGTTTTATTTGTCGGATGCTTATTTGAAGGCTTCCATCGACGACGAGTATTCCGCTTATGGGGGCTCGACGGCGATTTTGAATCGATACGGCGACATTCTGGCCGCCGAGCCGGAGGCGCTTTCGGTGCTTGAAGCTTGGAGCGCGCAGCAAGGCGGACGAGAGCGGTCGCATACCGTGGTGAAGGCGGCCGGAGAGAAGTACGACGTGACCAGCCGGATGTCCGTCGATGCCAGCTGGGAGACGCTGCATCTTGTTCCCCAATCGGAATTGTACCGGCCGTCCAGGCAGTTGGGGGCGATCTTGCTGGGGACGAGCATCGTGTCGCTGCTGCTGACGGTTTTTATCGCGATATGGACGTCCAATCTCGTCAGCGGAAACATTCGCAAGCTGGAGCGGACGATGCGAAGGGTCGAGGAAGGGGACTTCTCCGTGCAGGTGCAGACGGCCGGCCGGGACGAGATCGGTTTGCTGGGCCAACGATTCAATCTGATGCTCACCCGGATCAACGAGCTGATTCAGAATCTCTATATTGAACGGCTTGCCAAGCAACAGGCGGAATTCCAGGTGCTCAGGGCGCAGATTCATCCTCATTTTCTCTACAATACGCTGGGCTCGATTCAGTGGCTTGCCAGAAGCGCAGGACAGAAGGTAATCGAGCGGATGGTCGCCAATCTGATCGGCTTGCTTAAAATGTCCGTCAAACGAAAAAGCGAGTTCGTCACGGTAAAGGAAGAATTCGAGTACATCGAGCATTACTTGAGCATTCAAGCGTTTCGCTTCGAGGATCGGTTCAAGGTCGAGTACGAGAAGGACGAAGCTTTGATGGACCGCATGATGCTTCATTTTATTTTGCAGCCGCTCGTAGAGAATGCGCTGCTGCACGGCATCGAAATGTCCAAGGGCATCGGGCTGCTGACCGTTCGGGCGTTCGCCGAAGAAGGTTCGCTTATCCTGGAGGTTGAAGACAACGGAATCGGCATGACTCCCGAGCAGCAGCAGAAGATTTTGAGCGAAGACGGCGACGAAGGCTCGTATCCGGGGCTTCACAGCATCGGGGTACGCAATGTCAACGAGAGGATCAAGCTGTATTACGGAGACGAATACGGACTGCGATACCGGTCCCGGCCCGGCGGCGGTACGGTCGCGACCGTCCGGCTGCCGCTGGGCAAGCCCATGGGAGGGATAAACGATGCAAAACGTAATGATCGTGGAAGATGATGTCATGTACCGTTATGCCATCCGATCGAGCTTGGATTGGGAGAAAGAGGGCTTTCGGATCTGTTCCGAGGCGATCAACGGCAAGCATGCGCTGGCGATGCTCGAAAATTGCCGGCCCGATATCGTGATTACGGATATAGACATGCCGGAAATGAACGGGATCGACCTGATCGGCGAGCTGCAGAGGACGGAGCCGGATATTCCGATTATCGTGCTCAGCGCATACGACGACTTTCATTTCGTGAAGCAGGCGTTGAAATCCGGAGCGAGGGATTATTTTCTCAAGCACGAGCTAGAGTCGGAGAACCTGGCGGATTTGCTTAGGGGAATCGTAGGAACGTCGACTACCGCTGACGACGGGAAGGAAGCCGGCGAGGCTGTCCGCGCGAGCGAGCGTCCGACCGGGCACCGGGAAGTGCAGCAGCTCAAGGAGTATATCCGCGAGAATTACGCGGATCCGATTACGCTGCAGGTGCTATCGCGCCATCTGTACTTGAGCCCCAATTATTTGTGCAGCTTGTTTAAGCAGGAAACGGGCATTACGATCGTCGATTATATCAAGCAGGTACGAATAGAAATGGCCAAGAAAATGCTCGAGACGACCCACCTGAAAGTATACGAGATCGCCGAACGAGTCGGCTTCGCCAGCTCGTCCTACCTCTGCCGCGTCTTCAAGGAGACGACCGGCATCAATATTAATGAATATAAGCGGCAGCTGTATTGAACGACAGGAAAGGCATCCGAGGCTGTGAGGCCCGGATGCCTTTCCTTTGTTGCGGCGGGACGGATTATTGGGCGGCGGCCATCTCGCCGGCTTTACGGTCCGACGGCAACAGAAGGCCGAACAACCCGAGCAGCGGAAGGAACGAGGTTGCCGTAATGACGGCGGTCAGGCTCGTCAGGTCGATGAGTCCGCCGAGCGCGACCGCGCCGAGCGCTCCCATGCCGAAGGCCAGGCCGGTAATCAGGCCGGACACCATGCCCACCTTGCCGGGAACGAGCTCCTGCACGTACACGACGGTGACGGAAAAGCTGCTGTGATTGATCAGGCCGAGCACGACGAGCAGCACGTAGCTCCACAATTCGTTCGCGTACGGCATCATCATGGCGAACGGAGCGGCTCCGAGCAGGGAGAACAGAATGATGGTTTTCCTTCCGAAGCGGTCCGCAAGCGGGCCGCCGAAGAAGGTTCCGACGATGCCCGCGCCCATATAGAGAAAAATGTACATCTGGGAGGCCGGGACGTCGATGGAGAACCGCTCCATTAAAAAGAAAACGAAATAGTTGGATATTCCCGCGCCGTACCAGGATCTCGCGAATACGACCAGAATGACGAGGGAGATGACGAACGCCAGCCGCCTCTTCAATTGAGGATTCGCTTGCTTGACCGGCTTGGCCGTTTTTTTCGTCGAGCCCGCGGCCAGCTGTTCCCGATACCAGCGGGCGACCCGGAGCTGAATCGCCAAGCCGAGGCCGGCCACGAGCGTGAACCAGGCGGCCCCGGCTTGGCCGAACGGGAAGAAGATAAAGGCCGTCATGAGCGGCGCGAGCGCTCCGCCCGCATTGCCGCCGACCTGAAAGATCGATTGCGCCAGCCCGCGCCTGCTGCCTGCCGCCATGTAGGCAATCCGAGCCCCTTCGGGATGGTACATCGCCGAGGCGACGCCAACCATCAGCACGGAAATGAGCACAGAGACGTAGTTCGGCGAAATGGCCAGTCCGAGCATTCCGGCCATGGCGATTCCCATGCCGAGCGGCAGCGCCGCCGGAGACGGCCGCTTGTCGGTGTACATGCCGACGAACGGCTGCATGACGGACGAGGAGAAGAACAAGACGAAGGTGATGATGCCGAGCTGAAAGTAGGTCAGCCCGAGAGATTCCCGCAAGATCGGGTAAGAGGCCGGGATGACGGCTTGCAGCGCATCGTTCATCAGATGCGCGGCGCTTATGGCGAATAGAACCGGATAGACTGTTCTGGATGCTGAGCCGGACATAGCTGCGATCGCTCCTTTTTATGAAAACGCTATCTGCTTGATTATAGCGCCGTTCTCCGGGCAACCGCATTAAACGATGTTACGATTTTATTTTCCAATCTTCCGAACCTGCGCCCAAAGGGAACGTCCACTCGCACGATTCTAATTTTTCCTCCCCGAAATGACTGACCGTTTCTGTCAGGGACCGAGGCGTATACTGCTAGTGAGGCTATAAAAAAGGAGGCAGACAATATGATTACGACAATCGAGGCATTTGCGACGGAATGGGAGAGCGAGGCAGGATTGACCGATCGGGTGCTCGGGCGATTGACCGACGATTCCCTGCGGCAGGCGATCGCCGCGGATCGCCGGACTTTGGGAGATTTGGCCTGGCACCTGGCGACTTCGCTTCGGTTCATGACCGCGCTCGGGCTTGATTTCGACGGAGGGCCGGAGAATTCTCCGGACAGCGCGGCCGGGATCGCGGAGGAATACCGCCGGATCAGCTCGGCCGTACTTCAGGCCGTACGGACCCAATGGAGCGACGCGAGTCTGGGGGAGACGCGGACAATCATGGGAGAAGAATGGAGGAACGGCGATTCCATGCGGTTTACCTTGATGCATCAGGCGCATCACCGGGGACAAATGACGGTGTTGATGAGGCAGGCCGGATTGCTCCCTCCGGAAATCTACGGCCCTACCTACGAGACGTGGATCGACAAAGGAATGGCGCCGCTCGCTTAAAGTGGCGTACAATAAAGGGGATTGCCAGTCGCGTGCCGGGAAAGGGAGTTGAACCGTGACCAAGGCGGATAATATGTTATCGATCCTGTGGATGCTGCGTTCGGGAAAGCGGATGACGGCGAAGCAGCTGGCGGAGAAGCTGGAGATTCACGTGCGGACCGTCTATCGGTGCATCGATTCGCTATGCGCCAGCGGGGTCCCGATCATCGCCGATTCGGGACCGAACGGAGGCTACCGTATTTTGGAGGGGTTCTCCGAATCTCCGCTTCTGTTCGACGAGGACGAGCAGAAGGGGCTGATCCATGCCGCGGTGTTCGCGCAGGAAGCCGGTTACCCGCACTCGGAGGCGCTGACCAGGGCGGTGGACAAGCTCAAACGGTACACGAACGAGAAACAGCTGGATCGTCTCGAACGCCATGGCGGCGGACTGTCGGTCATCTATCCGCCCGTCGACGGGAAATACAGGGCTTACCTGCAGCTGCTGGAGGAAGCGGCCGGGCAGGGACGGACGCTGGAGATGGAATACGATCGAGGGAAGGGCGACAGCTCTCCTCCCCGATTATTCGATCCTTACGGCATCGTGTACTGGAAAGGCAGTTGGTATGCCGTGGGACATTGCGGCTACCGAGGAGAGCCGCGAAGCTTCAGAGTAGATCGGATCAGCGCGCTTCGGGAAACCGAAGGCCGCTTCGAGCGCCCGGCTTCGTTCTCCGCCAAGGACTTCCTCCTCGGTCAGTTGCTTCCCGATGCCGGATCTTCGGAGCTCGAAACCGTGAAGATCCGAGCCCGGGAGCAGGTGCTGAACGAGCTGTGCCGGCACTGGCTGTTCGGACACGCGCTGGTCGAACGCAGCCCCGAGGAGGCCGTATTTCGCTTGGAGCGGTCCACGCTGCACACGTACGTCCCCTATTTTCTGATGCCTTACGGAACGGCGCTGTCGATCGAATCCGAGCTTCTCGTTCGGAGAATGGCGGAGGCGACTTCGAGAATGGCGGCGTACTATGAGGCGATGTCAGCCCAATACGAATCCGGAAAGGAAGATGGTTAATGAGCAAGTTTTCGATGTTCGGCCAATTGATCGCCCAACCGGGGCAACGCGGCGAGCTGGCGAAGCTGATGCTGGAGTCCGCCGAGACGCTTGAAGGGATGGAAGGCTGCATTTTTTACGTGATCAACGAGTCGGTGGACGAGTCCGATACGCTCTGGATAACGGAGCTGTGGGAGAGCGAAGAGGCTCATGCCGCATCCCTGAAAAACGAGAAGGTGCTAGCGGTGATCCAACGCTGCCGGCCGCTGATCGCCGGCGTCAAGCCGGTGAAGGTGCGCCCTTTGGGCGGCAAAGGAATATAATAGCTCCGTCCGGCAGGATCGGGGCCGCTCATTCGACAAGATAACGAGATAACTTTGCTTGCAGCTCGGGCGTAATCGCGCTCATCGGCAGCCGAACGGCGTCGTCGGCGAGAAGATTTTGCCGCGCGAGCAGCCATTTGAGCGGGGCGGGGTTCGATTCGCGGAACAGGTCCCCGATCAGAGGACGCAGGCCGTCGAACGTTCTCCGCGCCGCCGGATCATTTCCGGCGGCGGCCTGCCGGTACGCTTCGATGAAATCCTTCGTGCGGACGTTCGCCGAAGCTAATATACCTCCGCTGGCGCCTTGGCGCAGCATCTCGTAGAAAAGGGAGTCTTCTCCGCACAGCACCGGCTTCGTAATCAATCCGCTGAGCTCTCGCTGTAGCCGCAGGCTGCCGGAGCTATCCTTTAATCCGATAATTCCCTCAAGCTCTAAGATCCTCCGCATCGTTTCGGCCGAAAGCCGGATGCCGGTGCGAGCCGGAACTTCATAAGCGATCACCGGCACGCCCGTCCGGGAAGCTCTTCGGTAATGTTCCAGAATGCCCGATTCCGAAGGCCTGCTGTAGTATGGAGTGACGACAAGCGCGGCGTCCGCGCCGATCAGGCCGGCCATTTCCGTTCGTCGTACGGTATCCTCCGTGCTGTTCGTTCCCGTTCCAATGACGATCGGAACGCTCCTCGACCCCATTGCACCCCGGGTCGCGCGCACGAGCGCCTCGACTTCCTCCCAAGAAACCGTCGGACTTTCTCCTGTCGTGCCCCCTACGACCAACCCGTCGATATCAAACTCCAACAAGCGATTGACGTACCTTCCATAGGAGATCGGATCGAGCTCTCCGTTCGGCAGGAAGGGAGTGACGACCGGCACGTAAATTCCTTTTAGATCCATTGCGCTCAGCATGGGATTGCCTCCTTCGCAAGCTGTTTGCAAATACTGTATCACGCCATGAACCATCATCGTTATCTATAATATATAATAAGCATTATCAATATTATCGATGGGTGTGAGATAGAGTGGATCTCGTCTATTACCAGACCTTCCGGGAGGTCGCCATACGGCAAAGCTTCACGAGAGCCGCGGAGCAGCTCGGGTATGCTCAGTCGAGCGTAACGACGCAAATTCAGAAGCTGGAGAAAGAATTCGGCGTTCAACTGTTCGAGAGGTATGGCCGAGGCTTGCGGCTCACTTCCGCGGGCGAGGAACTGCTGAAGACCGTCACTCGGATGCTGGAGCTGAACCAGCAGGCCAAGGAGAAGCTGGCGAGGCAAGGAGGGGGAAGCATGACGATCGGCACGATCGATTCCCTCGCGGCGTACTATCTTCCGCCGTTCGTGCAGCGGGTTCGGCAAAGCTACCCGGAACTGAACATTCGGCTGCAGCCGGACAGGGAGGACCGTATCGTTCATCGGGTCAAGGAGGGAGAGCTCGATTTCGGCCTCATGCTGGTCGGAGAACCGACGGATCCCGCTTTAGAATGGACGGAAATTCGGGAAGAGCCGCTCGTGCTCGTCTCCGCTCCGGATCATCCGCTCGCCTTGCTCGACAGGGTAGATTTGCGGCGGTTGGGCGGCGAAGAGTGGATCATGACGGAGGAGACGTGCAACTACCGGATTATGCTGGAGAAGGTGCTGAAGGCGGAAGGCATTCCGTATCGCATCGGCCTGGAGATCGGCAATCCGGAAGCGGTCAAGGGATGCGTGGCGGCCGGAGGAGGCATTGCCGTTCTGCCTCGGTTGGCCGCCGCTGCCGAGCTTGGGAGAGGAGAACTGGCCGCGCTTTCGTTCTCGCATCCGGACCTCCGGCTGAGTCTGCAATTGTGCATGCATCCCCGCAAATGGATCTCGCATGCCATGCAGGCGTTTCTGGACTCTCTACTGCCGGCCTAGCCCGCATTCCGATCGAACCGAATGCCGACTTGCCGAAATAGGACCCATTCTGATAATGACGCAGAGCCGCCGCTTTCATGAAATCGTCACAACCTTCGGTTTACATTCGGCGGATCGTCGTTTACTCTAAAAGAGACCGGACGGTTCGGTATCAAAATTGCCCGTTGACCTGGCTGCAGAACGTGACGAAGCCGTTGCGCCTGAGTCTAAAATTCGAAGTCGTCGTGCGGGGAGACGAGATGAGCGGGACGGCCAAGGCCGGGCTGCTGCCGGCGTCCAGATTAACGGGGGTACGCGTTCACGGGCGCCGGAACGAAGAGAGCCAGCGCTCGATCTGAGTCTTCGAGTTGCGGACGTGCTTATTGTCGCGGGTGAGCCGGCTGGCCATAATGCCGCCCTCGATCGAAGAGAAGACGAAGGAAGCCGCGGTCTCGGCGTCCATATCGGCGGCGAATTCTCCGGAGGCTTTGCCTTCTTCGAGGAGCCCCTGGATGAAAGCCGACATCTGCTCGAACGCGGCTATCGCCGATTCCCGCATGACGGGGAAGGAGTGGTCGCTTTCAATGGCCGTGTTCAAGAACGGACAGCCGCCGCTCATCGGCGGATTGTGGACGGTGTCGCCGTAGACGTCGCACATCGCCAATATTTTCTCCGTGGCGGAGTTGCGGCCTTCGATCGCCCGGGCGAAGTGCTCCCAGAGCACCGTGCCCGCGTACCGGAACGCTTCCAGAGCGATCGCTTCCTTGCTGGGGAAGCTTCTGTACAGTCCGCCCTTGGTCAGCCCGGTAGCCTCCATAATATCCTGCATCGAAGTGGCCGCATAGCCTTTCTCGTTGAACAGCACCGCGGATTTCATGATGATATGGAGCTTGGTTTTCTCGCCTTTGCGCATAGTCCCGATCCTTTCGTTTCCTGTCCGCCGTAACGCCGGCCGATGGTTATCGGGTCAATCATAGCATAAATCGGAGGAGTTTGTTCATGTCAACCGCCAAACGCTTATACAGCCTCATGCTGATCGTGGTGGCCGGATTCGTCGTTTACGCGCTGTACAAAAATTTCGTTCACGATCCCGGAGCAGCGGAGTTTCTCGGCCATAAGTCCGATCCGAAGCGTCCGCTGAACGTTCCCGTCTGGCTGAACGTCATGTACGTTCACGTCGCGTTCGCGTGCGCGGCGATGCTGTCCGGGGCCGTCAATTTTTCGGCGTCCCTTCGCCGTAAATCCCCGAGGCTTCATCGGATCAACGGTTACGTCTATGCGGCCTCCGTGCTGGTCGTCGTCCTGACTTCCGGGTACATGGCTCCGTATGCGACGGGAGGCAAGGCGGCCGGCATGGCCTTTAACCTTCTGAACCTTCTATGGCCGGCGATGACGATCGCGGCTATCGTGCAGGCTCGCCAAAAGCGGACCGCCAATCACCGAAAATGGATGATCCGCAGCTACGCTTTCTGCTTCACGAACCTGTCGATCCATCTGCTCGCGACCCTGCTGACGGCGGGCTTCGGCCTGGCGTACGCCGCCGGGTATACGGCCGCCGTATACGGTTCCGTCGTGCTGCTGCTCGCCGCGGCGGAGCTCGTCATCCGAACCGGAACCGGGAGCCGCGCCGGGACTAAGATCGGTTAGCGCCGCCGGCCCCTATTCCTTCACCGAGCCCAGCACGATCCCTTTGACGAAGAACCTCTGCAGGAGCGGGTACGCCAGCAAGATCGGGAGCGCGCCGATGAAGATCTGCGCCGCCTTGACCGAGCGCTGGGACATGTTCCTGAGCGACTCCGAATCGACCGACAGCCGGCTGAAGTCCTGCTGCACGACGATCGTCTGCAGGAACGTGGCGAGCGGATACTTTTCCAAGTCCGACATATAGATGAGTCCGTCGAACCAGGAGTTCCAGTGGAACACCATCGTGAACAGGGAGATCGCCGCGATCGCCGGCATCGCGATCGGGACGTAAATCTTGAACAGAATCCGGTAATACCCCGCCCCGTCGATGAGCGCGGCTTCTTCGAGCGCCCGGGGCACCGACGTCCGGAAGAAATTCATCATCAGAATCAGGTTGAAGGAATTGATCGCGACCGGGAGAATCAGCGCCCACATCGAATTCATCAGTCCGACTTTGGAAATCAGAATGTAGGTGGGCACAAGCCCTCCGTTGAACAGCATCGCGAAAATAAACAGCCAGACGTACCATTTGCGTCCCTTCAGCTCGCTATCCTCCTTGGAGAGCGGATAAGCGATCATCGTCGTCAGCAGCATGGAGAAGGCGGTTCCGATCAGAGTGCGCAGGAAGGACGTCTGAAGGGCGCCGGAGAAATTCCGGTTATCGATCGTCTCCGCGTAGGCGTCCAGCGTAAAGTCGATCGGCCATAATCCGACGAGATTGGCTCCGGCGGCCTCCTTTCCGCTGAAGGAGACGGCCAACACGTGAAGAATCGGCAGAATGCACGTGACGGAGATGACGCCGAGCAGAATGTAATTGACGATCGTGAACGCTTTATACGAACCGGTCCTGTAGAGCACGAGGTAGCCTCCTTTGGTTAGAAAATGCGATAGTCGGCGAATTTGTAGGCTAGCCGGTAGGCGATGACGATCAGAATAAAGCTGATAACGGATTTGAACAGGCCGACGGCCGTGGCAAAGCTGAACTGTCCGTTCAAGAGCGCCATGCGGTAAACGTACGTATCGATAATGTCGCCTTTATCGTAGACGAGCGGGTTGTACAGGTTGAAAATCTGGTCGAACCCGGCGTTTAGAATGTTGCCGAGCGACAGCGTGCCGACGACGATCGCCATCGGGAGCAGCAGCGGAATCGTAATGTGCAGCAGCTGCTTCCAGCGGTTCGCCCCGTCCATGACGGCCGCTTCGTAAAGCTCTCCGTTGATTCCCGCCAAGGCGGCCAGAAATACGATCGTGCCGAAGCCGAATTCCTTCCAGACGTCGCTGGCAATGACGACGAAGCGGAACCAATCCCCGTCCCCGAGGAAGAATATCGGCTTCATCCCGAATCCGTCGACCATGACCCGGGTAACGAGGCCGCCTTCGGGATTGAGAATGTCCAGCAGAATGCCGCCCAGAATGACCCACGACATGAAGTGGGGAAGGTAGACGAGCGTCTGGATCGTTCGTTTGAACGCCGTCTTCGCCACTTCGTTCAACATGAGCGCGAATACGAACGGGGTCGCCAATTGGAACACGATCTTCAGGGAAGCGATTACAAACGTGTTCCAGATGACTTGCTTCGTATCCGAGAACGCCGCGATCTCGCGGAAGTGATCCAGTCCGACCCATTCCGAGCCGGTAAACCCGGCGTACGGCTTAAAATCTTGGAAAGCCATTATGATTCCCGGCATCGGCCCGTATTGGAATACGAGCAATACGATCAATCCGGGAAGAACCATGCTATGCAGGGGCCATGTTCGTCGTAAGTTCCATTTCAGCTTCGTGCTGCGCATCATCCCACCGCCTGTCGTTTTTTCTTCCCATAATCCAATCGTATACGCTCCCCGATCCCCTCCTAAATATCAAAATCTAAACATAAAAGCACTTTATCAACCAATGAGGCGGCTGGTAATCAGTTCGTCTAGTTCCGCCCTTCCGGATCTTTTATAATAAGTGAGCGGCTTAGATTCGAAGGGCGGAGAGGAGATGCGGCCATGCGCATCAACTGGAACTTCAATATTTTCAAAAAAATTTACGCGCTCATCATTCTGTTCCTGATTCCGGTTCTCGGGCTGTATTACTATTCGAATCACATCAGCGTCGAAGTCGTGGAGCAAGAAATCAATAACCGCGATCTGAACAAATTGAACTATGTGCTGAGCCAACTTGAAAGCGATTTCGAGCAGCTGTCCCTCATCTCTCTGGCCCTCGTTCAAGACCCGGATATTCACAAATACGTGAACAGCGAAGTTTTCAGCAATACGTTCAAGGACGACTACGATCTCGTGGAATTAAAAGTGAAAATCATGGAGAAAATTTCGTTCCTCAGCCTGCTCAACAATTGGCGGAACGGCATTTTCGTCTATTCCGACGACAGCGGGGAGGTGCTCAGCAGCAACATTCTGCTCCGCTCCAACTTCGCTCCCAACGAATTCAGCTCCAACTGGGAATACAATCCCCGATCCGACTTGTTTTACAAGCATACGACGACCCCCATCGCGGAGCCGGGCGATCGCGCCGAAGACGAATTGATCGTGGAGGTCCGGGCCCCGGCTTCGTATATTCGCGAGGCGCTCGACCAGCTCAAGATCGGGGGCGACGGCGACCCGTACCTCTATCGTCCCAATACGCAGCCGCTCGCCAATCGGTCGGCGAACGGCGAGCTCATCCAACAGCTTAACGAAAGGCTGGACCGGGAGCCGCTTCGGGAGGCCGGGCATCTGACGGAGCAGATCAACGGCAAGAAGTATCTGGTCACTTACGTCCGCTCCGAAGTGATGGGCTGGACGCTGGTCGATTATGCCAAGGTGGATACCATTCTGGCGCCGATCGAGATGAGCCGCAACTTCTTCTGGTTTTCGGTCGGCTTGCTGCTCGTCCTGTTCGGCGTAGTGGCGACGCTTCTGTTCTTCCACGTTCAGAGGCCGACGGGCGAGCTGATCGACAGCATGCACCGGCTGAAGAAGGGCGACTATCAGGTGCGGCTGCGGCCGGACAAAAACAACGTGTTTTATTTCATTTTCAAACGGTTCAACGAAATGGCCGAAGAAATCCAGCATCTGATCGAGAAGGCGTACGTGGAGAAGCTGCGAACGAACGAGGCGGTTATGAAACAGCTCCAATCGCAGATCAATCCGCATTTTCTGTACAACAGCCTGTTCTTCGTCCAGACGATGGCGAGAAGAGGGCGGGAGGACGAGGTCGAGACGATCTGCATGCAT
>JAEZZE010000352.1 GCA_023418755.1 Bacillota bacterium | reverse complement strand
GCTATGCCCTTCTGCCGCTGGCGATCGCGCGATTCGGCAATACGCTGGTCAGCCAGGTTATCACCGTGCGCGAAGCGGCATTCTACCACCTGATCGATTCGCTGGCGGTGCTTTGGTTTGTCTGGCTATTGTTTATAGGCATCATGACCATTCACCAGTACACCGTCGTCAAGACGATCGTGACGATGCTTCTAACCCTTTTCGTGATGGGGATCATGATGTTTCTGGGCCTGCTGTTCTTCAGCTTGCTGCAGGAGCTGCTGGGTTTCGCGTACTCGATATACACGGAGATTTCATTGCGCAACTAGGAAAGGAGGGCGGAAATGCCGATGAACGGCAAATGGAAATTGGCTTTGATCGGAGCGATCGTCGTCAGCGTTGCTGCCGGAACAAGCGGCATCTATCGCAGCGTCTCCGCGGATGCGGGAGCGACGGCGGGGTTGTCGGCGAATGCGCCTGGCGAGGCGTCGGCCGGACAGGGGGCGATAGCGGCCGACGAAGCGCCGACGGCAAACGCCGCTTCGCAAGCGGGCGAAGCCGGCCAAGCGGATAGGGCTCCGGCCGGCGAAGAAATCGCGATGGACCTGGCGGCGGAAAACGAGTATCTGGCCTTGTACTTCGATCCCGAGACGACGGAGATCGCCCTTAGAAATAAACGCGACGGTTCGGCATGGTATTCGAATCCGCCGGACCGCGAGCAGGACGACAAGGCGTCCGGCTACAGCCAATCGATGCTCTCGAGCCAACTGCTGCTCTCTTTCTCGGACGCATCGGGGAAGCCGCAGCAGTACAATAGTTTCAATCACAGCGTCCAATACAAGCAATTCGAATACGAGAAGCTTCCCGACGGGATCAAAATAACGTATACGATCGGCGAGAAGTTGCGCGGAATCGAGCAGATTCCCCCATACATCGCGCAGGAGCGGTTCGAGAAGCTCATTCTGGACAACATTCGGGACGAACAGGCCCGGAGCGACCTGTTGCGGCGGTTCAAGCTCAACGAGGAGACGAAAGTCTACGAGCGGCGGGATTCGGCGCTGAAAGGGCTCATGCTTACGCGTACCCTGAAGACGCTTGCGGATGCCGGATACACGGAGGAAGAAATGAACGTCGACCGCGAAGCGTTCTCGGACGGCGAGGCGGCCAGCCAGGCTTTGTTCGTGCTCCCCGTTACTTACCGGCTGGAAGGCGAACAGTTTACCGCGCAAGTCTCGGCCGCGCAAGCGGACGTCAAAGGCTTTTACTTGCAGACGCTCTCCGTGCTGCCGTATTTCGGCGCGGCCGGAACGGGGCAGGAGGGGTATATGTTCGTCCCGGACGGCTCCGGCTCGATTATTCGCCTGAATAACGGCAAGCTGGATGCCGCCCCGTATAATACCCCGCTCTATGGAACGGATAGGACGCGGGAAAATCGGTTAAAGCCGCTGGGCGGCGAGACGGCCCGAATGCCGGTGTTCGGCATGAAGCAGGGAGACCGGGCATTCCTGGGCATCATCGAAGACGGCGACGGCATTGCCCGCGTGGAGGCGGACATCAGCGGACGGACGAATTCGTACAATGCCGTGTACAGCAGTTACGCGCTTAATGTATCCGAGCCGCTCACGCTATCGGGCAATTGGACGACGCAGACGGTTCCCAAGTTCCAAGCGGAGCCTTATCGGGGGGAGCTGTCCATCCGCTACGGCTTCCTTCGGGGCGAAGATGCGAGCTACGCCGGAATGGCTTCCTATTATCGCGCCTACCTGGCGGATCGATACAAGCTAAGCAGATTGGAGCCTGCCGAGCAGACGCCGTTTTTCCTGGAGTTGATCGGCGGGGTGCCTAAGAAGAAGTTTTTCCTCGGTATTCCCTATGACGCGTACGAGCCGCTGACCACGTTCGAGCAGGCGCAGACGATCCTTCGGGAGCTCGGAGCCGTCGGCATCGGCAGCATCAAGCTGCGCTACTCGGGCTGGTTCAACGGCGGACTCGTCCATTCGAAGCCGTCCTCCGTTTCCGTTGACGGCAAGCTTGGCGGGAAGAGCGGATTGAGCAAGCTTGCGGAGTACGGCCGCGACAACGGAGTGGAGATTTATCCGGACGCTTCGTTCATGAGCGTGCTGCGGGACACGAGAGCCTTTCAACCGAAGAAGGAAGCGTCGAGGACGATTACCGGCGCGTTGGCCAAGGTGTATCCTTACGATCCGGCCGGCTACTTCAAGCAGGTCTGGTTCGATCCGGGCTACGTGCTGTCCCCGTTCAAGCTGTCCGGGCTCGTGGACAAGTTCCGAAAAGCTTACGGAAAGCTGAACGTTTCCGCCTTGTCGCTGAACGATATGGGAGACGAGCTGAATTCGGACTTTAATCCGAAAAACGTCATGTCGCGGGAAGGCGCGAAGCGGATCGTGCAGGAGCAGCTCGAGAAGCTGGGGACGGAGTCCGCGCTGATGATCTCCGGAGGCAACGCCTATGCACTCCCGTACGCCGACAGCGTCATCAACGCGCCGTTGTCCGGCAGCGGCTTCAATATTACCGACCAAAGCGTGCCGTTCTACGAGATCGCGCTGCACGGATATATCGACTACGCCGGAGAGGCGCTCAATATGTCCGATGACCAGAATGTGCGTCAGCATGTGCTGAAGGCGCTGGAGACGGGGGCGAACTTGAACTTCAAATGGTTCTTTGCCAAGTCCTCTTCGGTAAAGGAGACGCGATTCGAATATTTGTATTCCGCTCATTATTCGAACTGGATCGGCGAGGCGACGGCGGCCTATCAGGAAGTGGACGCCGTGCTTCGCAAGCTCCGAACCCAGGTCATCAAAGACCATAGGACACTGGCAAAAGGCGTGTACGAGACGACTTACGAAGACGGTACGACGGTAATCGTCAACTATAACGGTTACGCGGTCCATGCGAAGGGGAACGTCGTCGAAGCAATGGGATACCTGGTTGGAGGAGAGCGCGATTGAAGCTGCCTAAATTCAGATTGACGCTGCATCAGAAACAAAAATATAAAGGCGTATGGTTTATCCTTCCTTGGTTTATCGGATTCGTGTTTCTGTTTTTCATTCCGCTGATCAACTCGTTACGCTACAGCTTCAGCACCTTGAAGGTGGACGATACCGGCTTTTCGATCCATAAAGCGGGTTGGTCGAATTACAAAGCGGCTCTCTATCAGGACGAGCACTATGTCCGAATATTGACCGAATCCCTGATGAACATGGTCGTTAACGTTCCGCTCATCGTGATTTTCAGTTTGTTCGCGGCCGTGCTGCTCAATCAGAAATTCAGAGGGAGAGGCCTTGCCCGAATGCTCTTCTTCCTGCCGGTCATTCTGGCCTCCGGCGTGATCGCCGCCCTCGAAAGCGGAGATTACATGCAGGGCGTCATTCGCGGCGCGAGCCGGGAGACGAGCAGGGAGTTCGGGATGTTTCAAAATCTGGAGCTCGCCAAGCTCTTGTACCGTTCGGGTGTCAGCACGCAAATCGTCGATTATTTAGTCGGCGCGGTCAACCGAATCTATCAGATCGTGACCTCTTCGGGCGTACAAATCTTGATTTTCGTAGCGGGATTGCAATCGATCTCCGGCTCGCTGTACGAAGCGTCCAAAATCGAAGGAGCCACGGCATACGAATCGTTCTGGAAAATTACGTTTCCGATGATCAGTCCGCTTATTTTGACGAACGTCGTCTACTCCATCATCGACAATTTGCTGAGCAGCCCGACGACGAGGCATATCCGCGATACGGCCTTCAAAAATTTTCAATTCGGGCTTAGCGCGTCGATGGCCTGGATCTACTTTCTCATTATCTCGGCATTCCTGTGGATCGTCGCGGTGCTGATCTCCAGAAAAGTATTTTATTACGATTGATCGCAAGGAGGGGCGACATGAAAACGGAAACGGCATTTTCGCGGCGAGAGCGGCTTCATCGGTTAGGCGAGCGCATGGCCAAGGGCAGCTTCTGGGTCAACAAGCTTAAAGCGTGGCTATGGAGCTTCGTTCGCACGGTTCTGATCGTCGGCATTTCGTTCATTATTCTGTATCCGATATTGATCAAGATTTCCATCGCGATCAAGGATCCGGTCGACATGTACGACTCTACGGTCGTCTGGATTCCGAAGCACTTTACTTTGGACAATTTCAAGCTGGTCAGCAAGGCGCTTCATTATCCGACCATTTTGCTCAATACGGTGATTTTGTCCGGCGCGGTCATGCTGCTGCAGACTTTTTCCTGCATGCTGGCCGGCTACGGATTTTCACGCATCAAGTTTCGCGGCAGCGGGCTGCTGTTCGGCTGCGTGATCTTTACGATCCTCGTTCCGCCGCAAACGCTCATGATTCCGACTTATTTGCAATATAAAAACGCGGATATTTTCGGAATCGTGTCTCTAATTCAAGGGCAACCGCTGAATCTGATCAACACGTATTGGCCGTTTGTGATTTCGTCCATGCTCGGCATGGGGCTCAGAACGGGATTATTCGTCTACATTTTCCGTCAGTTCTTTAAAGGCATTCCCAAGGAGCTGGAAGAAGCGGCGTTCGTGGACGGATCTGGGACGTTCGGAACGTTCGCGCGGATTATTTTGCCCAATGCGGTACCGTCGATCGTGACCGTTATGCTGTTCTCCTTCGTCTGGCAGTGGAACGACACGTTCTTTACGGGCATGATCCTGAACGAGGCGAACGTGATGTCTTCCATGCTGTCCACGGCGGCGGCGCAAATCTTATTCTACCTCTCGGGAGAGACGACGACCCCCGATCCGCTCTATTTGTCCATGATTCAGAATACGGCGATCCTGATGGCGATTTTGCCGCTCATCGTCATGTACTTTTTCGTGCAGCGCCATTTCGTCGAAAGCATGGAACGGAGCGGCCTCGTCGGGTAACCGCGCCCCGCTTATGACCGAATAGAGAGGAAGGGTGATGGGTTTGAGATCGGGTAAGTCGACGCTCCTTATCGTCGCTCTTGTCATTGTCGTCGGAATCATCGTTGCCGTGTACCGAATAGCTTCCCCGCAAGATCGCGAAGCCGGGGAGGTTGCCGCGGCGGAGAAAAATAGCGAAGAAGATGAGGTGATCTTGGTGAAGGAGAACGCGGTGTTAGAATATGTCTTTGAAGCCAACGACCCGAGCAATACGCTGAAGGGGCCGTACACGGAAATCGCCGATTGCCGGGATTGCTCGGACGGCAAGCAGGTAGGGGGACTCTTTCAAGGCGGTTCCGTTCGATTTAATCGGGTGGACGTGGAAGAAGCGGGCGAGTACGTCGTGACCGTTCATTATACGTCGGGCGATCCCCGTTCCTTTTTCGTACAGGTCAACGGGAGCGCCGAGAAGGAAAAATACGACCTTCCCGAAGTCGGTAAAAACGATTGGGAATCGGTCGGGACGTACGACTTCGCCGTGAAGCTTGCGGCCGGGCGCAACACGCTCCTGTTTTCGGACGGGGACTGGTACTCGCCGAATTTGGACAAAATCGTCGTCCGCAAAGCTCCCGCCGCGGACGACGCGTTCGACCCCGCCGCGCAATGGGGGGGATCGGGCCATATCGGCGATGCTTCCTCGGAGCAGGACTACGGCGGAATCCGGATTGCGCAGCACGCTAACGGCTTTGTCGTGGACAATGGCATCTATCGGATCGTCTACAATACGGAGACGGGGCTCGCCGCTTATTCCTGGAACGGACGCGAAATCGCGAAAGGCGTCTACGGCAGCGCGAAGCTGCACGATCGGCTCGTGCACAGCTATCAGTTCGATCGTCGGCGGCTGCTGGAAGAGATCGCTCCGCTGGAAGACGGCCACGGGAAGGGAATCAAGCTGACGGTCCGCAACGAGATGGCGGGCCTGCCGACGATGGACCAAATCTATTACGTCTATGAAGATTCGGACTATTTCATCGCGGAGCAAGAGATCAGCGGCGACGGAGAGCTTAGCACCAACTATATGTCTCCCGTCTCGCTGAGCGGTGCCGGCGGGATCGATCTCGGCGAGTACGGGGACAATCGCGTTTTGATCGTTCCGTTCGATAACGACGCCTGGTCGAGGTATGTGTCGAAAACGATCAATACGAGTCTCAATAGCGACAAGTACGTCAGTTCGGAGGTTACGGCCGTTTTCGATAACGCCGGCCGAACCGGGCTTGTGATCGGGTCCGTTACGCACGATACGTGGAAGACGGGCATTTACTGGAGCGGTTCGGACAACCGGTTGGACCAGTTGAAGGTTTACGGCGGCTTCACCTCGCGCAATGTGACGTACGACCGTATCGAGCATGGAGCCGTCGTCGGCGCGACGCTTAAATCTCCGAAAATTTTCGTCGGCTTCTACCCGGATTACCGCGACGGAATGGAGGCTTACGGCCGCGCCAACGCCGTCGTCGCCCCTCCGCTCGGCTTCGGTCCGGACGTGCCGCGGGGAGTTCCGGTGGGCTGGAATAGCTGGGGGGCGTATGCCGAGCATCTGTCCTATGATAAAATGATCGCGGTATCGGACTTTTTCCATGATCATATTCAAGGGGCTTCCTTTAATAACGAAGGCGACATCTACATCAACATGGATTCCTTTTGGACCAATATGACCGAGGAGCAGCGGCTGGATCTGGTCGATCGGATTCGCAAGAACGGCCAGATTCCGGGTTCCTATCATACGCCGTTCGTCTATTGGGGTAAAAACATGATCGAGAAGGTAGATGGAACGGACGGGAAGTACACGTACGGGGACATCGTTCTCAAAGACAAGGAAGGCCATATCGTGCCTCACATGATGGGCTATGCGCTGGATCCGACCCATCCGGGCACGAAGATGAAGATCGATCACGACGTTGCGCGATTCAAGAAGGAAGGCTACAAGTTTCTCAAGCTGGATTTCCTGACTCACGGGACGATGGAAGGCGAGCACTACGACAAAAGCGTCACGACGGGAATCCAGGCTTATTATCAAGGAATGGCTTATCTCATGGAGAAGCTGGACGGCGCTATGTTCATCAGCGCTTCGATCGCTCCGATGTTTCCGAGCCAATACGCGCATGCCCGCCGGATTTCGTGCGACATCGACGGGTCGATCGGCTCGACCGAGTACCAATTGAACAATCTGACCTACGGCTGGTGGCAGAACGGGACGATCTATTCCTACACCGATCCGGATTATATGACTCTTGAAAAGGGCGAGACGCTGGAAGGGTCGCAGACGAGAGTCAACGCGGCCGCGATCTCCGGGACGCTGTTTTTAAGCTCCGACGACGTGACCCATCCGCAGTCGCGGAAATTAATGAAGCAGCTGTTGACCAATCCTCGCGTCAACGAGCTCGCGACGAAAGGGAAAGCCTTCCGTCCGGTGGAAGGCAACACCGGATCGGAATCCGCGGACACCTTCGTTATGGCGGAAGACGGCGCTTATTACGTGGCCGTGTTCAACTTCGGCAAGGAGGCCGTCGACAAGACGGTCGATCTATCCCGCGCGGGCGTCGTCGGCGATTACCAACAAATCGTCGATCTGTGGACCGGCCAGGCAGTCGGGAGCGAGAACGAGAGCGGCAACCTGATGCTGAGCTTGAAGGGCAGGGAGTCGAAGTTGTACAAGATTACATTTTAGTTGGGAGAATTCGCGGTATGAGATCCTTCGAATACCTGCGAGACTGAACAGCATAAGCCAGGATGCAGGCAGCTGCCGAATAAGCTGCTCTGCATCCTGGTTTTTTCGCCTATCGCCTCATCATTTCGTCCAATCATATCGCCTCGCGTGCCCCAGGTGCTAATTCATCGCCGCAGTCGTCGGATTCAACCAATAGTACCGCCCCACGTACTAATCCACCACCGCAGTTGCCGGATTCGCTCAATAGCATCGCCCCACGTGCTAAACCATCGCCATCATCCCGTCAAAAGTCTCAAACGCTCCTCCGGGCCTTACCGCCGCAATGAAATTCAACTTGATAGGTTTTATAATTTTAGGTATAGTTGATATATCATGATACATCAAGGGATGGTAAAATGGACGGTCCACTATACGAGCAAATCTACCACTATTTGCTGGAAAAAATCAAAAGCGGAGAACTGCCGCGAGGAGGGCGCGTTCCTTCGGAGAAGGAGCTGGCCGATCAATTCAACGTCAGCCGCATCACTTCCAAGAAAGCGCTCGAGATGCTATCCGCTGACGGCTTGATCGAGCGCGTGCAGGGCAAGGGCTCCTTCGTCGCCGATACGCTGCCCGAGCCGGAGCTGATTCAGGGTGCACGTCAGTCGTATCCGCAGAGCTGGAAGCTGGTCGGCCTCATCCTGCCCGACTTTGCGGATTCGTACGGGCTGCGAATGATTCACGGCGTCGAGGAGCGGCTATCCGAGCTGGGATGCCGGATGCTGATGAAGATTACTTACGACAAGCGCGAGGAGGAAGAGGAGGCGATTCGCTCGTTCCTTCAGCTTGGCGTGGACGGCTTTATCATTTTCCCCGTGCACGGGGAGCATTACAACTCGGAGCTGCTTCGCCTCGTGCTCGACAAGCACCCGCTCGTGTTCGTCGACCGTTATTTGAAAGGGCTGGCCGCTTGCTCCGTATATACGGACAACCGTCTGGCGGCGTTCGAGCTGACGAAGCACCTGCTGGACCGGGGCCATACGGAAATCGGCTTTATTTCGCTGCCAGTAGAAAATACGTCGACGATCGAGGACCGCATTCAAGGCTATACCGACGCGCTGATCCAGAACGGGCTGCGGATGAAGCCGCAGCATCTCATGACGAACCTGTTCAGCTCCGTGCCCCGTTCGTTCGAGGAGCGCAACGTGCAGGTCGACTTCGCCAACGTCAAAAAATTCGTGGAAATGAACCCGGATTTGACCGCGTTCGTCGCCGTCGAGTACAATCTGGCGCTCATTTTGCGAGAGGTGCTGCTGTCCATGGGCAAGCGCATTCCCGAAGACTGCAGCATCGTCTGCTTCGATTCGCCGCACAGCCCTTTCAACAAACATCTGTTCACGCATGTCAGCCAGGACGAATTCGCGATGGGGCGCAGCGCTGCGGATTTACTGCAGATGCAGTGGGACATGAAGGAGATTTCCTTCAACAATACCGTTCCGTTCGCGATCGTTCAGGGCAATTCCACGAAGGGATAATTTCTGCGCGTTTCCTCCTTGCATCTTCCGAAATTGAATAGTCCGTCGCGACGAGAAAGCCCGAATCCGCGTTCGGGCTTTCTCGATTTCGTCTTCCCGTAATTTGAGCTCAAGTCGGCAAAAATCACCAATTCATTATGTTGATATATAAAATATCTACAAAATTTATGTTGACATATTATGTACTTCGAATTAATATACTATGTGTAAGCGCTTAATAACTTGGATAAGGGGCTGTCGAAAATGAAAAAGTGGTTAGGCATCCTGTTAACTTGCGCCATGGCGATTGCGGTACTGTCCGGGTGCAGCGGCAACAACGGCGGCGGCAACGGAGGCGGCGGAGCGGCTTCGCCTTCTAGCGACGGCGGCCAGTCGAAATCCGGCGGCGGAGTCGTCGAGCTTACGTTCTGGGGCGACTGGGGCGGCGAAGGGCAGAAGCAGTTCGAGACGATGGTCGACGCGTTCAACAAGTCGCAGGACAAAATCCGCGTGAAATACGTGCTGCAGCAGGACATGATCACGAAGTTTCTGACTGCCGCGACTTCCGGGGGCTCGCCCGACGTCATGTTCTGGGACCGCTGGCGGACGAACCTGTACGCGCCGAAGAATGTCCTTCACCCGATCGACGAATACATGGCCAGGGACGGCATCTCCACGGCGGATTATTACGACGAAGCGCTTAAGGAGCTTTCCCATGACGGCAAGCTGTACGGCCTTCCGCTGACGGTGGACGCGCGGGCGCTGTTCTACAACAAGAAAATGTTCGCGGACGCGGGACTTCAGCCTCCGACCAACTGGGAGGAGCTGGCGACCGCCGCCAAAGCGCTGACGAAATGGAACGGCGACAAGCTGGAAGTAGCCGGCTTCTCGCTCGGCGACGCCGGTTTGTTCAACATGTATAACCAGCAAGCGGGCGGCCAAATGCTGAACGCGAGCAACGACGCCACCGATTTCAACAACGATAAAGGACTGTCCGTCCTTAATCTCTGGGATCGGCTGCTGAACCAGGACAAAGTGTACAAAATCGGCTTCGAGCAAGGCTTGGGCGAAGGCACCGACGCTTTCGTCACCGGCAAGCTGGCGATGAACTATACGGGACCTTGGATGTTGAGCACTTATAAGAAATACGGTCAAGATCTCGATTTCGGAATCGTTCCGCCTCCGGCGGGACCTAACGGGGACAAAGGAAGCGTCATGGGCGGCTTCGGTCTCGTCATCGGCGAAGGCTCCAAGCACAAGGAAGAGGCGTGGGAGTTCGTCAAATGGTGGCTCGCGAACAAAGACAACGTGCTGCTGTGGGCGAAGACGAGCTTGAACATTCCGGGCTACAAGCCGGCTCTCGAGGATCCGTTCTTCAAGGACGACCCTTCGTGGCAGCCGTTCCTGGATACGCTCGAGTTCGCCAAAATCCGGCCGCAGCATCCGGGTTACTCCATTATGGAAGGCGACGGTCTCATACCTAACCTGCAATTGTTCCTCGAAGGCAAACAGGATGCGGCGACCACGCTCAAGAAGGCGCAGGAGCAGGGAGATCGTCTGTTGAAGGACAATGCGGACGCGAAGTAAGGGGCGGGAAGACGAAGGGAGAGAGGGAGGTACGCCTCCCTCTTCTGCTTAGAGAGACGACATAAGGAGTGGAAACGATGGTTCATTCGACCGCCATGCAGGAAGCTTTGCAACAATGGATTGCCTCGGTACAGCGGCAACTGCCGCATCGCCCGAAGACGCAGGCGATGTTCGATGCCTGCATGCGCAATACGATAGAGACGACGTTCCGCCGTCTAGAGGACGGCACGACGTTCGTCATAACCGGAGACATCCCGGCGATGTGGCTCAGAGATTCGGCGGCGCAGGCGAGACCCTATCTGCTTCTTGCGAAGTCCGAGCCGGAATTCGAGCGTCTTCTGCTCGGAGTCGTGGAAAGGCAGCTTCAATACGTGATTCACGATCCTTATGCGAACGCGTTTAACGAAACCGCGAACGGCCAAGGCCATCAGGACGACGAGACGGCGATGACCCCGCTGGTCTGGGAGCGCAAATACGAGATCGATTCGCTATGCTATCCGCTTCATTTGGCTTACCTGCTCTGGAGAAACGCCGGAACGACGGAACAATTCAACGGTACGTTCAGGAAGGCGGCTGCTCTCATCGTGGAGCTGTGGAGGAAGGAACAAAACCATGAACAAGCTTCGGACTATCGCTTCGTCAGAAGGAATTGTCCGGTTACCGATACGCTTTCCCGCGAAGGCAAAGGTTCGCCGACGGGCCGAACGGGCATGACCTGGTCCGGTTTTCGGCCAAGCGACGACGCCTGCGAGTTTGGTTATCTGATTCCGTCCAATATGTTCGCGACGGTGGCTCTGCGCGAGCTGGCCGAGATCGCTCGGCAGGTGCTGGGAGACGATGCGCTGCGGGCCGAGGCCGAGCAGTTGGCTTCCGAGATCGACGCCGGCATCCGCGCCTTCGGCGTCGTGAACCATCCGCAATTCGGCGACATCTACGCTTACGAGACGGATGGGCTGGGCGGCTACGCCCTGATGGACGACGCCAACGTGCCCAGCCTGCTGTCGATTCCGTATCTTGGCTATACGGGGAGCGACGATCCGACGTACGTTCGCACGCGGGATTTTATACTCAGCGAGCACAATCCTTACTTTTTCGCGGGGAAGGAAGCATCGGGCATAGGCAGCCCTCATACGCCGCATCGTTATATTTGGCCGATCGCGCTGGCGATGCAGGGCCTGACGGCGCGTGAGCCCGAGGAGAAGCTGCGGCTGCTCGACCTGCTGGAGCGAACCGACGGGGGCGCCGGCATGATGCACGAAGGCTTCGATGCGGACGATTCGTCCAAGTATACGAGACCGTGGTTCTCTTGGGCGAACATGATGTACTGCGAGCTCGTGCTTGACGTATGCGGCATTCGCGTAGCCGGATGAATTCAAGGAGAAAGGAAGAACGCGCATGTTTCGATCCCGCAAGCTGCACGCCCACCAGGCGCGCATGGCCTATCTGTTCATCTCGCCGGCCATTTTGCTGTTCTCCGTTTTTACCGTCATCCCGGTGTTCATGGCCTTTTACTTGAGCTTTACGAATTACGACGTGCTGAGCCGGATGGACTGGGTAGGGCTGGCCAATTACCGCAAGCTGTACACGGACAGCCTGCTGTGGCAGACGTTTCGCAACGTGCTGTTCTACACGGTCGTGTTCGTGCCGCTGAACATTTTGACTTCGCTGCTAATCGCGCTGCTGCTAAACAAGGCGATCAAGGGCGTCAAAGTTTTCCGCACGCTGAACTATTTGCCGACGCTGACGTCGGCGGTGGCCGCCGCGACGGTATGGCTATGGGTGCTGCACCCGGAGTTCGGCCTGCTGAACGGCTTTCTGTCCTACTTCGGCGTCACCGGGCCGGCATGGCTGTCGGAAACGAGAACGGCGATGGCCTCCGTCATTATGGTGACGCTATGGCAAGCGGTCGGGTCAAACATGGTGATCTATTTGGCAGGCCTCCAAGGCGTGCCGGATTACTTGTACGAATCGGCCAAGCTGGACGGCGCCAACGCGGTTCAACGATTCCGTTACATTACGTGGCCGCAGCTTAGGCCGACGACGTTCCTCGTCAGCACGATGTCGATCATCGGCGCTTTGCAGCTGTTCGACCAAGCGTTCGTGCTGACCCAGGGCGGGCCGGCGAACGCGACGAAGACGCCGGTATACCTTATTTATCAGCAGGGCTTCAACCAGCTGCAGATGGGCTACGCCTCGGCTCAAGCGTTCGTGCTGGCGCTGGCGATTCTCATTTTCTCGCTAATCAACATGCGGCTGTCCAAAGCGGAAGAGCCGATCGTATAGGGGGGGACGAAAGGTGATGAAAACGACATCCGCGGCCGGCGGCTACAATCCCGGCGCAAGCCGGGCGCTGCGTCTGACCGTGTTTTACGTCACGGCTACGACCCTATCGCTCGTCATGTTCCTTCCTTTCTTATGGAGCGTGCTCACTTCGTTTAAGCCGGACAACGAGATTTTCGCGTTTCCGATCCGTTGGCTGCCCTCGCATTTTACGCTTGACCATTATAGGGACGCGTTTACGACCGTTCCGTTTCTGAGATATTTCGGCAACTCCTTTTATCTCGCGGTCATGGGCGTGCTGTCCAACCTGTTCCTCGGCTCGTTGGCGGGATACGCGTTCGCCAAGCTGACGTTTCGCCTCAACAAACCGCTGTTTCGCGTGCTGCTGGCGGCGATGATGATTCCGGGCGTCGTGACGATGATTCCGAGCTTTTACGTGCTGATGCATCTGCCCTTCGTCGGCGGCAACGACTGGACGGGAGCGGGCGGGCACGGTTTGCTGAACTCGTTCTGGGCGATCATCCTTCCGGGAGCGGCGGGCTCCTTCGCGCTGTTCTTCA
>JAEZZE010000282.1 GCA_023418755.1 Bacillota bacterium | reverse complement strand
GGCTGGCGCTGCTGGCCGGACAAGCTTGCCTGAGGCCGGAGAACGCGGAATACGAGCGAAGAACGAGAGAGCTGATCGCGTCCGAACGGGCGTATTTGCGGCAGGAGATCGCCTCCCGGCTCGGCTGGCGGACTTGGCCGGGAGAGGCGAATTTCTTGCTGATCGAACTGTCCGCCTTCTGGACGGCGGAACGGCTGCAAGAAGCGCTCGGACCGAAAGGCATTCTCGTGCGAAGCTGCGCCAAGTACGACGGACTTACGGAGCGGCATATCCGCATCGCGGTGCGCGGCCGCGTGGACAACGTACGGTTGCTTGCGGCGCTGGAAGAAGCGCAACGGGAAAGAGAGGGGACGCCGCGATGAAGCTCGTCATGGTCAGCGGAGGCGTCCGCTCGGGCAAGAGCGCCTATGCCGAACGGCTCGTTCGGGAGCGTTCGGCCGCCTCGCCTTCCAAGATTCTATACGTCGCAACAGGCCTCCGTTACGACGGAGAGATGGACGAGCGCATTGACAAGCACCGGGCCCGGAGACCGGCGGAATGGGATACGCTCGAATCCGCATCCGAGCTATCGGCATCGGCTTATGAAGGGTACGACATCGTGCTCGTCGACACGCTGTCCGCCTGGATCGCCAACCGGCTGATGGCCGTCCCCGAACAACAATGCAGGGACGAGAAAACGACAAAGCACGTTTTATCGCAAGTAGACGGATATTTGGAGGCTCTGGGCTCGTCGGGACTGCGCGAAGCGATTATCGTCACCGACGAGGTCGGCTGGGGAGGCGTGGCGATGTCTCCGCTGGGACGCTGGTTTCAGGACGTCGTCGGGGAAGCGAACCAACGGCTCGCCGCCCGCGCGGACGAGGCTGTCGTCGTCGTGAGCGGACTTCCGTGGAGGCTGAAAGGATGAACGCATTCTGGCAAGCGGTCGGATTTCTGACTCGGTTTCCCGTTCCTAAGCGGGCGCAAACGCTCGAAGGCTGGAACGATAGTCCGAAGTATTACCCGCTGGTCGGCTTGCTGCTCGGCGCCGCCGTCTGGCTCGTCTCCCGCTTGGCCGAGCTCGGCTTCGGAACGGCCTCGTCGCCTGTTGCCGCGGTGCTTACCGTCGCCTTCTGGATTTATGCGACCGGAGCGCTGCACCTGGACGGCTGGATGGATCTCGCCGACGGGCTGGGCAGCCAGCGCGGCCGCGAGCGGGCGCTGGAAATCATGAAGGACAGCCGGGTCGGGGCGATGGGCGTCGTGGCGGCGATCGCGCTCGTCCTGCTGAAAGTCGCCGCCGTGCAGCAGCTCGCCTCGGCGGGCGCGTTGGCCGCTCTGGCTGCCGTTCCGGCGATGGCGAGGGCGGCGCTGCTCGCGGCGATCCGCTTCTTTCCTTATATCCAGCAGCAAGGACTTGGCAGCGGCTTGCGCGGCGGCGTTACGCCCGCCGTCCTGCTCGTCAACGGATTGCTCGTGCTTGCCGCTTCCTTCGGAATCGCGGAATGGCGGGGCGCGATCGTCTTCGCTGCCGTGCTGCTGGCGGGCTGGCTGTTCGGACTTTACATCATACGCAGGCTCGGTGGTTTCACGGGCGACGTCTACGGCGCGCTGATCGAAGGCGCGGAGACGCTTGCGCTGCTCGCCCTGCTGGCTTTAACGACCGGGAGGCTCTTATGACACAACCTTTTCGCGGCGGCGCCGCCTCTTATATGTCGCCCTTGTGGCCGGAGCTGCGGATCCGGTTCGGGCAGGATCATCTGTCCGTCGAGTGCGGTCGAATCTATCAAACGCTCAGCAACGCTCCTTACGGAGGAGGGCCGGGCAGCGGAGAACGGTTCGTCAATTGGAAGGTGCCCCTCCATTACGACTGCGCCGATCCTTCGGCGATGATGCGCGAGGCGCTGATCGGCTGGGGCTACGATCCGGCGAAGGCGATCGGGCTGCAGACCGCGGCGCATCTGACGCACGCGTCTTTCTTCGAGGAGGGCGGGGACGAATGCCGGCTGCTCGTCTGCGCGTCGGCCGGAACGGGCAACGCGGCGAGAGCCGGCTTAGCGCGCGAGACGTTTTCCGCTTACGAGCCGGGAACGGTCAACTTGATGATCGTGATCGACGGGAAAATGACGGAAGGCGCGATGGTCAACGCGGTCATCAGCGCCACGGAAGCGAAAAGCGCCGTCTTCGCCGATCTGGACGTTCGCGATCGCAGCCTGGGATGCACGGCGACGGGAACGTCGACCGATGCGGTGCTTGTCGCCGTGAGCCAGTCGGATCGTTACCGCCATATTCATCGGTACGCGGGGGCCGCGACGACGATCGGCAACGCGATCGGACGGCTCGTCTACTCCGCCGTGCACGAGGCGGTCCGTACGCAAGGAGAGCCGTAGATGAACATCGAGATCGCAATCGTCGCAAGCGCGTTTATGATCGACCTGGCGATCGGAGATCCGCGGGCGTTGCCGCACCCCGTCGTCGGCATGGGCCATGTCATTTCCAAGTTGGAGCGACCGCTGCGAACGGCAGCGTTATGGCCGCTGCTTCGGCGGCTTGCCCGACCTTTCGGCGGTTCCGCCGAAGACATAGCGCTGAAGCTCGCCGGAACCGCCTATCCGCTGCTGCTTGTCGGCGGCTCCTTCCTGATCGGCTGGACCCTCCTCTTCCTGCTCGGACTGCTTCATCCTTGGCTCGCTTACGGCGCGGCGGCCTGGATGATCTCGACGACGATCGCGGCCAAAGGGTTGGCAGACGCGGGGCTGGACGTCTACCGCCTGCTTAAGGAAAATAAGCTGTCGGAAGCCCGGCAAGCGTTAGCGATGATCGTGGGACGGGACACGGATAAGCTCGGCGAGAGCGAAATTGCCCGGGGCGCGGTGGAGACGGTAGCGGAAAACATCGTGGACGCGATTGTTTCGCCGCTGTTTTACGCTTTCATCGGAGGCGCGCCTCTGGCGCTCGCCTACAGGGCCGTGAACACGCTCGATTCCATGGTCGGCTATAAGAACGAGAAGTACCGGAATCTGGGGTGGGCGTTCGCCAGGCTCGACGATCTGGCCAATTGGATTCCCGCCCGGTTATCGGCGCTCGCCATTGTCGCCGCGGCCGTGCTGCTTAAGCTAAGATCGCGCCGCGTTCTCGGGACGGTACGGCGCTTCGCCCGTCTTCATCCGAGCCCGAACAGCGGCTTTCCGGAATCGGCCGTCGCCGGAGCCCTCGGCGTACAGTTGGGCGGCTTGAACTATTACAAAGGCGTTGCGTCGGATCGCGCGAGAATGGGAGAGCCGCTGGAGCCGCTCGAGGCGGAGCATATCCGTCTGGCCGTTCGGATTCTGTACGTCTCCTCGGCTTTGTTCGCCGTTGCCGCGGCCGGACTGGCGTACGCGATCGGACATACATAAATTTCCTGCCGGAAACCCATACTGAGAACGAGTAAATTCTTGGGAATGGGCTGATGCACATGTGTAATCGTTACTCGCTGACGGCGGAGCTTGCGGATTTGACGGAATATTTTCACATCGACCGGGTTCATGTGCCCTATTTGATGCGGTACAATATCGCGCCGACGCAGCAAATCCCGATCATTCAGCAGGTCGGGGAAGAACGCTGCCTGAACCAGCAGCGCTGGGGGTTAATGCCCTACTGGGGCAAAAACTCCGTCAACGCGAACGTCGACACGCTGTCCGACAGACGCTACTTGCGCAATATGCTGACGAAGAAGCGGTGCGTCGTTCCGTGCAGCGGTTTTTACATTTGGAAGACCGAGGGGAAGACGAAAAGCGCGTGGCGCGTCGTGCACCGGAAAAAGGCGACGTTCGCCATGCCCGGCATCTACGACGTCTGGCTCGATTCCGAGCGGAACGAATACCCGATGTGCACGGTCATTACGCGGGGGAACGCATTCGGCACGAATCATCCGCTGCCGGTCGTGCTGGACGAGGAGTCGATCGAGCTGTGGCTGAATCCGAAGGAAACGAGAACGGAAGTGCTGCAGGCGATGCTGCGCTCGCTCGAGGACGCCGACTTCAGAATCTACCCGGTTACCCCGTACGTCGAGAACACCGCGTGGGAAACGCCGGACTGCATCGCGGAAGTGCATCCTTCCATGGCCCTCACCAAGATATAAGGTTTCCCCGGACGCGAACCGTCCAGGCAAGCGCTTCGCGGCGAAAACCGCCCGGGCGGGGAACGACCGGAATGAATGGTCGGATCGCATAAATAAAGCCCCCGGAAAGGGACTCTCCCGATCATCGTCCGATGCTCGCGGGGGGAGTCCCTTGTTCGCGTTTCGAAGAGAGCGGAAATGTCGCTACAGCAATGTCGATATCTGTTGTATAATGTTTGCTGTCTGTAAACTTGGTTGCGGAGGTAGCGCTTTGGCCCAGTTGTACTTCAAATACGGAACGATGAACAGCGGCAAATCGTTCGAAATCATCAAAGTCGCGCATAATTACGAGGAACAAGGCAAGCCGGTATTGATCTTTACGCCCGTCATCGATACGCGCAACGGAGCGGATCAGGTCGGGACGCGCGCGGGTTTTACCCGGCCGGCCATTCCCGTGGACGAGCACACGAACCTGTTCGATGCCGTCAAAGCCCAGCTCGACGAATCGGGCCGCTACTACTGCGTGCTGGTCGACGAGGCCCAATGGCTGAAGAAGCGCCATATTCTCGAGCTGACCCGCATCGTCGACGAGCTGGACGTGCCGGTCATGGCGTTCGGGCTGAAGAACGACTTTCAGAACGAGCTGTTCGAGGGGAGCTACAACCTGCTTGTCTACGCCGATAAGATCGAGGAGATCAAGACGATCTGCTGGTACTGCGACCGCAAAGCGACGATGGTCATCCGGTTCAAGGACGGCGTGCCGGTCAACGAAGGCGAGCAAATCCAGGTCGGCGGCAACGAGGACTATAAACCGGTGTGCCGCCGGTGTTATAACGAGGCTTTTAAGCGGAAATAAACATAAGCCGTCGGCGAGAAAGAGGCCCCTCTCTGCCGATGGCTTTGACGACCGGGCTCTATGGTACCCGGCGATCACGGTCGACCCGGATTAGCCGGGCAGGCATACGCTTTGTTCGGCGCTTGTTGCGGTCCGCTCCGCGCTGTTCGAATGATAATGATGCCTGCAAGGCAGATGGATTCGAACCTTCGTTCCTTCCCCGACCTTGCTTTCGATCTCGATGTTCCCGCCGTGATTTTCGATGATTTTAAAGCTGGTCATCATGCCTAATCCGGTTCCTTTCTCCTTTAACGTGAAAAAGGGCTGCCCGATTTTCTCGAGCTTGTCATCCGGGATTCCGCACCCCTGATCGGTCACGGAAATATGGGCCTGGTTCGCGATCGCGTGCAATTCGATCCTAATTTCCCCGCCTTCGGGCATGGCGTCGATTGCGTTTTTGATAATATTGATTATGACTTGCTTGATCTGGTTTTCGTCGCAATCTATATACAACGCAGGCAGCGGGCAGTCGAACAGAAGATTTACGTTGCTCATGATCGACTGGGATTCCATCAGCGTCGTGACGTCGGCCACCAGCTGTTTCAGATCCTTCGATTCCAGCTTGGCCTCCATCGGCTTGGCAAGCACGAGCAGCTCGGTCAGAATCAGCTCGATGCGGTGGAATTCGGAGAAAACGATTTCAAAATAATGGTCCTTGACCCCTTCGGTCTTCATTAATTGCAAAAAGCCTTTGATGGCCGTCAACGGGTTTCGAATTTCGTGGGCGACGCCGGCGGCCATTTGTCCGACCAGCGAAAGCTTATCCGAGTTGTTCAAGATCAGCTCGGTTGTCTTTCTATCCGAAATGTCTTGGATTTGAGCGATGATATAAGGAATATTCGTCGCTTCGCTGACGACTTTCGACGAATGCAAGGATACCCAGATCGCATAGCCGTCCCTATGGACGTACCGCTTCTCAAGTTTGACGGCATTTTTTTTTCCTTCTACGAGTTGGTTGAAATATTCCATGCTCATGGGGCGATCTTCAGGAAACGTAACATCGAAAACGGTACGTTCCATCAGATCGGCTTCCGAGTACCCTATGATTTCGCATAGCGATCGATTGACGCGCAGCCATTTTCCGGAATCCGAAATGAGAGCCATTCCGATCGGGGCATGATTAAAGGCAGTTGAGAAGAACAAAGAATCATTCGATCTTAACAATTCGGCAACCTCCCAGATGAAAGTAGAATATTCTTATGTATTTCTTTAGATGTTAATATAAACCTTCGTCAGTGAAATATATAAACCTTCCTTGGTGAAATTTTCTTTCAGAGGCGGAAACGAAAGAAGCTCGAGAAACGGGGCTTCGCTGCAAGCCCCGGGCCGATGAGGATTCTGCCCGTATCTAAAAATACGCAAGCCGAATTAATGAGTTCCATTATTCGGGAATCGGGCTGTCGCATCCACGTCTTATGAAAGCGTTGTTAGATTATCGTTCAACGATTAGAATACTAGGTAAAGATAATCTAGGGGGAAACGCGAATGGGTTTCGATAGAGAATGGATCAGATTGTGGCCGGGAGACGCACCGGGCGCGCAAGGCGACGGGGACGAGGATACGCCGGCGATCCAAGCCTACCCGGTTCGGGACGAAGGAAGAGGAGCGGTCATCGTGGTTCCCGGCGGAGGATACGGCATGCGGGCGGACCACGAGGGAGAGCCGATCGCGCTCTGGCTGAACGGCATGGGCATTCCCGCGTTCGTGCTGCGCTACCGCGTCTCGCCGTATCGGCATCCGGTTCCGCTGACCGACGCGCGGAGAGCGGTGCGTTACGTTCGGCACCATGCCGCGCGGTGGGGGATCGACCCCGGCAAAATCGCCGTGCTCGGATTTTCCGCCGGCGGCCACTTGACCGTATCGGTCGGAACGCATTATGACGGCGGCAATCCGGACGCGGCCGATCCGATCGAGCGGGAATCGTGCCGCCCGGACGCGATCGTGCCGTGCTATCCGGTCGTCACGATGAAGCTTCCTTATACGCACGAAGGGTCTTTGCGGAATTTGCTGGGCGACAACCCCGACCCGTCGCTCGTGGATTCGTACAGCTGCGAGACGCAAGTCACGCCGGATACGCCTCCGGCTTTCATCTGGCACACGGCCGACGACCAAGCCGTTCCGGTAGAGAACGCGCTGCTGCTTGCGGGAGCGTTGGGCCGAAACAAAGTAACCTACGAGCTTCATGTCTATGAAACCGGAAGGCACGGATTGGGCCTGGCGGAGGATGACCCGCGCGTCGCGACGTGGACGGAGCTGTGCGGATCCTGGTTGATCAAGCGAGGTTGGTGACGGACGCTGTCGAGAGCTCGGCGGCTATGCAGCCGATCGGGATGAGATAGGAGCTAAGCCATGTTATTCGTCTGGATCGCGCTATGGGCGGTCGCGCTCGTTCTGCTGCTCGCGGACCCGCGTTCGGCCGTAAACCGGAGGCTGGCCGCCGTCGCCCTGTGCGGAGGAGCGGGGGCTCTGGCGGCGACGCTGTCCGAATCCCTTATTCCGTATATTCGCGAGAACCGTCATCACGCGGGACTGGAGGATGCGCTGTACTCCGTGCAGGCCGCGGCTTCGTTGACCTCCTATTACGGTCTTCCTTATTTTTTGCTGCTGTTCGCTTTGGCCTATCGGCCGGTCCGGCTGCGAGGCGCGTTGCGTTGGGGCGTTCCTCTGCTTCTGCTGCTGCCGATCGTCCTTTGCCTCGCGTTCACTCCGCCGTATAACGAGTACCGGCCGGTCTCCCACTCGATCGTCGTCTGGTGGGCGGTGCCTTATTTTCTGCTTGCGGCGGGGATCATCCTGTTCAAAAAGACCGGTCATCGCTCGTTATCGCATACGCATTGGATCATCTGCCTGGCGGTTCTCCCCACGGCGCTCCTGTCGATGGTAATGAGCTACGTGCTGCCGAGTCTGGGCATGCTGAAAATGTGGCGGTACAACGTCTGGTTCGTCGGCATCGGGGTCGGCGTGTTTCTGATCGGGCTATTTACGTACGGCTTCCTCGGGCTGCGCCTGCTGGTCGACCGGCGCCGGCTCGATTCCACGCTGCGGGCGGTCACTTCGGGGACGGCCATCCTCCATCATGCGATCAAGAACGATGCGGGAAAAATGCGGCTGTTTACCGAGAAAATGAAAAGCTACGCGGAGTCGACGAACCAGCCGGAGCTGCTGGAGGATCTCGAGGTCGTGCAGCATGCGTCGAATCATATCCAGGAGATGATTTCGCGCGTGCATCGGCGGACGGAGGATTTGGAAATTCGGCCGCAGGACGTCAGGTTGGACGAACTCGTGCGCGAGACGCTCAAGTCGTTCGTTCCGCGTCTCGGGCGAGCGCGATTGGAGCTGGAGCTGACGGAAGGCTGGAGCTGCAGGGTCGATCCGGCGCAGACGGGAGAAGCGCTGGGCAACGTCGTCTCCAACGCGCTGGACGCGATGAACGGGCAAGGGAGGCTGGTCGTCTCGCTTAGGGAGGGCAAGCGGGAGCTTACGCTGGAGGTGCGCGATTCGGGGCCGGGGATGACCCGAACCCAGACGGTGAGGGCGCTGGAGCCTTTTCATACGACGAAGGGCGGTTCCGGCGGATTCGGCCTGGGATTGCCGTACGCCTATCACGTCATGCGCAAGCACGGAGGAACGCTGCATCTTCGCAGCAAGGTCGGAGAGGGCACTAGCGTGTACATGGCATTTCCGAAAAGAAGCGTTCAAGCGGTCAAGACGTTCTCTTCGGAGCCGTTCGGTTCGGTCGGGGAGCAGGCGAACAAGATTTGATTATCCCGCTCGCCCGGGCCTTCGTCCGATTGCCCCGCCCGGAGAAAGCCAAGATGAGGAGGCGCTTGGGAATGGAACTTATCAGAGTCGGAATCGTCGAGGACGACAAGGATTGGCTTCGCGGCCTGCGCGCTTACCTGGACGGGCAGCCCGATCTTAAAGTCGGGTTCGCGATGGACGATCCGCGGGCTCTGCGGGAGGAGTTGGCTGCGGGCCGGCTTTCGGCGGATGTCGTCTTAATGGATATTATGCTGCACGGGGAGCCTGAGGGCGTTCAACTGGCGGAAGAAATGGCGGCTGCCATCGGAGCGCGAGTCGTCATGCTCACTTCCATGGAGGAGAAGGAGCTGATCTTCCGTTCCTTCCAGGCGGGAGCGATCGACTACCAGATCAAAAGCGATTACGAATCGCTTCCGGACGCGATTCGGGCCGCGGCTCGCCGCGAGTCCCCGATCAGCCCGGCGGCCGCGGAGCGGCTGCGGGAGGAGTTCCGCAGGCTGAGGCAGCTGGAGCGCGAGTTCGAAAAGAAAAAGCTGCAGGATCTCATCACTCCCTCGGAGCTGGAGCTGCTGAAGCTGATAGACGAGGGTTACACCCAATCCGAGATCGCGGGCAGACTCGTCCTGTCGATCAGAACGATCAAAAACCACATCAACCGTATTTTGAAAAAGCTTGGCTCCAAAGGCTCCAAAGAAGCCGCGCGCGAGGCGAAGGAGAAGGGGTTGTTTTGAACGGCCCCAGCCGATTTTCGCTCATTTGCCGAAATCCGCGCGCGCGTATTCCCGCCGCCCGAGCGGATTTCGGCAAATGAGCGTCGCCCCGCGTGCGCCCGACCGCTGAAGCCAGAGACGTCGTTCCGATGACTTCGCCCATGGCGCATACCTTAAAATAAACGAGACAAGGTACCAAGCAAAGTTGGTACTTTTTTTTATGTGCCGTTTTTTTAGAATGAAGTTGTAACAAGTAACGCACAATTTCCAAATCAACCCTAAGAAATGAGGATGGCGGACATGGCTACAGTTACAGCTGCGGCGGCTTTCGAACCTTTCTCGGCGGGACACGCGCTGGGGATCGCGATGGCGGCGGCGATCGTTGTCGGCATCTTTCTGTTCCGCAAGCGGCTGCGGACCCCTCGCGCGAATCGTCGCGCCAGATATGCCCTCGTCGCGACGCTGGTCGGCTGCGAGCTGTCGCTGCAAGCCTGGTACGGGATTACGGATAATTGGGGCCTGCACTCCTTGCCCCTTCAACTGTGCAGCGTCATGATGTGGCTGTCGGCGATCGTGCTGCTTACGCGCAGCCGCAAGCTCTACGAGGTAACTTTTTTTCTCGGCATTATCGGAGCGATGCAAGCGCTGCTGACGCCTAATCTGGACGCGGGATACCCGGAGTTCCGCTACTTTCACTTCTTCATCGCGCACGGAGCCATTATCGGGGCGAGCCTATTCCTGACCGCGATCGAAGGCTACCGCCCGACGACGGCATCGGTATTCCGGGCGCTCGCCTGGCTTCACGTGATCGCGGTTCCCGCCGCCGTCGCGAACGCGCTGACGGGCGAGAACTTTATGTTTCTCGCCCGCAAGCCGAACACGGCTTCCCTGCTCGATCTGCTGGCGCCTTGGCCGTGGTACTTGCTTCAACTCGAGCTGGTGGCGCTCGCGCTATGCTTCCTTATGCTAGGCATCGTAAGAGTGATCGACCGAGTGCTCCATATCCGCGCCGACAAGGCGCCCCAATTCTAGGAGGCTGATTCGTGATGGAGTTGCTCCTTCGCAAGCACTGGACTTCCCTGCTCGGCGTACTGTTCATTCTGGCCGCGTTCATTACGCTCTTCAAATATTCCATTGAACAAGGCTGGATTACCGACGGCATGAAGATCGCCGCCGGCCTGCTCAGCGGAGCGGGGCTATGCATCGCGGGCCAAGCGATGTCCGGACGCGGTTCCAAATGGGCTTCGAGCATACAGATCATCATCGGCTTGGGCGCCTGCTTGTTCTATGCGACGTTCTCGTTCGCCGGCGTCTACTACCGCATGTGGAACCCGATGACCGTGCTCATCGGGATGACCGCGGTGACGGCGGGCGCTTCGGTCTATGCCTATCGCTTCGATTCGCGGCTGTTGATGAATATCGCGCTGGGCGGCGGCCTGCTTTCTCCGCTGTTGATGCAGCCGGCAACGGACCAGGTGTTTACCCTGTTTCTCTATTTGCTCGTGTTGAACTCGGCCTTCTTCTTCCTGAGCATCGCCAAAGGCTGGAGCGAGCTGCGCATCGCCGCATTTTTCGGCACATGGGTGATCTACGCGGCGTATTACGTCCACTTCGACCCCCCGACGGACGGGCTGTGGAGCATGCCGCTTCGCTATGCGGTCGCCGCCTTCGTCTTTTACCATGCGGGACTGCTGGTCGCTTCGTGGCGGAACAACCGGTGCTTCGACGGCTGGAACCTGTATATGACCTTGGCTAACGGCGTATTGTTCGGAACATGGTCCATCTTTATTTTGAACGGGGAGCTTCACTATGCATACGTTCTGGCGCTGATCGGACTAGGCTATCTCGTCACCGGCTCCATCGTTTTCAGGCTCGCGCGGCGCTTCCAAACCGCATCCGCCAGCCATTTGATCGGAGGAGGAGCTTTGCTGCTGCTGGCTTTCTCCAATCTCGGAAGCGGCATGGAGGCCAAATCGATCGTTAACGTGTTTTTCTGGGGCGGGCTCGCCGCCGCGCTGGCCGTTCTGGGACGTCGCAAAAAATACGGGGTTGCGAGTTTGACGGCAATCTCCATCTGGGCCGTCGTCGGCGTCTACTGGTTTCTGGTTACTTGGGACGCGCCAAGGGGAGATTGGTTCGGCGCGTTCATTCCTTTCCTGAACTGGGGAGCGCTGTCCTGGGCGCTGCTGGCCTTCGTCGGCTTCTACTTGTCCGTTACGGGAATAGATTTCAACATGAAAAAGGAAACCGCCGCGTTCCTGTCGAATTTGTTCGCAGTATTCTCTCATCTCATTGTGGGCGGCCTGCTGACCGTGCAGATCGAAACCGTGTTTCTCGTCTACGCCGAGGATGCCCCGAACCGGTTGGTGCAATTGTCGCTGAGCGTATCTTGGGGAGTTTACGCGCTGCTGCTCACTCTATGGGGGACCGTCTTTCGCCAGCAGCTCTTCCGCATTTTCGGCGCTGCCGTGCTGCTGCTTGTCGCCGGCAAGGCGTTTTTCCTGGACCTGGAGGGCGAAGAGACGTTATACAAGTGCGGCGTGCTGCTCGTTCTGGGAGGCATCTCCTTCCTGATTACCTGGATTAACGGCAAGCGAAGGGACAACCGCGGGGAGCCGCAATCCGCGCCCGCCGATCCGGAAATGTGAATACTTTTACATTCGAACCGAAAGGAATGTGATAAGTTCATCTTTAACGAAAGCGACAGGGGGGACGACCGTGGAGACGGAAGCGCTGCTCAAGGTTGAACAACTCGCATTGAAAAAATCCCGTATCTACGAACAAAGCTTGCTCCGCTACATTGCCCGTTCCGCGCTGGCCAGCATGTTTATCGGTTTCGGAGTTATCGTCGCCTTCAAGACGGGAAGCTATTTTTACAACGTCGAATCCCCGATGACTTATCCGATGGCCGCGATCACGTTCGGCTGCGCGATCATTCTGATCTCCTACGGCGGAGGAGATCTGTTTACAGGCAACACGTTCTACTACAGCTACGCGGCGCTGCGCCGCAAAATGAGCTGGCCGAGGACGGCGAAACTGTGGGTCGTCAGCTACGCGGGCAACATTCTCGGAGCCGCGGCATTCGCCTTGCTCATCTACACGACCGGATTGTTCGAGGAATCGTCCGTCAACGGATTTCTGCTCAGCGTCGTCGAGAAGAAGATGCACGCTCCGGCGACGGAGCTGTTTTTCCGGGGAATCCTGTGCAACTGGCTCGTCTGTCTCGCTTTTTTCGTGCCGATGTTCATGAAGACCGACGGGGCGAAAATGTTCGCGATGATGCTGTTCGTCTTCTGCTTTTTTATTTCGGGCTATGAGCACAGCATCGCCAACATGTGCACGTTCGCGATCGCGCTTGTGCTGAATCATCCGGGAACGATTACCTGGTACGGAGTGGCGCACAATCTGATTCCGGTCACGCTGGGCAATTTGATCGGAGGCGGGCTATTGCTCGGCTACATGTACTACTACGTGAACAAACCCTTTATGGAAGATTAGAATTTTTGGAGGCCGGACCTATGGCGAAGATCGCGAAAAAAACAAGAGTGGTTATTATCGGAGCGGGAGCGGTCGGATCGACGACGGCTTATACGCTGCTATTAAGAAATAGAATGGACGAGCTCGTGCTGATCGACGCCAACCACAAGAAGGCCGTCGGGGACGCGCTGGACATGAACCACGGCATGCCGTTTCTCGGCGGCGCCAAAGTGTGGGCGGGCACCTACGAGGACTGCCGCGAAGCGGATATCATCGTCATTACGGCGGGGGCGGCCCAGCGCGAGGGAGAGACGCGCGTCGATCTGCTTAAGCGCAACGTCGCCATCTTCGACAGCATCATCTCGGAAGTGCTGAAGGCGAACTCCCACGGGATTCTGCTGATCGCTTCGAACCCGGTCGACATTATGAGCTATTTTTCCTGGAAGAAGTCCGAGTGGCCGGTTCAACGGGTCATCGGTTCGGGCACGCTGCTCGACAGCGCCCGGTTCCGCTACTTGATCGGCGACAAGCTGAGCATCGATCCGCGCAGCGTTCACGCGCACATCATCGGCGAGCACGGCGATACCGAGCTTCCGCTCTGGAGCCTGGCGAACGTGGCCGGGGCCGAAGTGAAGCTCTCCGGCGCCGAGCAAGAGGAAATCTTCGCGAACACGCGCGACGCGGCTTATCAGATCATTAGCGCCAAGGGGGCGACCTACTATGCGATCGCCCTGGCCCTCGACCGGATTTGCACCGCCATTCTGGACGACGAAGGCGCGGTGCTGAACGTCTCGACGCTGCTGCAGGATTATCACGGCGTGTCCGACGTCTATCTCGGCGTACCGTGCGTCGTGGATCGAACCGGCGTCCGCGAGGTGATGGACATCCCGATCACGGAGCGGGAGAAGGAGCTCCTCCACCGTTCGGCCGACAAGCTGAAAGGGTTGATCGAGTCGATCGCCTCGATCTAGTCTGTTCTTCCCGCGATTTCCGTTGTACAATGGGGATGTTTGACATCGGGATTGTATATTCCGGAAACCGACGGGGAGAGACTGCGACGATGAAATTGCAAAAAGGTCAGAAGCTGTTGTTCATCGGAGATTCGATTACGGATTGCGAACGGGCCAAGCCGACTGGAGAAGGGCTGTTCGGAGCGCTGGGAAAAGGCTACGTTTCTATGGTTGACGCCTTCCTCCAGGCGGTGTATCCCGAGCTTGGCATTCGCGTCGTCAATAAGGGGCTTAGCGGGAACAACGTCGTCGATCTGGAGAATAGATGGCAGGAAGACGTCTTCGACCAGAAGCCGGATTGGCTGTCGGTCATGATCGGCACGAACGACGTTTGGCGACAGTACGACACGCCGTTTATCCAGGAATGGCACGTCTATCCGGACCGCTACGAGTCGACGCTTCGCGGCTTGGCGGAACGAACGAAACCGCATGTAGAGCAGTTGGTTCTCATGACGCCTTTCTACTTGGAAAGCAATAAGCAGGACGCGATGCGCGCGACGATGGATCGATACGGAGCGATCGTGAAGAGGGTGGCCGAGGAGACGGGGGCGTTGTTCGTCGACACGCAGGCCGCGTTCGACGGCGTGTTGAAGGAGCTGTATTCGGCCACGCTGGCTTGGGATCGCGTGCATCCGACGCAGGCGGGGCATGCCGTGCTGGCCAGGGCATTCCTGAAGGCCGTCGGCTTCGATTGGAATAAGGAGTAATCCGCATGGATCAAGGGGGCGTTCCCCAAGCCGGCTAAACCGCCGGTTTGGGGGATAGCCCCCCTTCCTTGCGGGATCGCGTCGGCGAGGGCGATTGCGCGACTCGCCCGACGCGATCCCGATCGCTTGCTTCCGGGGGGGAAGGGGCTCCTTAAAGCTCGTTCAGCTTGAACCGTTCGAGATGATGATGAAGATTTTCCTTGAGCAGAATTTCCTTCTGCTTTCTTCCCAACAAGTCGAAATGCGGGAAGAACGAGCGGGCGTGGATGTATTTCGGGTTCAGGCCGTTGGCTCTGCACCAGGCGGAGAGCTTGTCGAAATCGGCGTTGCCGACCTTCGTCACCGTACGGAATTGCGGAAACCTCGGATCGTACCAATAATGGGTCAGGAACGCGGTTTCTCCCCGGGATACGGCGGCCTTCCACGCGTTCAGCTCCGCTCTGTCGATGCCGAAAGCCACTTCACTTCATCCCCTGTCCGTGTTAGTCTTGTCTAATCATACCAGTATAACATGCCGGAGAGAATTCGGCGGTTTGCGAGACGGAGAGGCTGATCGGCCATATGGACATCTTTTTGCACATTTTATGGAACAACGTACTTCCTTTGTCGCTCGTCATCGGATTGGGAATTCTGCTTCACCGCATTTTTAAACTCGATATCAAGACGCTGTCCAAACTGAACTTTTATTTGTTCTCCCCCGCGATCATGTTCGAGCTGCTGTACGGAACGGCGATCTCGGCGCAGATGTTCGGACAGGTGCTGCTTTTCTTCGTGCTGTTCATGCTGCTGCAATACGCGGTGCTCGAGATCGTCGTCCGGGTGCGCGGATACAAGGGCGGCATGCGCGCGGCGATGAGGAACAGCGTGCTGTTCTATAACAGCGCCAACTACGGGATCCCGATCAACCAGCTAGCCTTCGCGGGCAATACGTATACGTTGTCGGTCCAGATCATCATCATGATGATGCAGTCGCTTATCCCGAACACGTACGGCATCTACAGCGTCAACGCGCATAAATCCGACTGGCGAGCGATCCGCAAGGTCATTCTGTCGATGCCGGTCATTTACGTCATCCCGGTCGCGCTGCTGTTGAGAAGCTTACATATTCCGCTTCCCGGCTTCGTGGACATCTCCGTCGGTTATTTGTCCGACGCCTTCATCGGCATGGCGCTGTTCACCTTGGGCGTGCAGCTCGGCGACATGAAGGGCTTTCTGACCCGGAAGCTGGCCGCGGACGTCGGCATCGCCACCGGGCTTCGTCTGATCGCGGGGCCGCTGCTCGCTTGGGGAGTCGTGCTGATGCTGGGCGTCGACGACATGATGGGCGCGGCGCTGATCGTCTCGTCGGCCGTCCCGACTTCGCTGTCGAGCGTCCTTCTCGCCGTCGAATTCGACAACGAGAAGGACTTCGCCTCGCAGAGCGTGCTCGTGTCCACCGCGCTCAGCATCGCGACCGTTACGGCGGTCATCTACTTGCTGCGGATTTGAGCGGGAAGTCGCGACGGACCTGAATACGCTATGAACGACGATCTGCCTTTCGCTTCGCCGCATCTATATTGCCGCAGGGGCTGTCCCATAAGTACGGGCGTACAAGATTATCGATGAAAACCAAGGGCATCTATCTCCTGGAGCCTGCCTCATACGGTCCTGAAATCACCCTGTAACGGGTTTGCCATTCTCATTTCGGGATCGTATAGCAGCGGAAGAAGATAGATGCCCTTCAATATTCATCCATCGATCATCATTTAACAGGAAGGGGGAGAACGGATTTCACCGAATATAGAGTAGACTCACAGTTAAATGAAATGCGATTTTCAAGCTTGGGAGTGAAGTTCATCCACAGTCAACATGTTACAATGAACCAAGTAGGCGAATCTAATCGGATTGGAGCGAATCCCTATTGAATACAGTGAGAATCGGGATTGTCGGCTTGGGGAACATGGGCAAGGGTCATGCGCAATATTTGATTGAAGGTCAAGTAAAAGGGGCGGTTTTGGCGGCCGTCAGCGACGTTCGCCCGGAATGTCTGATCTCGGCGAAGGAAAATTGGGGCGAGCAGCTTCACGCGTATGAGAGCGCTTCAGAGATGTTCCGCTCGGGAGAGATCGACGGCGTCCTCCTGTGCACGCCGCACTACGAACATCCCAAGCAAGCGATCGAGGCGCTTCAAGCGGGCTTGCACGTACTCGTCGAGAAGCCGGCCGGCGTCTACACGAAGCAGGTTCGGGAGATGAACGAGGCGGCGGCGGCGAGCGGACGGGTGTTCGGCATCATGTACAACCAACGGACGAACCCGCTGTACGCCAAGCTGAAGGACTTGATCTCTTCGGGCGAGCTGGGTGAGATCCGCCGGACGAACTGGATTATTACGAATTGGTACCGCCCTCAGGCGTATTACAATTCGGGGGGCTGGAGAGCGACCTGGGCCGGAGAAGGCGGCGGCGTGCTGATCAACCAGGACCCGCACCAGCTCGACCTGTGGCAGTGGACGACCGGGTTGATGCCGAAGCGGGTGCGCGCGTTCTGCGGCTTCGGCAAGCATCGCGACATCGAGGTGGAGAACGACGTCACCGCTTATGTCGAATACGAGAACGGCGCGACCGGCGTGTTCGTCACTTCGACGTACGAATGCCCGGGCACGAACCGGTTCGAGATTTCCGGAGATCGCGGCAAGATCGTTATCGAGAACGATCGCATGACGTTCTGGCGGCTCAGACAGCTTGAATCCGAATTCAATCGTACCAATACGGAATCGTTCGCCCAGCCGGAATGCTGGCGATTCGACATTCCGATCGTACCCGGAGGAGCGCAGCACAAGGAGATTACGCAGGATTGGACCAACGCGATTATGCACGGCACGCCGCTGCTTGCGCCGGGAGAGGAAGGCATTAAGGGGCTAACGATCTCGAACGCGATGCAACTGTCGACATGGATCGACGACTGGGTGGAACTGCCGATAGACGAGGACCTATACTACGAGAAGCTTCAGGAGCAAATCGCGCGTTCGGCGGACGCCGCCCGCTAAGGAGGAGGAGATAAGATGGCCCGTTCCGACGGAATGAACTACGCGCCGCAAGGAAAACCTCGTCCGGTCGTGAGGGAAGGGGAGTTCGTCTTCGCGGCCATGGCACTGGACCACGGCCATATTTACGGCATGTGCAACGGCTTGATCGAGGCCGGGGCGACGCTCAAATGGGTGTACGACCCCGATCCGGACAAAGTCCGTCAGTTCGCGAAGACGTACCCGCAAGCCAAGATTGCCGATTCCGAGCAGCAGATTTTGCAGGATCCGGAGGTGGCGCTCGTCGCGGCGGCGGCCGTACCTTGCGACAGGGGACCGTTAGGCGTGAAGGTCATGGAGCACGGCAAAGATTATTTTACCGACAAGACGCCGTTCACGTCGCTCGATCAATTGGAAACCGCCAGACGGACTGCCGCCGAGACGGGACGCAAATATTCCGTGTATTACAGCGAACGGCTGCACGTGGAAAGCGCGGTGTTCGCGGGACAGCTGGTCCGGGACGGAGCGATCGGACGCGTCGTTCAGGTGCTCGGACTCGGACCCCACCGGCTGAACGCGGCCCATCGGCCCGCATGGTTTTTCGAGAAAGCCAAATACGGCGGCATTCTGTGCGATATCGGCAGTCATCAGATCGAGCAGTTTCTCCACTTCTCCGGGGCTGCGAACGCCGAAGTGCTGCATAGCAAGGTGGCGAACTATAACAGCAAGGCTTATCCCGAGCTCGAGGATTACGGAGATGCGACGCTGGCCGGGGACAACGGGGCGACGAACTATTTTCGCGTGGATTGGCTGACGCCGGACGGGTTGTCGACCTGGGGAGACGGCCGAACGGTTATCCTCGGCACGAACGGCTATATCGAGCTGCGCAAGTACGTAGACATCGCCCGCGACGGGCGAGGAGATCATTTGTATCTGGTTAACGGCGATGGAGAGCGGCATTTGGAGCTGGTGGGCAAAGTCGGATATCCGTTCTTCGGAGAACTGATTTTGGACGGCCTGAACCGGACGGAAAAGGCGATGACGCAGGCGCACGCCTTCAAAGCGGCGGAGCTGTGCCTGCAAGCCCAGGAGAAAGCCGTAAAAGTCGAATAGCCGGCGCCTCGCGCCTAACTTAAGGAGGACGCACGAATGATGAAGCTGTCAGTGTTTACGGTCTCGACGCCGGAGCTCGGGCCGGAAGAGTTGGCGGCGGCCGCCAAGGAAGCGGGGCTGCAGGGCGTGGAATGGCGGTATACGGAAGTGCCCGAAGAGGTTCGCGCGCAGGCGCCTTCCTATTGGGGCAACAACCGATGCACGATCGCGCCTTCCAAAGGACCGGAGGAGGTCGAACGCTTTATGCGGGCGGCGCAGTCTAACGGGCTGGAGGTCGTGAGCGTTACGCCGTACTTGCGCGCCGGAGATTCGGCGGCGACCGAGAAGGTGCTGGAGGCCGCGCGGAGCGCCGGCGCGTCCATGATCCGGCTCGGCGTTCCCGGCTACGACCGGAGCCGGCCGTTCGGAGAGCTGCTGGAGGAAGGCCGCGCGTATTTGCGGGAAGCGCAGCAGCTGTGCCGCCAATACGGCGTGAAGGGAGTCGTGGAAATCCATCACGGGACGATCGCGGCTTCGGCTTCCGGCGCGAGGCGGCTGGTCGAAGGGCTGGATCCGCAATGGGTCGGCGTGTTGTTCGACCCGGGGAACATGATCCACGAAGGCGTCGAGAACTACCGGATGGCTCTGGAACTGCTCGGCCCTTATCTGGCGCATGTTCACGTCAAGAACGCCGGATGGCGCAGCGTCGGTACGAACGAGACGGGAGAGGCGGTCTGGAAGTGCGAGTGGGTCGGCCTGAAAGAAGGCGCCGTACCGTGGCGCCAAGTGCTGGCCGACCTGCTGGCGGTCGGCTACGACGGCTATTTGGGAGTCGAGGACTTCAGCGGACAGTTCTCCGAATCCCCCGCGATGCTTCGCTACTTTTCCGAATATATCGGAGGATTGCTGCGGGAGCTGAGCCCGAATGCTTGAATTCTCTTACCGTTCGAAAGGAACGTTCGAACCGGTATTCCATTCGCATCCTTTTTACGAGGTTTACTATTTCCACGAAGGCAAATGCAATTATTTGATCGGGGACCGGATCTACAATCTGGCCCCGGGCGACCTGATTCTGATGTACGGAATGACGCTGCATTGTCCGAAGATCGATCCGTCCGTTCCGTACGTCCGCTCGATCGTCCATTTCGAACCGGCGATTCTTCGGTTTTATACGGACCTGCCGCAAGCGGCTCCGATTCTGGAGCCGTTCGAGCAGTTCAAAAACCATCGGCTCTGCTTGCGCGGGGAAGACAAGGAGGAGGCCGAGCGGATTTTGCTGCGGATGCACGGGCATCAGGCCCGGGGAGACCAGGTGGGCGCCGGCCGCTTGCTGCTGGCGTTCGCCGATCTGCTGCATTTCGTCTACGACCGCTGCCTGTCGTCGCTAAGCGAGAAGAGGGAGTTCACTTCCGACAAGGAGAAGACGGTTCAGGACGTGATCGAGCTGCTAGAGCGCAAGTACGCGGACGACGAGCTGGACATGGACAGTCTTCAGCGGGAGCTGCATCTCAGCAAATCCTATTTGGCGAAAATATTCAAGGAAGTGACCGGAGCGACGATCTTCGAGTACGTGTACCGCAAAAGGATCAACGAAGCGAAAATATTGTTCCTGCTGCAGCCGGATCTGGCCGTGACGGATGTGGGCTTCCGTCTCGGCTTTAAGCATCTCGCGCATTTCAGCCGGCTGTTCAAGCAGCAGGTCGGAATGACGCCGGAGCGGTACAAAAGACAACTCAAGATCCATCGGTCCGGGCTTCCGGAGACGGGGGCATGGCATGAATTTGTTTGATTTGCGCGGCAAAACGGCGGTCGTCGTCGGCGGTTCTTCGACGCTCGGGGGCGCCATGGCCGAAGCGCTGGCGGCCTACGGGGCGAAGGTGGCTCTGACGGGACGCAAAGCGGACAACGCGGAGCCGATTCGCGCCCGTATCGCCGCGGCCGGCGGGGAGGCGCGCTGCTACGGGGTCGAAGCGACCTCCCGCGGCGATCTGGAGAAGCTGCTCGCGGACGTGGAGGCGTGGACCGGAGGGGCGGACATTCTGCTGAACTGTCCCGGAGTGAACAGCGCGACGCCGTTCTTCGACATTACGGAAGAGGAATGGGACCGCATTATCGACGTCAACGCGAAAAGCGTGCTGCTCGCCTGCCAGGTGTTCGGCAAGCATATGGTCGAACGGGGACAAGGAGGCAGCATCATTCATTTGTCTTCGGCCTCGTCCTCCACGCCGCTGTCGCGGGTGTTCGCCTATTCGGCTTCCAAAGCCGCCGTCAACAATATGACGCAGTTTCTCGCGCGCGAATTCGCCCCTGCCCGAGTACGGGTGAACGCGATCGTGCCGGGCTTTTTTCCCGCGGTGCAGAACCGGGCGATCCTGTCGGAGGAACGGGTCGCTTCGATTATGGCGCATACGCCGATGAAGCGGTTCGGCGAGCCGGCGGAGCTGCAGGGCGCAGTCGTCTATCTGGCTTCGGAGAGGGCCTCCGGATTCGTTACCGGCTCGCTGCTGCGCGTCGATGGCGGCTTCGGGGCAATGACGATATAGATAGTTGAACCAAGGATGCGACGAAGGGACGACTCAATGAAATGGACTTCCTTTTCACGGGTTCAACCGGTACATAGAGTTTATAAAGGGGATAACCAACGATGCAAATGACGTTTCGCTGGTACGGGGAAGACGATCCGGTGAAGCTGTGGCAAATCCGGCAAATTCCGGGGATGGCCGGAATCGTCAGCGCCATCTACGACATTCCGGTAGGCGAGGAATGGCCCATGGGCCGCATACTGGAGCTGAAGGAGAAGATCGAGGCGGCCGGCTTGCGGCTTAGCGTCATCGAAAGCGTGCCCGTGCACGAGCACATCAAGCTCGGTCTGCCCGACCGCGATCGGCTGATCGACAACTACGGACGCACCTTGCGCAATCTGGGCAAAGCCGGCGTGCCGGTCGTCTGCTACAACTTCATGCCGGTGTTCGACTGGACGCGTTCGCAGCTGGACTACGAGCTGGAGGACGGCTCGACCGCGCTCATCTACGAGGAGGAAGTCGTTCAGCGAATGAATCCGCTGACCGGGGAGCTGCGGCTTCCGGGTTGGGACAGCAGCTACCGCAAGGAGGATCTGGAGCTGCTGTTCAAGCAGTACGCGTCGGTGGACGAGGAGAAGCTCTGGGACAATCTCTCCTATTTTATTAAAGCGATCATGCCCGTGGCCGAAGAAGCGGGAGTTCGAATGGCGATTCATCCGGACGATCCGCCGTGGCCGATTTTCGGATTGCCGCGAATCATTACGGACGAGGCGGCGCTGGTCAGGTTTCTGCGGCTGCACGACAGTCCCGTCAACGGGCTGACCTTGTGCAGCGGTTCGCTCGGGGCGAATCCGGCCAACGACTTCCCGGCAATGGTCCGGCGCTTCGGCAAGGAACGCCGGGTGAACTTCGTGCACGCGCGCAACGTCAAAATAACGGGAGAGCGTTCGTTCCAGGAGTCGGCGCATCTGTCCTCCGCGGGTTCGCTGGACATGGCGGAAATTATATGCGCGCTGCGGGACATCGACTACGCCGGGCCGATCCGTCCCGATCACGGCAGAATGATCTGGGGCGAGACGGGGAAGCCGGGTTACGGCTTGTACGACCGGGCGCTCGGCGCCGTCTACCTGAACGGAATGTGGGAAGCGGTCGGCAAGATGAGGGCGGCGGCCGAACGGTAAATAAGGGCGGTTTCTTCGCGGCGGAGATGGTGGTACAATGGGAGACGACAGCTAGACCACAACGACCGACAAAGGAGCAAGCCGAATGCCTTCTGAACTGTTACGGCAATTATCCCGTGAGAAAATCGTCGCGATCGCTCGCGGCTTTACGCTGGAAGAGACGTTATCGGCGGCAAGGGCGCTTGCCGACGGAGGAGTCGTGTTCCTGGAGGCGACTTTGAATACCGACGGCGCGCCGCGGATCATTTCCAAGCTTCGCGAACAATTCGGAGACCGGCTGCGTATCGGCGCGGGAACGGTGCTCGATATCGGCCAAGCGAAGGAAGCGATCGCCGCCGGGGCCCAATATCTCATCTCGCCCAACGTGGACGAGGAAGTGATCTATCACGCCGTCGAGCAGGGGCTGGACGTCTGGCCGGGCGCGATGACGCCGACGGAGATCGTGAACGCGTACAAGGCGGGCGCGTCCGCGATCAAGCTGTTCCCGATGGGCACGCTCGGAATCGGTTACTTGAAGGAAATTCGCGCTCCGCTTAACCACATTCCGCTGATCGCGACGGGCGGCGTCAACCTGCAGAACATCTCCGACGTGCTGGATGCGGGAGCGATCGCCGTCGGAATGGGCGGCAAGCTGCTCGATCCGGCTCTCGTTAGGGCCGGCAAGTTCGACGAGCTGCGGGACTTGGCACGGGCGTATGTCAATCGGGCGCACGGAGCCAGTCAGGCCTAACCAAGAACAGGGA
>JAEZZE010000454.1 GCA_023418755.1 Bacillota bacterium | reverse complement strand
ACAATAGTGCCGCCTCGCGAGCTTATTCCATCTTCATCCACCGCATTCCGCACAATAGTGCCGCCTCGCGAGCTTATTCCATTGTCACCCGCCACATTTCGCACAATAGCGCCGCCCCGCGAGCTTTTTCCACTGTCACCCACCATATTCCGAGCAATAACGCTGCCCCGCGAGCTTATTCCGCCTCGTCGTTCCATTGAGCTTCCTGACTGCATTCACGGTTTTCGACGCCGAGAGTAAGTTGGATTAAGCCTTCGGAGTTACCTATCCAAGCCCCGCAGGAAGAAGTCTACCGTTTTGTCTACTTGCCCCGACAGCGAATATTTCCGTCCCGAGATCACCCACGAGGTGACGACCTGGTCCATCGCCCCGAAGAGGAGCAGCCGGGTCAGCTTCGTGTCCAGATCCGCGCGGAACGTGTTCTCTTCGATCCCCTTTCTTACGATATTCTCGATCAGCACGATATAGGGCTTAACGGTAAACCCGATGGCGCTTCGCAGCCTCGGAGAGCTCTGCCGCAGCTCGATCTGGGTGACGTGGGCGAGATCGGCGTGCTTCTCCAGCATCGTGAAATGGATCTCGCATACGATGCGAAGCGCTTCGCCGGCGGTGTGCGTCCCCCGTATGCTGTCGTGAAACCGCTGCACGAGAGAGCCGAGACGTTCCCGGAACAGGGATACGAGAAGGTCCTCCTTGTTTTTGAAATACAAGTAGACCGTGCCGTCGGCGACCCCGGCTTCCTTCGCGATGCGCGACACTTGGGCGCCGTGGTAGCCGCTGCGGGCAATCACTTTCTCGGCGGCGTCGAGAATGAGGCCGTACTTCTCCCTTTTTCTTTCCGTCATCGCACGCACCTCAGTGGAAAAAAGTCTCTTACTGAATGAAGCCTCATTCATTTTATTCGCCCTCCGGCCATATCATGAGAAAAAGCGGGAAGGGAGGGCGAGCGGCGGTGTGGCTGACGATGAACGCTCTTTTATTTTTGGCGGTAACCGGGTACGGCTGCTATTTGTTCGGAAGAGCCGTGTACCATCGGTATCTGTACGTAAGGCTGGGGCAGGCGGGGGAACTCCATGTACGGGGAAAGGAAGGAGCGGGAACATTCCTCTTGCAAGTATTCGGCCAGAAAAAGCTGTTCAAGGACTTACGCAGCGGCATCATGCACTTCGTCGTGTTCTACGGGTTTATTATTCTGCAATTCGGGGCGATCGATCTGATCGTAAAAGGGTTGACCGCCGGCGGTCATCTGCCGCTGCCGGCCTACGAGTTGTTCGGCCTGCTCCAGGAAGTGACGGTACTGCTCATTCTCGTCGCGATGGGCTATGCCGCATACCGGCGCTACGGGGAGAAGCTGAGCCGGCTAAAGCGCGGCTGGAAGCCAAGCCTCGTTCTCTATTTCATCTTCTCGCTCATGCTGTCCGTGCTGCTGTCTCTCGGCTTCGAACGCCTGTGGCTGGACCTTGAGTATACGGGCTACGCGCCGGTATCCTCCGCGATCGCGCTATTATTCCAAGACCTGCCCGCCGCGGCGGCGCAAGCGCTATTCTACCTTTTCTGGTGGCTGCACCTGCTCATTCTGCTTGCTTTCCTTGTCTACGTTCCGCAATCTAAGCATTTTCATCTGATTACCGCTCCGATCAATCTCTGGCTTGGACGCGCCGAGACGCCGGGCAAGCTGAAGAAGCTCGACCTGGAGGACGAGGAGGCGGAATCGTTCGGAGTCGGCCAAATCGAGGACTTCACGCGGAAGCAGATGATCGACTTCTACGCCTGCGTGGAATGCGGGCGATGCACGAATGTATGCCCGGCCTCGAATACCGGCAAAACGCTGTCGCCGATGCACCTCATCACGAAGCTTCGGGATCACCTGACGGAAAAAGGGGCCGCCGTGACGGGGAAGTCGCCCTGGGTGCCGGAGTTTGCGTTCGGAGGCGGCGCGGCGATGGCGCATTCGCTGACTGGGGCGGCCGATAACGGGGTCGCATGGGACGGAGAAGGAAGCGCGGTTACCGACATTCGCCCGACGCTTGCCTGGCAGCAAGCCTCATGGAAGATGTCGTCTTCCGGTAGCCCCGAGAAGACGGAGTTGGTCGGAGGCGTCATGACCGAGGACGAGATCTGGTCCTGCACGACGTGCCGAAATTGCGAGGACCAATGTCCGGTCGGCAATGGACACGTCGACAAGATCGTCGATCTTCGCCGCCATCTCGTGCTGATGCAGGGAAGCATTCCGCATGAAGGCCAGCGCGCGCTGCAAAACATCGAGCGGCAGGGCAATCCTTGGGGGCTGAGCCGCAGCGACCGCGACAAATGGACCGGAGAGATCGAAGGCGTGCGCGTGCCTACGGTTAAAGACAACCCGGATTTCGATTATTTGTTTTTCGTCGGCTCGATGGGGGCTTACGACTTGAGGGCTCGCAAGGTTTCGCGGGCGTTCGCCCGGCTGCTGAACGAAGCCGGAATCCGCTTCGCCATTCTCGGCAACGAGGAGCGCAACTCGGGAGACGCGCCGCGCCGGATGGGCAACGAGATGCTGTTTCAACAGCTCGCGGCGGACAACATCGAGACGTTCCGTAAATACGGCGTGCGGAAGATCGTCACCGCTTGCCCGCATACTTTCAATTCATTCAAGAACGAATACCCCGACTTCGGCCTGGAAGGCGTCGAGGTGCTGCACCATACGCAGCTGCTTGATCGGCTGATCCGTGAAGGCAAGCTCCATCCCCGCCACGAGGTCAGGGAGCGTATCGCGTACCACGACTCTTGCTATCTCGGGCGTTACAACAACGTTTACGACGAGCCCCGCAACGTGCTGAAGGCGATCCCGGGCGCGGAGCTGGCCGAGATGGCCAGAAACCGAGAGAACGGGATGTGCTGCGGCGCGGGAGGCGGCATGATGTGGATGGAGGAAACGTCGGGCAAGCGCGTCAATCTGGCCCGCACCGAGCAAGCGTTGGAGGCGAAACCGACCGTCATCGGCAGCGCCTGTCCTTACTGCCTCACGATGATGGAGGACGGGACGAAAATGAAGGAAGTCGCGGACGAAGTGCGGGCGAAGGACGTCGCGGAGATTTTGGAGCAAGCCGTGTTCGGCGATTCGCCGCTTCGCTAGAACCAATCGATAGGAGGTTAGACGCGATGAACAAACCGATTCGCAAAGCCGCCGTCATCGGCTCGGGCATTATGGGCTCCGGCATCGCCGCCCATCTGGCCAACGTGGGCATCCCATGCCTGCTGCTGGATATGACCCCCGCGCAGCTTGCCGAGGAAGAGGCCGCCAAGGGGCTGACCCTGGATCATCCCGCCGTGCGCAACCGGTTGGCCGCGGCCGCCGTCGCGAAGCTGAAGAAGACAAACCCGCCCCCGCTCTACGACGAGGCGTTCGCGGACCGCATTACGCCGGGCAATCTGGACGATCATCTGGCGTCGATCGGCGAGTTCGATTGGGTGATCGAGGCCGTCATCGAAAATATCGGGGTGAAAAGGGAGCTGTTGTCCCGGATCGAGCATTATTGGAAGCCCGGCACGATCGTCTCGTCCAACACGTCGGGCATCTCGATCGACGCGATGTCGGCGCATTGCGGGGAGGCGTTCCGGCGGCATTACATGGGCACGCACTTTTTTAATCCGCCTCGATACATGAAGCTGTTGGAGATCGTGCCGGGCCGGGATACGAGTCCGGAGCTGGTCGCCCGGATGAAAGTGTTCTGCGAGTGCGCGCTCGGCAAAGGCGTCGTGCTTGCCAAGGATACGCCCAACTTCGTGGCCAACCGCATCGGCACCTACGGGCTGCTGGCGACGCTTCGCGAGATGGAGACGGGCGGGTTTACGGTGGAGGAGATCGACGCGGTGACCGGTCCCGCCATGGGCCGGCCGAAAAGCGCGACGTTCCGCACGCTGGACCTCGTCGGCATCGACACGTTCGCGCATGTGGCGAAGAACGTCTACGACAACGTCCGGGAAGAGTCGGAGAGGGAGGCGTTCCGCGTACCGGCGGCATTAAAGAGTTTAGTAGAGAGAGGCTGGCTCGGCGAGAAGTCCGGGCAGGGCTTCTATCGCAAGACGAAAGGTCCGGACGGCAAAAGCGAGATCGCCTCGCTCGAACCGGCCTCTATGACGTACTCGCCGCAGAAGAGAGTGAATTCCGGTTCGCTGGAAGCCGCGAAGCTGGCCAAAGGCGCGAGGGAGAAGGTCAAGGCGCTGCTGGCCGGAGGTGACCGCTATTCCGAGCTGGCGTGGAGCCTGCTCAAGCAGGTGCTCGTCTATTCGGCGGAGAAGGTCGGCGAAATCGCGGACACGATCGAGGAGATCGACAACGCGATGAAGTGGGGCTTCAACTGGGAGCTCGGGCCGTTCGAGACGTGGGACGTGATTGGCCTCGCCCGTTCAGCCGAGCGGATGGAGCGGGAAGGGACGGCGGTTCCGCAATGGGTCAAGGACTGGCTTGCGCAGGGGAACGAGACGTTTTACCGCAAGGAGAGCGGCTCGCTGTTCTACGTCCATGAAGGGAAATACCAACAGGCCGAGGAGCGGCCGGAGGTCGTGTCCCTGCGCAGCCTGAAGGAGCGCGGGCGAACGATCAGGGGCAACGGAGGGGCCAGCCTGATCGACCTGGGCGAAGGCGTGGCGTGTCTGGAGTTCCATTCTCCGAACAACGCGATCGGCGGCGACATTCTGAGCATGATCACGCAGAGCGTCGAGGAGGTGCGGCGCAATTACGAAGGGCTGGTCATCGCCAACCAAGGGCGCAACTTCTGCGTCGGAGCCAATCTGATGCTGCTGCTCATGGAAGCGCAGGAAGAGGAATGGGACGAAGTGGACAACATCATCCGCCTGTTCCAGAACGCGATGTACGCCGTGAAAAGGCTGGAGAAGCCGGTCGTGGCCGCGCCGCACCGGATGACGCTGGGCGGCGGCGTGGAGGCATGCATGCCCGCGGATCAGGTCATCGCCTCCGCCGAGACGTATTACGGGCTCGTGGAGACCGGAGTGGGCCTGATTCCGGCGGGCGGGGGCTGCAAGGAGTTCGCGATTCGGATCGGCAAGAGCGCCGGGCTTCCGGAAGCCGACTTGCAGCCCTTCCTGAATCGGGCGTTCGAGACGATCGGCATGGCGAAAGTATCTTCGAGCGGGCACGATGCGAAGCGTCTCGGTTACTTGCGCGAGACGGACCGCGTGCTCGCCAATCATGACCATCTCGTCTACGAAGCCAAGCAAGCCGTGCTACGGATGGCGCGGGCGGGCTACGAGCCGATCGGCGAGGAGCGGATTCGCGTCGCCGGTTCGGAAGGCAAGGCGGTGCTGCAGCTCGGCGCGATCGGCATGAGGGAGAGCGGCTACATCAGCGATCACGACTTGAAAATCGCCAAGAAGCTGGCGCACGTGCTGGCCGGAGGCGACGTTCCGGCGGGTACGCTCGTGACCGAGCGATATTTGCTCGATCTGGAACGGGAAGCGTTCCTCAGCCTGTGCGGCGAGCCGAAGACGCAGCAGCGGATGCAGCACATGCTGGCCAAGGGCAAGCCGCTGCGCAACTAACTTTGCGGGGGAGTGGAGTGAGCCGCGAAGGGCCCATGATGGCGACCCTATGCGGCAATCCGCAAAGCAACTAACTTTGCAAGGGAGTGAACAAGCGATGAGAGAGGCCGTAATCGTGTCCGTCGCGCGCACCGCGGTGGGCAAAGCGAAGAAGGGCAGCCTGGCGCAGACGCGCGCCGACGATTTGGGCAAGGCGGTGCTGGAGGCGGTCATGGACCGAACTCCCGGCTTGCGGAAGGAGGACGTCGAGGACATCATCATCGGCTGCGCGATGCCGGAGGGAGAGCAGGGGCTGAACTTCGCGCGCATCATGTCGCTATACTCGGGTTTTCCGAGCGAGGTGCCCGCGCTGACGATCAATCGTTTCTGCTCCTCCGGCCTGCAGTCGGTCGCGTTCGCGGCCGAACGGATCCTGCTCGGCCATGCCGACGCGATCATCGCCGGAGGCGTCGAGAGCATGAGCCGCGTGCCGATGACCGGGTTCAAAGTTTCCCCGAATCCGCGCATCGTCGAGGAAATGCCGCAGGTGTACATCGGCATGGGACATACGGCGGAGAACGTAGCCGCACGGTTCGGCGTGTCGCGAGAGGACCAGGACGCGTTCGCTGCGAGGTCGCACGCGAAGGCGTCGAAGGCAATCGCGGAGGGCAGGTTCAAGGACGAGATCGTGCCGGTGGCGGTCGAGCGGAAAAGCGTGGACGACAAAGGCAAGCTGCGGACGGAGCGGCTGACGTTCGATACGGACGAAGGGGTACGCCCCGATACGAACGTCGAAGCGTTGGGCAAGCTGAAGCCGTCGTTTAAGCTTGGCGGCACGGTGACGGCGGGCAATGCCTCGCAGATGAGCGACGGAGCGGCGGCGGCCGTGGTTATGAGCCGGGAGCGGGCGGACGCGCTCGGACTGAAGCCGCTCGCGGCCTTCCGTTCGTTCGCGCTGGCCGGCGTGGATCCCGAAATCATGGGCGTCGGTCCGGTCAAGGCGATTCCGAAGGCGCTGAAGATGGCGGGCATCTCGCTGGACGACGTCAAGCTGTTCGAGATTAACGAAGCTTTCGCCTCCCAATGCGTGCATATCATTCGCGAGCTGGGCATCGACGAGGAGAAGGTGAACGTGAACGGCGGCGCGATCGCGCTCGGCCACCCGCTTGGCTGTACGGGAACGAAGCTGACGGCGACGCTGCTTCATGAGCTGCGCCGGAGGGGCGGCGGCTACGGCGTCGTATCGATGTGTATCGGCGGCGGCATGGGCGCGGCGGGCGTGTTCGAGGTGCATGGCGGATAAGCGGGGAGTGGGGCAATAACTGAGAAGCAGAGCAAGAACTGAGAATTAGAGCAAGAACTGAGAAGTGGGGCTCTCATCTCGCGAAGGCCACGAAAGTGCCTTGGCGGCGAGTGGTCGGGAGAGAGCGAAGAGTGCGAGGGCCACAAAAGTGCCTTGGCGAGGGGTGACCGGGAGTGAGCGGAGATCGCGAAGGCCAAGTAAGTGCCTGGAGCCGTGGTGCCCACCGGGTCGAGGGAGCCAAGCCGCGAGACCCCTATTTCCACATCATCTCAAAGGAGCGAAAAGCGATGGGCAAAGTGCTAGGCGGAAGCTTCATCATCGAGGACATCGATGCGGACCGCATCGTTACGCCCGAGGACTTTACCGAGGAGCATCGGATGATCGCGCAGACGACGGAGGATTTCGTCGAGACCGAGATCGCGCCTCATGACGAAGCGATCGAGAAGCTGAATTACGAGTTGACCGTGGCGAAGCTGCGACTGGCGGGCGAGACCGGGCTGCTCGGCGCGGACGTGCCTGAAGCCTACGGCGGGCTCGGACTGGATAAGGTCGGCACGACGCTGATCGGCGAGCGCTTCGCCAAGGCTTCCTCCTTCGCGCTGTCCGCCGGGGCGCATGTCGGCATCGGCACGCTGCCGATCGTCTACTTCGGCACCGAGGCCCAGAAACGCAAATATTTGCCGGAGCTGGCCACGGGCGGGAAGCTGGCCGCCTACTGCCTGACGGAGCCGTCTTCCGGTTCGGACGCGCAGGGGGCCAAGACGACGGCGACGCCGACCGAGGACGGCAAGTTTTACGTGCTCAACGGCACGAAGCAGTTCATTACGAACGCAGGCTTCGCCGACGTTTTCATCGTGTACGCCAAGGTGAACGGAACCGACTTCAGCACGTTTATCGTGGAGCGGACGATGCCGGGCGTCAGCATAGGTCCAGAGGAAAAGAAGATGGGCATCAAGGGCTCGTCCACCTGCCCGCTCATTCTCGAGGACGTCAAGGTGCCTGCCGAAAATCTGCTGTGGGAAGCCGGCAAAGGCCATCTGATCGCCTTCAACATTTTGAACATCGGCCGTTTCAAGCTGGCCGCGGGCACGCTCGGAACCTCCAAGGAAGCGATCGGGCTGTCCGCCAAGTATGCCAACGAGCGCGTGCAGTTCGGCCGCCCGATCTCCTCGTTCCCGCTTATCGGCAAGAAGTTGGCGGAGATGAATATCCGCTCCTTCGCGCTGGAGAGCATGGTATACCGCACCGCCGGGCTGTTCGACGAAGGGCTGGCGGAGGTCGACCACGGCGCGGACAACGTCGGGTTTCAGGCGGCCAAGGCGATCGCGGAGTATCAGCTCGAATGCTCGATCAACAAAGTATTCGGCTCGGAGGCGCTCGACTTCGTCGCCGACGAGGGCGTGCAGATCCACGGCGGCTACGGCTACATCCAGGAATATCGCATCGAGCGCATCTACCGGGACTCGCGCATTAACCGTATTTTCGAAGGGACGAACGAGATCAACCGGCTGCTCATTCCCGGGGCGCTGATCAAGCGCGCCTTGAAGGGCGAGCTGCCTGTGATGCAGAAGGCGATGGCGCTTCAAGCGGAGCTGATGGAGCCGATGCCGACCCGGGAGTTCGAAGAGACGCTGGAGCAGGAGACGCATTTGCTTGCCATGGCGAAAAAGATTTTTCTGATGACCGGAGCCCAAGCGGTGCAGAAATATCAGACGAAGCTGGACCGGGAGCAGGAGGTGCTCAGCCATCTGGGCGATATGCTGATCTCCGCGTTCGCGATGGAAAGCGCGCTCCTGCGCGCCCGCAAGCTGCTCGGCCGGAGCGGCGAAGCCAAAGCGGCCAACGCGGTCGACATGACGACCGTCTTCGTCCACGAGGAGTTCGGCAAAGTCGAGGAGCGGGCCCGGGAAGCGTTGACGGCGCTGGAGTCGGGAGACGCGCTGCGGACGCTGCTGTCCATACTGAAGAAGCTGGGGCGGCGCACGGCAGTCGATACGATCGGACTGAAACGGCGGATCGCGGCCAGAGTAATCGAAGCGGAAAAGTACGTCGTGTGAAAGGTTTTCCTGCAACGCAGTACCGTAACCGGAGCAACTCACTAACGCGTGAGCGAGGTGTCGATGGTGTCCAATCCGCCCTGGTTAAAGGAATATCCTGCCGAAGTTCCGCATTCGCACGATTATCCGAAAAAAAATTTGGCCTGCTTACTGGTCGAATCCGCCGCAGCTTATCCCGACAACGTCGCCCTGGAATTTCTGGGGAAAAAGGTGACGTACGGCTCTCTTCTGGAGCAATCCCGCCGTTTTGCGAACGCCCTGCTTCGGCTGGGCATCCGCAAGGGCGATCGCGTCGCCGTCATGCTTCCGAACTGTCCGCAGGCGGTGATCGCCTATTTCGGCATTCTGATGATCGGCGGAGTCGTCGTCATGACCAATCCGCTCTACGTGCCCCGCGAGCTGGAGCATCAGCTTGCGGATTCGGGCGCCCGGATGATCGTCGCGCTGGATATTCTCTTGGGCCGCGTCAGGCAAGCTACGGCCAAACGGCCGCTGGAACGAATCGCGGTCACTACGATTCAAGACTATCTGCCTTTCCCGAAAAACGCGCTTTACGTTCTCAAGCAGAAAAAGGAAGGCAAGCATGTCCGGGTAACGTACGGCGAGGACGTGGTGTCGTTTCGCGAGCTGATCAAGGGCTCCCCGGCTTATCCCGTCCTGGCGGACGTCGACGCCGAGCGGGATTTGGCGCTCGTTCAGTATACGGGCGGAACGACCGGTCCGGCCAAAGGCGTCATGCTGACGCACTACAATCTGGTCGCCAACACGATTCAAACCCGGTTATGGTGCTATAAGTCGGAGACCGCGAAGGAACGGCTGTTGGCCGCGCTGCCTTTTTTCCACGTGTTCGGGCTGACCGTCCTGCTCAACCTGGGCGTCTATGCGGCGAATACGCTCGTGCTGCTGCCGCGCTTCGAAATCGATCAGGTACTGAAGACGATCCAT
>JAEZZE010000259.1 GCA_023418755.1 Bacillota bacterium | reverse complement strand
GAGCTGCAGTTGAAGCTGGACGAACTGACGAAGGCCGGAGAAGAGCGCACCATTACGGGCGAAGCTTACGCCTCCCGGATCAAGGGACTGGCCAACATGTACGGGAAGATGACTCCGAGCAAAGCGGCTCCGATTCTGGAAAGCATGACGCTGGAGGAATCCGCTCTCGTGCTGGGCGCGATGACGGAAACCGAACGCGGACGCGTGCTGGAGCGAATGACTCCGAAGAAGGCGGCCGACGTGACCGTCAAGCTGAAGGATGCGGATACGGTCGAAGAGAGGGAGATCGCGGCGCTGCAATCGCGGATCAAGGAACTCGAGAACAGCCCTGCGGACACTTCGGCAGCTTTGGATACGGCGGAGCTGAACCGCACCTTCTCCAGCATGGAGCCGAAGAAGGCGGCCGAACTGCTGCTGCAGATGTCGACGACCGCCCAAAGCAAGGCGCTGCGCATCCTGGACGCTTTGGACAACGACGCTCGCGCCAAGGTTCTCAACGAATTGTCCGCGTTGGACAAGAAGGCCGCCGCGAACCTCGTCGGCAAGCTGATGCCGGCTAATCCTTAACGTTCCGCTAACGGGAAAGGAGGTGAACACAAGATGAACATGGTCATTTCATCCGCGCCTTCCTCGGCGGCCAAAGCGTTGGCGACGGCTGCGGGCGGCTCCCAGGGAGCGGCGGAAGGCGGCAACGGATTCGCGGGCGCGCTCGTGCAGGCGATCGACGGAGGCGGTACCCCGGCTCAGACGAACGGCGGAGGCGGACTTTCCCTTCCCGTCGGCCTGTCCGGACTGATCGGAGCCGTCGGGGCTCTCGAAGAAGAAGGCGAAGCCCAAGATTTGCTTGCGATGCTGTCGAGCCTGATCGAACAATTGGATCAGCTTGATCAAGCGGACGCCGAGCTCTCGCCGGAAACGCAGGAGCAGCTGGCGGCGATGCTGGTTATGCTGCAAAGCTTGCTCGAACAGCTTCGGGCGAATCGGCCTTCGGCGGATACGGCGCTTACGGAAGCTTCCGACGCCGGACAGACGGTTGACATTGCCCTCAACACGCCATTGTCCAAACCGGTCGTCCAAGCGCTGAGCGATGTCGCGAAGCAGCTGGCCGACGCTATCTCGGCCGGGAAGGACGCGCAGGAGCAAATGCCTCCCATCGGCGGGCAGATCAAAGCGGCGTTGGATGCATTAACGGCGATCGTTGCGGCTTCGGCGGCGAAGAGCGAAGCGAAGACGGGAGAAGCCGAACGGGCCAAAGCAGGCGGCAAAGGGAACGGCGTATCGGCTGCCGAAGCGGCGGTCGTCAAGGAAGCTTCGACCCAAGCGGCTTCGATCCAGGAATCCCGGAAGCCGGCGCAGGCGCTGCGAGATCCGGTATGGCGCTTCCAAATGGCGGCCGGCTCCGACGAAGAGGCGCAAACGGGCGCCCGGACGGCAGCCGCGACGGTCGAATCGGCGGAACAGACGGGGGCTTCGGATACGAGGCCGGTATGGTCGCTGCTTCAGAACGATCGGCTGACGAACGCGGACGCCGCGACGGCCAAAGCGGCGGTGCCGGTACCGAACCCGGTTCCCGTTCAGCAATTCGCCGAGCAGATGGGCAGATACCTGGTCAAGCAGTTTCAGCTGACGCAAGGCAACGGCGTTTCCGAGGCGAAGCTCACGCTGACTCCGCAACATCTCGGGCAAGTGGACATTCGCATCGTTATGAACAACGGCGTGCTGACCGCGCAATTCGTGGCGGACAATCCGGCCGCCAAGGAGCTTCTGGAGAACCAAATGGCGCAGCTCAGAGCCTCCTTGAACGGGCAGGGGCTGCAGGTAGAACGGCTTGAGGTCGTCCAGCAGTCCTCGGCTTCCGACGAAGCGACGTTGCAGCATCAAGAGCACCGCAATTCGAACTCCGGCAGGGACGGAAGTTCCGGCGGGCGCGACGGAAACGACGGAAACGAAGATTCCGCCGTATTCGCGGCCGAACTGGAGCGCAACACTTCTCTTAAGGAAGCCGGCTTCGGAAGCTCGATCAACGTAACGGCTTAACGTCGAAGCAGGGGAGGTGAGTAAAGTGGCTGACAGCGTCAGCACGAAAAACATCTGGCCGTACTACTCCGCCCAGAACGTCAAGGCGGCGGCTAGAGAACCGGTCAAGGAGCTCGGCAAGGACGAGTTTCTGCAAATCCTGGTGACGCAGCTTCGTTATCAGGACCCGATGCAGCCGATGCAGGATAAGGAATTTATCGCTCAGATGGCGCAGTTCTCCTCCTTGGAGCAGATGATGAACATGACCAAGGAAATTACGGCGTTGAAGCAATCGGCGGGAATGGCTACGGGGCTCATCGGAAAGCAGATCGAATGGTACGCGGACAACGTCGAAGAAGGCAAAGAAGGCGTCGTGCAAAGAGGCACGGTCAGCTCGATCATCTGGACGGGCGGGGTGCAGTACGCGCAGATCGGCGATCTTGCGGTACCGATCGACAAAATCATTTCGATCTCCGAGCCTTCCGCGGAGCAGCCCGATACCGGCGGGGAACAACCCGAGCCGGAGGTGGCGGGAAATGAATAACCCGATGCTCGCGATGCATCTAACGACGGGGCGTACGGGCCCGATTCAAGGCCATCGGCCGCCGGATCGGAACAGGGAGACCGGCTCCGAAGGCGTATCTTTTAAGCAACTGCTCGATCAACAGCAGTTGAAGTTCAGCCATCATGCCGAACAGCGCTTGCTGCAGCGAGGCATTCGCTTGCAGCCGGATCAGCTCGAACGAATCGCCAGCGCCGTCGATCAGGCAGCCGCCAAAGGGGCCAAAGATTCCTTGGTGCTGTTCCGGGACATCGCCATGATCGTCAGCGTGCCGAACCGGACCGTCGTCACCGCGATGGACGGCCCTTCGATGAAAGAGCACATTTTCACGCAAATCGATAGCGCCGTCGTCGTCAGCTAATGAACAAACGGGCCGGTCCTGCAAAGGAAGCCCGCAGCCGCGGACCGATTGAAGCGGCTTAATCCACCTTATTGGAGGTAGGCATTACATGTTGAGATCTATGTATTCCGGCGTATCCGGAATGAGAGGGTTTCAGACGAAGCTTGACGTTATCGGCAACAATATCGCCAACGTGAACACGGTCGGTTTCAAAGCGGGCCGCGTCATGTTCAAGGACATTTTGAGCCAATCGATGGCGGGAGTTACTGCTCCTATCGAAGGAACTCAGGGCGGTGTTAACGCCAAACAGATCGGCCTCGGGGTTACGGTCGCCGCGATCGACACGGTGCATACTCCCGGCAGCGCGATGACAACGAGCAAGTCGACGGA
>JAEZZE010000239.1 GCA_023418755.1 Bacillota bacterium | reverse complement strand
CGGACGGCTGCGAGCAGGCTGGTTGCGCGCTGATCGGCGGGGAAACGGCCGAGATGCCGGGCATGTACTCCGAAGGAGAGTACGACATCGCCGGATTCACGGTCGGCATCGTGGATCGCCCCAAAGCGATCGACGGCTCGACGATCAAGGCCGGGGACGCCGTTATCGGATTGGCTTCCAGCGGCATTCATTCGAACGGCTTTTCGCTGGTTCGCCGTTTATTGCTGGAGCAAAAAGGGTATTCGCTTACGGACAAGCCCGCCGAGCTCGAAGGCCGGACGCTGGGCGACGCGCTGATCGAGCCGACGCGCATCTACGTCAAGCAAATTTTGAAGCTGCTCGAATCGGTCTCCATCAAGGGGATGGCCCACATTACGGGCGGCGGCTTCATCGAGAATATTCCGCGCATGCTGCCGGAAGGCGTCGACGTCGATATCAACCGCGGCTCGTGGCCGGTGCTTCCTGTTTTCGGACTGCTGCAGCAAGCCGGAAGCATCTCCGACCGCGATATGTACACGACGTTCAACATGGGAATCGGCATGGTGCTGGTCGTGCCTGAGGCTCAAGCCGCTCAAGCGCTTGAAATCGCGAAGGCGGTCGGCGAGCAAGCCTACCGCATCGGCACGGTGACAGAGGGCTCCAAAGTCGTGACATTCGAAGGCGCTGAGCTGCCATGAAGGTTGGTCGCGACTCGGCAGCCGATAACCGGCAGTCGACGGCATCGCCAACCGCGTCGACGGCATCGCCAACTGCGTTGACGGCATCGCCAACCGCGTTGACGGCATCGCCAACTGCGCCAACGGCGCCGACAACTCTGCCGAATTCGGGTCATGAGGCGCCGAACCGGAAGCCGCTGAAAGTCGCGGTATTCGCGTCCGGAAGCGGGAGCAATTTTCAGGCGCTCGTCGAGGCGATCCGGGAGCAGGCGATCCCGGCGACGGTGTCGCTGCTCGTTTGCGACAAGCCGTCGGCAAGAGTCGTGCAGCGGGCGGAAGCGCTGGGCGTGCCGACCTTCCTGTTCGAGCCGAAATCGTACGCGACGAGGGAAGCCTACGAAGAAGAGATCGTAGGACGCCTCCGCGAAGAGGGCGTGGAGCTGATCGTGCTAGCCGGCTATATGAGGCTGATTACCGCGACGCTGGTGGAGCCCTATTATGGGCGGATGATCAACATCCATCCGGCGCTATTGCCTTCTTTCCCCGGAGTGCGGGCGATTCGTCAAGCGCTGGAATACGGCGTCAAGCTGACGGGCGCGACGGTTCATTTCGTGGACGGCGGCATGGATTCCGGACCGATTATCGCGCAGCGTGCTATCGAGGTCCGGGACGACGATACGGAGGATTCGCTGGCGGAGCGGGTGCATGCGATCGAGCATGAGCTGCTGCCGCGGACCGTCCGCTGGATCGCGGAAGGACGCGTGACGTTGAACGACCGGAAAGTGACTATCCGTCTCGGCGATTAACGCCGGACGACGAGCCGAAACAGGAAAGGACGAAAATTATTCATGAGCGAGATCCGCGAAATTGCTTTACGATACGGCATGAATCCGCACCAGAAGGAAGCGAAGCTGTTCTCCGACGGCAAGCCTCTGCCGCTTACCGTGCTGAACGGGGACCCGGGCTTCATCAATCTGCTCGACGCGCTGAACGCGTTCCAGCTCGTGCGCGAGCTGCGCCAGGCGACCGGGCTTCCGGCCGCGGCGTCCTTCAAGCACGTCAGCCCCGCGGGAGCGGCCGTCTATTCGCCGCTGTCCCCCGAGCTGGCGAAGGCTTATTTCGTCGACGCCGACGGGCTGTCGGAGCTGGCCGTCGCCTACGCCCGCGCGCGCGGAGCCGACCGGATGTCCTCGTTCGGAGACGCGGCCGCGCTGAGCGACGTCGTGGACGCATCGACGGCGACGCTGCTGAAGCGCGAGGTGTCCGATCTGGTCGTGGCGCCGGGTTATACGCCTGAGGCGCTCGATATTTTGAAGCAGAAGAAGGGCGGCAAGTACCTTATTCTGCAAATCGATCCGGATTATGTGCCGGAACCGATCGAAACCCGCACGCTGTTCGGCCTGAAGCTCCAGCAGGAGCGCAACGGCGCCGTGCCGGACGCTTCCGTGTTCGACCTCGCGAACGTGATCACCGCGAACAAGGAGATCCCGGATGGCGCCAAGCGCGACATGCTCGTAGCGCTCATCACGCTCAAATATACGCAGTCCAACTCCATCTGCTATACGCTGGACGGGCAGACGATCGGCATCGGCGCCGGTCAACAATCGCGCATTCACTGCACGCGCCTCGCCGGCGATAAGGCGGACCGTTGGTATCTCCGGCAGCATCCGGCCGCGCTGAACATGAAGTTCCGCGAAGGCTTGGCGCGCGCCGAGCAGAACAACGCCATCGACCTCTGGCTCGAGGACGAGGTCACGCCGATCGAACAGGCGGCATGGGAAAGCTGCTTCGAGGTCGTGCCGGCCCGTCTTACGCGCGAAGAGAAGCGCGAATGGCTGAAGGGGCTGCAAGGCGTCTCCTACGGCTCCGACGCTTTCCTTCCGTTCCGCGACAATCTCGACCGGGCCAGCCGGAGCGGCGTGAAATACGTCATTCAAGCCGGCAAGTCGTTGCGCGACGAAGAAGTGGTGCAAGCCGCCAACGACTATAATATGGTTATGGTTTATTCGGGAGTGCGCCTGTTCCATCACTAAAGAGAGGTCGTTCAAAAAGTCCGATTTTGATCACGAAGCCGATTGGGAAGCGAATTCGACATCGAATCTTGGATTCAGCCGGTTCTTCCGGTGCTCACGTAGCCTTCACTACGCTTTACGATCGTTCCTCATCGCCGTCATCCACCCTTCCCGGATGCATGGGCGAGCAGTTCGCCGTCAGGCGAACGACCAGCCTCGGTGCTGAAAATCGAACTTTTTGAACCCTCATATGAACGTGTACACGAAGAGGAAAGGGGCGGCAATCATGTCCGCAAAATGGCAGGAGCTGGCGGATCGCACCGTCCAGCAGTTGAAGACAAACGCTTATCCGGGGCGCGGAATCGTCATCGGCCTTACGCCGGACGCTTCTCGGTACGTGCAGGTTTACTGGATCATGGGCAGAAGCGAGAACAGCCGCAATCGTATATTCGTGCCGGAGGAGAACGGATTTCTGCGCACGGAAGCGCGCGATCCGGCCAAGTTGTCCGATCCTTCGCTTATCATCTATTATCCGCTTCGCCATGAAGGCGGAACCCATATCGTTACCAACGGCGACCAGACCGATACGATCTGGGAAGCGCTGAAGAGCGGCGGCAGCTTCGAGGACGCGCTATCGAAGCGTACCTACGAGCCGGACCCGCCGAATTTTACGCCTCGTATCTCGGGGATCGTCGACCTGAACGACAAGTTAAATGCCTACAAGCTGTCGATCCTGAAAACGAACGAGAACGACGAATCCCAGACAAAGCGACAATTTTTCCACTATGAAAAAGCGATCGCGGGATACGGACATTTCATCTCGACGTATGTAGGAGACGGCAATCCGCTGCCTTCCTTCGCCGGGGAGCCTCAGCTTGCGCCTTTGTTCGACGATGAACAGGAGACGGCACAGTTCTACTGGAACCTGCTCAACGAAGACAACAAAATCTCTCTGCTCGTGAAAACGATCGGCATCTCCGACGGGGAAGTTTCCTTGAAGGTCGTCAACAAGGTTTCCGAAGGAGGGGTCTAATCGTGCGTATTCTGGTTATCGGACGCGGCGGACGCGAGCACGCGATCGTCTGGGCGCTGAAGAAGAGCCCCAAAGTCGACAAAATCTACTGCGCTCCCGGCAACGCCGGAATTGCCCGGTTGGCAGAGAACGTGGATATCGGGGAGATGGAATTCGCCCGTCTCGTCGGTTTCGCCAAAGAGCAGGCGATCGACCTCGTCGTTGTCGGTCCGGACGATCCGCTGGCGGCGGGTATCGTGGACGAGTTCGAGGCGGCCGCGATTCCGGTGTACGGTCCCCGCAAAAACGCGGCGGAGATCGAGGGAAGCAAAATTTTCATGAAAAATCTGCTGCGCAAGTACGATATTCCGACCGCGAAATACGAGACTTTTACCGACTACGAGTCGGCTAGGGCCTACCTGGCCCAACAGCCGGTTCCGATCGTCATCAAGGCGGACGGGCTGGCCGCGGGCAAAGGCGTAACGGTATGCTTCACGCGCGAGGAAGCGGACAAGGCGCTGGAGGAGACGATGGTGAGCAAGTCGTTCGGCGCGGCCGGCGACAAAGTCGTCATCGAGGAGTTCCTCGAAGGCCAGGAAATGTCCATTCTCGCGTTCGTGGACGGAGAGACGGTACGGGCGATGTCGCCCGCGCAGGACCATAAGCAAGTGTTCGACAACGACAAAGGGCCGAATACCGGCGGCATGGGCACGTATTCTCCGCTTCCGCACATCGATCCGGCGATTATCGAGGAAGCGATCGAGAACATCGTCAAGCCGACGGCGCGCGCCATGGTGTCGGAAGGGCGCCCGTTCCGCGGCGTTCTGTTCGCGGGACTCATGATCACGAAGGACGGTCCGAAAACGATCGAATTCAACGCCCGTTTCGGAGATCCGGAGACGCAGGTCGTTCTGCCCCGGTTGGAGACGGATCTGCTGGATATTTTCCTCGCTTCGATCGACGGCACTCTCGATCAGGTCGACATGCGCTGGAGCGACGAGGCGGCGGTATGCGTCGTGCTCGCTTCGGGCGGCTATCCGGGCTCGTATCCGAAAGGCTTCCCGATCGACGGTCTGGACGACGTAACCGTTCCGGGGGCTCTGGTCTTCCATGCGGGAACGGCGCTGAAAGACGGACGGGTCGTGACCAACGGCGGACGAGTGCTTGGCGTCGTCGGACGCGGCGCGGGCATCGCCGAAGCGCGGGCCAACGCGTATGCGGCGGCGGCCGGTATCTCGTTCGAAGGCAAACAAAATCGTACGGACATTGCCGCCAAGGCGCTCGTGTAGCGCACGACGCCCCGGTGCGCGGCGTCCGGACATTTCGGCGAAGGCGCCCTTAACGAGGGAGTAGGCCGGCATATGGAATAGGAGCCTCCGATGAGGGAGCCTGCGCAAGCAGGCGAAACTCGCGGGGGCTCATTCTTTATAAAACAGCGATTTGCGATGGGTCAGAACGTATCCGACCGCATAAACGACGCCGAGAATAATTAGAACGGCTAAAACGTGGGACGATACCCACCGGACGAAGCTTTCCATGGTTACATCTCCCGTGAGAAAAATGCCCCGCCGCACGGCAGATCAGCGGCAAGGTACTGGGTAGCATTCCCCCGTTGACGCGGAAAAATGAGAGTTCCTCCGGGACGGCCAGGCTATGGCTCCCGTCGCCGGAGGCGTGGTAATATAAGAGCATAACGCGTACGACGAGCGGTTTCTCAGGTCGCCAAGACGGATAAGGGAAGGGCGAATGTCCGAGATGACCAAGGGTTTCATTACGAGCATCGAACGATTCAAGCCGCATACTTTTCAGGCCGAGCAGGGAGAAGGCCTGTTCATGTCCCATTCGCACGAATACGACGAGTTAACCTTGATTTTGGGCGGCGAAGGCTATTACAGCTCGTACGAGCAAAACATCAAGGTGTCGGCGGGGGACCTGATTCTGATTCCTTCCGGGCTTCATCACGGCTTCGTCTGCACCGAGCCGTGGACGGGGCTTTCCGTGCATTTTCTCTATGCCAAGGTTCCGGCTTACTGTCAATATTTGTTCCTTAGCGCCTACCAGAAGCCGCACCGGCTATGGAGCGCGCGCTTGAACGAGGAGGACAGGCATTGGGCGGAGACGAGCCTGTCCCGGTTGGAGCGGGAGTGGCACTCCGAGGAACGCGGGGATTATTCCTACGATCTGATGAGAATCGCCTTCGAAACGGTGCTGCTGTTGTTCCATCGGAACGTAACCGTCGCTTTCGACGCCGAGACGAGCGGCGACAAGCGGATCGTGCAGGAGGTGCTGAAGGAGATACATCGAAGCTACAACACGCCGATTACGATCCACGAGATCGCCGCCCGTCATTACTTGTCCGAAAGCATTCTTCGCAAAAAGTTTTCGGAAGCGATCGGCGTCTCTCCTAAGCAGTACGTCATCAATCTGCGAATCGAAGAAGCGAAGAGGCTGCTCGGCCAGACGAGCAAAGCGATCGAGTTCATTTCCTCCGAGGTCGGCTTTACGAGCTCCAGCCGTTTTTACGAGCAATTCGTAAAATCCGTCGGGGTCACTCCGCTGGAGTGGCGCAAACAAAATCAACATCAGTAGAGCCCCGTTAACGGTCTACGAGACCGTTAACACGCGCCATTCCACCAAATTCGCCCCATTAACGGTCTGCGAGATCGTTAACATGCGCCAATCTGCCAAATTCGCCCCATTAACGGTCTGCGAGACCGTTAAAGTCAGCCACTCCGCCAAATTCGCCCCATTAACGGTCTGGGAGACCGTTAACATGCGC
>JAEZZE010000210.1 GCA_023418755.1 Bacillota bacterium | reverse complement strand
GATCTATTCCGAGCTGAGAAACGGCGGTCCGGACGAAGAGAGAATGAGCGGGCTGGCCTACTTGCAAAGCTTGGAGCGGGGCTGGTCGAAGCTGGGGAAAGCGATGACGATTCTCCACAACGGATTGCAGGATAGAAGCTATGTCGCCGTAACGGTCGTTCGCACGCCTCCGCTTGCTCCCGGCTTGGAGCAGCGGATTCGCGCAATCGTCGCCTCCCTCTCCGCGGAACTGTCGACGACCGGGCGGTTGACTCACGGAATCGGCCCTTATTGCGAATCGCTATCGAGCAACGGGCCGCAGGCTTACCGAGCCGCGCAGACGGCGAACGAGCATAACTTTTTCGAATGCCGGGGCGGGCTGTTCTATTATGGCGAGTTCAGACCCGCTAACGGCAATCCCGTTCCGATCGATTCGGAAAGGCTGTTCGAAGCTTTGCTCGGGAACGAGGTCGAGCATGCGATCGATCAGTGCAGGCTCGCCTTCGATCGGTTGTCGGACGCCGGCCGTGCGCAGCCCGCGCTCGTTAAGGAGCAAGCCTCCCTTCTTCTTATGAAAATCAAAAGCAGAGTTCACGATCTCGTGGACCGTCAAGTCGGCAGCCTCCTCACGCAAACCGCCACGTCGCTCGTTCAGGAATGCGGTTCGTACGGCAAGCTAATGGAGCTGGTGGAGGCCGGTATTCGGGAAGTGCACGAAAACCTGATGCAGGCCCAGCGGGACAAGAACGAAATGATCGTCGCGAATTGTTTGAGGTGGATAGAGGAGCATGCCAAAGAGGAGTTGACGCTGGAGCGGGCCGCGGCTCATTTTTTCTTCAATCCTTCCTATTTCAGCACTTTCATTAAAAGCAAGACGGGAAGAACGTTCTCCGAGCATGTGACGGCTGCTCGAATGAGGCGCGCCAAGGAGCTGCTCGCGGAGAACAGGCTCAGAATCTACGAGATTTCCGCGGAGTGCGGGTACCAGGATACCAAGTACTTCTGCCGGGTATTCAAGAAGCATCACGGCCTATCGCCGGAAACCTATAAGCATACGTCACTTCCGGAAAGGAAACGCAAGGAATGAGGACGACTTTCCGCTCGCGTATATTGGCAAGCTATATTTTCCTGATTGCGATTCCGCTCATCGTGCTCGGGATTCTCTACTATCGGACCAGTCTTCAGGTGGTGACGGAGCAAGCGCAGAAGAACGTGTTCGAGATCGTGAAGAAAAACAACGCGATCATGGATACGAAGCTGGCCATCATCGAGCAGAACAGCTTGGCCTTATTCGTGGACAAGGATCTGTTCCGCATCTTCAGCAACCTGAACCCCTCGAACGAAGCGGAACTATTCGAAGCGGACCGTCAGGTCTCGTCGGTGCTAAGCAAATACTTCTCCTTGAACGAAGATGTCTACGCTTACCAGCTATGGACGTCTTATTTCACTTTCGGACAGATGCTGCCGCAGGGGGATCCTACGCTCTCGGATATTTATCGCAAGACGCAGCAGGCCGGAGGGAAAATCGTCTGGTATCCCACTTACGATTTCGTGGACATGTTTGCCCAACCGTATTTGCAGGAAGGGAAGCTGGACTTTCGCCACTTGTTCTCCGCGACGAGGTTATTGGACTTCTCTTATTTGAACAATACGACGCTGGAGAAGATGGAGGCCGGCGTGGAACGCCCCGTTCTCGCGATCAGCTTCAAATTGGAAGCGCTAAGATCTCTCTACGAGGAGAGCTTTCCCGAGAGCTCCCGCTATCTGGTCATGAACGGGGACTATAAGGTCGTGGCCAGCAGCGATCCCGACAAAATTTCGCAAATCTACAAAGAACAGTGGCTGGAGCGACTGCAGCTGGAGAATAGCGGTACGCTGAGAATGACGCTGGATGGGGAGCCCGTCATCGTCGGCTACGATCGTTCGGCCGTTACCGGCTGGATCTCGGTCGTATGGACGCCGGAATCGGCGCTGGTGAGCAACCTGGTGCCCGTCATCCGGACGTCGAGCATGTTGATGGCCGTCATTATGGGAATCGTGGCGCTGGTCTTCGCTTACTTCATTGCGGGAAGAATCACCAAGCCGATCAAGAAGCTGCTGGGAGCGATGCGTTCGGTAGGGGAAGGCGACTTTCAGACCCAGATCGCGTTTCGCACGAACGACGAGTTCGGTATTTTGCTGCAGCGCTTCAATCGCATGAACGCGCAGATCCGGCATCTCGTGACGGAAAACTACGAGATCAAGCTGAAGGAGCAGGAGGCCGAAATTCAGGCGCTCAGCATGCAGATGAATCCTCATTTTCTGTACAACACCTTAAACGTAATGAACTGGACGGCCATCGAGAACGGGCAGAAGGAGCTCAGCAAAATGCTCGTGTGCCTGTCCAATATGCTTCACTATACGTCGCGCAAGGACTGGGGGGCCGTTCATCTGTCGGAGGAGACGGATTGGATGAACAATTACTTCTACATTATGTCCGTCCGCTTCGAGGACAAGTTCGCCATCGGCTATGAGATCGATCCGCGGCTATACGAATATAAGGTCCCCCGGCTGTTGTTCCAGCCCTTTGTCGAGAACGCGATTTTGCATGGCTTCGATCAGATCGAGGCGGGCGGCTATATCCGCATCCGGGGGTGGATCGAAAGCGATACGCGATATTACGAAATCGCCGATAACGGCCGGGGAATGAGCGAGGATACGGTGAAGGCGATTTTGTTCCGGGAGTCCTCCTCGGTCGGCATCAAGAACACGATTGCCAGAATTCAATTGCTGTATGGCGGGCAGTACGGCATCTCGATAAACTCCCGGCCGAACTCGGGAACGAGCGTCGTGATCACGCTGCCGCTCAAACCCTAATATTAGTCCACCATTCCAAAGACTTTCGGGTTATGTAAGCGTTCCCTCAAAATTTATAATCAAGGTATCATAGACTGCAGCTATGGTATCCATAAAGACGCAAACGAGAGGGGTTCGGAAAATGAAACGCCAAAAGAAACCGATCGCGGTTCTCATGATCCTGTTGCTTGCACTCTCCGCCATCCTGTCCGCATGCGCGAAATCCGATTCGAACGGCGGCCAATCCTCGCCGTCGGCTGCCGGGGAGTCCAAGCCGAAGTCGGATGAACTCATTACGCTCCGCATGACCGTGTGGGGCGCGCCGGAGGAAGTCGCGGCATACAAGGTTGCGATTCAGCGCTTCGAAACGAAATATCCGAATATTAAAGTCGACTTGCAGCATATCGCCGCCGATTACGACACGAAGCTGACGACGATGGTGGCGGGCAACGACGTGCCGGATATCGCGATGATGGAATCGGGCAGCATCGCCTATCCGCTCGCGGAGCAAGGGAAGTTCTATAATCTGCAAGAGTTTCTCGACAAAGATCCGTTTATCAACGTAGACAGTCTCGTTCCGAACATTATGTATTCGCTCGAGCCGGGCAATGTGATCGGCATTGCGCCGGGACCGGAGTCTTTCGGACTATTCTATAACGAGGATATTTTCAAGGAAGCGGGCATTGCTCCTCCTCCGAGCAAGCTGTCCGAAGCATGGACATGGGACGAGTTCGTTGAAGTCGCCAAGAAGCTGACCATCGATACGAAGGGCAGAACGGCCAACGATCCGGATTTCGATCCGAAAAATATTAAGCAATACGGCGTTAACGTGGGCACGTGGTGGGGATCGTACAGTAACTTTGTCTACTCCAACGGCGGGGATTTCGTATCCGCGGACGGCCAAAGCTTCGCTCTGAACGAGCCTGCCGCAGTAGAGGCGATTCAGAAAATATCGGATCTGATGAACGTGCACCATGTCTCGCCTTCGCCGGTACAGGCGAAGAATATTCCGGCGACGAACGTCGCGCTCCAGACGAAGAAGGTCGCGATGGCGATTGACGGTCAATGGGCCAGCACCGGGCTGGCGCAATCGAAATTCAACTTTAACGTCGGGGTCATGCCCGTACTGAAAGAACCGGTAACGACGGTCGTCTGCGGCATGTTCTCGATGTTCAAGTCCACGAAGCATCCGGAGGAGGCTTGGGAGCTGATGAAGGCTCTGATCGATCCGGAAGCTTCGATCGATATGATAACGGCAGGCACATGGATGCCTTCGTACAAGGACTGGTATACCGATCCGGCCATGCTCGCGAAATGGACCGAAAATCTGGACGCGAGGCCGTCGGGGTATAAAGACGCCATCGTCGAAGTCATCTTGACGAAGGGTCATCAGACGCCGACCGGTTATGTGAAAAACTTCAACAAAATCATGGATATCGTCAATCCCGCGTTGGATAAAGTGTGGCTCGGCCAGCAGACGGCGCAGGAAGCGATGGATGGCATCGCCGCGAAAGCGCAAGAGCAAGTTCAGGGCCGTCGGGATATTTAATCGTCGGGCGACTGCGAATGCCGCGATCGGGGAGAGACTGTCCAGTAAGTAGAGACGCACAAGTTTATCGATGATAAAGGACGGGCATCTATCTCCCGGAGAC
>JAEZZE010000190.1 GCA_023418755.1 Bacillota bacterium | reverse complement strand
CTACTATACGCGATGGATTCAGAAGGAATTCGGGGACAAATACAATATTGCCGTCAAGTTCACGCCGATTACCCGCTCGAGCGAAGTGACGGACTACGAGCAACTGCTGGCTTCCCGCAGGGCGCCGGACATCATCTTCCATTACGACATGCCGCAAGCGCTGGCGTACTACGGCGAGGATGTCATGCAGGAGCTGGATTACGACGAAATCGCGAATTACGCCCCGAACTACTGGAACGCGATGAAGGCTACGATCGAACAGTACGGCAGCGTCGACGGCAAGAAGGTGTTTTTCTTCGCGGCCCGGCCGGCCGCCGACAATTTTACGACGCTCATTCGCAAGGATTGGGCGGAGAAGGTCGGGATGAAGGTAGAGGATTTGACCTCGCTCGAGAAGTTCAACGAGATGCTGGCGAAGTGGAAAGAAGCCGGACTCGGCGCCGGTGGCGGCTCCCTGCTGCAGAACAACTATACGTACAGCTATCCGTTCCGCGATTGGCCGATCGACGCCAAGGAGCGGGCGCTGCATTCCGATCTGAGCGTCGCCGATCTGACGTCCGCGGCCAGCGAACGGTACTTGCGCAATCTGAACTATCAGTACAATAACGGATTAATAGACAAGGAGTTTTACCTGCGCAACGACGAAAACAAAATCAAAGCCGAATTCGTCTCCGGGAAGACGGGAACGTACGGTCTGTACTTGGCAAGCAATACGGACGTCTTCGCCGCTACGCTCGCGAACAACCCGGAAGCGCAATTCGCCATTCTTCCTCCCGGAGCGGGCGTTCCCGAAGGACTGAAGCCTCAGGGACGGGCCTACTGGCCGTTCGGATTCATCATGGGCATCAACCACGAGACTCCCGCCGAGGAGCGCGCCGCGGTATGGATGTATCTCGAATGGATGAGCCAGCCGGACAATCTGTTCTTCCTGCAAAACGGCGTCGAAGGCCAGAACTATACGCTCGATTCCGAAGGCATTCCCGTCAAAGCCGCGGACTTCGCCGGCGAATCGAAGCTGTCGAACAACAACAATAAAGATTACTGGGCGCTCGTCACCGAGATGGCGGAGTTCTCCAGTCCGGAAGCGACCCGCAAAGCCTATCTTCGCAACTGGGCGCCTCCGGGGTACGAAACGCTGGCCGAAGACATGCTGAAATATTACGGCGAGACGGCGCCTTACCGTACGCCCGACGCCCTGTTCAGCGTCGTTCTGGACACGGTCAACGAGTATAAGGCGGACTTGAACTCCTTGTTCCAGGAGCTGTACGTCAAATGCGTGCTCGCGCCGGAAAGCGAGTTCGAGTCGACCTACGAAGCCGCGAAGCAAACGTATCTCAAAGCGGGCTATCAAGAAATATTGGACGAAAAGCAAAAAGCGATCGACGCGGGACAATTCAGTTAATCGGTTCGCGCCGGCATAGCCTCCGGAGCTCCGCGCCGCGCGGGGCTCCGGCATCGGGAGAGTGGACGAATTGAAGCTAGACGTATCGGCCGCGGCGTTGAAGGACGCCATGGAGCGGATAGCGGACTATACGTTCGGAATGGATTTGACGTGGGATTGGCCGGGAGGCGTAGCCTTCTACGGAGTCGGCCGGGCCTTCGAGGCGACCGGCGATTCGGCGTACTTGGAGCGAATGGCCGCCTGGGCGGACGAATACATGGAAGCGGGATTGCCGCCGGTATGGACCGTAAACGCCTGCGCCATGGGACATATGCTGCTTACGCTCCACGAGCGGACGAACGATTCGAAAGTTCTCGACGTCATCTTGAGCAAGGTCGAGTACCTGGAAAACCAAGCGCCGCGTTTCGGCGACCGCGTGCTGCAGCATACGGTATCGGCCGGCAACGATTTTCCGGAGCAATGCTGGGCGGATACGCTGTTCATGGCGGCCTACTTCCTGCTTCGGGTCGGCGTGAAGTGCGGAAGACCGCAACTGGTCGACGATGCCCTCCAGCAGTTCTATTGGCATATCCATTACCTGCAGGACGAGGAAACGGGGCTGTGGTACCACGGCTACGATAATTTACGCCAGAATCGCATGTCGGGGATCTACTGGGCGAGAGCCAACGCCTGGGCGGCTTACACGATGTCCCGGATCGGCCGGGTGCTGCCGGAGCCGTATCTGTATCCTCCGTTCATGCACGTCGTCAGCTCGCTGCGCGATCAACTGGCCTCCGTCCGGAAGCTTCAACGGGACGACGGCTTATGGGGAACCGTGCTTGATTACCCCGACGCGTACGGAGAAGTATCCGCGACGTCGGGCATTGCGGCCGCGATGGTGCTACAGGGGAATCCGCTTCATGCCAAGCACGTGCAGAAGGCGCTGGACGGCCTGCTGGCGAACGTAGCCGACAACGGCCGCGTGAAGAACGTTTCGGGAGGCACCGCCGTCATGAAGGACATTTCCGGCTACCTGGGCATAGATCGCAAGTGGGCTCAAGGCTGGGGGCAGGGGCTTGCGCTGGCTTTTCTGGCCGCCGTGCTGGAGAGAATCGGTTCCGAGGAATGACGAACGGCGGAACGGGTTTCCGGCCTGCCGGCTTGCCGGTCGAGCTTGCGAGGGTAAAGGGGAGAACGCGAAATT
>JAEZZE010000184.1 GCA_023418755.1 Bacillota bacterium | reverse complement strand
GTCTTCGCGTAGCTTTCAACGGCGTTTTGGGAAATGACCTGTTCGGAAGCTTCGTTCGGGAACGTTTTGCCGAATATGGTATCGATACCAGAATGATTCGCGCTAGCGAAATCCATAATACCGGCATATCGATCGCGCTGAATCCCGAACGAGATCGTTCTTTTATTTCCTATGCGGGCTCGAATCAAGAGCTCCGGCTTGAAGGGCTCGATCCGGAACAGATCGCGTTAGGCAAGCATGTTCACCTTACGGGTTACAAAGGCCGAAGCAACCATGACAAGTACATGGGTATAGCCAAGAGGCTGAAAGATAAAGGACTTACCTTGTCTTTCGATGTAGGCTGGGACGAGACGGGCGAATGGTATGAAGGCATATTCGAATTGATGCGGATGGCCGACGTGTTCCTGATGAACGAGACGGAAGCCCTTCATTATACGCGCTGCGAAACGATTGAAGACAGTATGAACCGGATGGCCCGATACGGGTGCCAAGTCGTGATCAAGCTCGGTTCCCAAGGAGCCGTGGCGATAAAGGAAGGATCCGTTGCGCGAATGCCGGCTTATAAGGTGACGCCGGTCGATACGACCGGCGCGGGCGACTCCTTCAATGCGGGATACCTGTACGGCTTCTTATCCGGAATGGACGTTGAAGCCAGCTTGCGTTACGGGAACGCATGCGGCGCGTTGACCGTCAGCACGGTCGGAGGGAGCGCGGGCATCGCTGATCTTGACGGCTTGAATGCCTTCATTCGCGGGCAAGAGACGTCGGTGGCGACGGGCTAAGCGATACCACGAGAGGAGGAGTTCATGATGCAATTGCCGCCAGCGGTTCAAGCCGTATTGGAAGAAGCGGAACGGAAGCTTGCGAATCGTCCGAAGCTGCTGAAGATGTTCAAGCAATGTTATCCGAATACGATTGAGACGACCGTACAGCCGATGGACGATGGTACGGCGTTCGTCATTACCGGCGACATCCCGGCGATGTGGCTCAGGGATTCGAGCGCGCAAGTCAGGCCTTATATCCCGCTTGCCGCCGAAGACGCCGAGCTAAGCCAACTGCTGGAGGGACTGATTCGCCGGCAGATCGCCAGTATTCATATCGATCCTTACGCCAACGCGTTCAACGCGGAAGCGAACGATAACCGGTACGACCGGGATTTAACCGAACTTAGCCCTTGGGTATGGGAACGCAAATACGAGGTCGACTCGCTCTGTTATCCGATCCAGTTGGCGTACTTATACTGGCAGGCGACGGGCAGGACGGAAATTTTCGACGAAACGTTCCGTTCCGCCGTTCGGCTCATCCTCGAACTCTGGAAGACGGAGCAGCGGCATGCCGAGCGGTCTCCGTACCGGTTCGCGCGCGAGAACTGTCCGCCTAGCGATACGCTGCGAAATAACCGATTGGGCATGCCCGTGAATTACACGGGCATGACATGGTCCGGATTTCGTCCGAGCGACGATGCCTGCACGTTCGGCTACTTGATTCCCGCCAATATGTTCGCGGTCGTCGCGCTTCGCTACGTCGAGGAGATCGCGAGCCGCGTATGGGACGATCCGGAAATCGCAAAGGCAGCTGCCGAACTTCGCGAAGAGATCGACTACGGCATTCAAACCTATGGCACCTATCTTCATCCGAAGTACGGGAAGATTTATGCGTACGAGACGGACGGGTTCGGCAATTACAATCTGATGGACGACGCCAACGTGCCGAGCTTATTGTCGATTCCATACATCGGCTATGCCGATCATGACGACCTCGTATATCGGAACACGCGCAAGTTTATTCTGAGTCGCGATAATCCCTATTTCTACGAAGGGCAATACGCGAGAGGCATCGGCAGCCCGCATACGCCGGAAGGCTATATTTGGCCGATTAGCTTGGCGATGCAGGCACTCACCTCCAAGGACGAGGCCGAAGTGAAAGAATTGCTGCAGATGCTGCAGCGGACGGATGCGGACACGGATTTCATGCATGAATCGTTCGATCCGGACAATCCTGCCGACTACACGCGCCCCTGGTTCGCGTGGGCGAACAGCTTGTTCGGCGAATGGATCTACAGCTTGATGCGGACGGATTTCTTAGAATAAAACGCTAGAGGAGGAATTCTCATGAAAACGATGCAGATCAAGGGCGTGGACAAAGCGATGTCCCGGCTGATCATGGGAACGGGAGATTTACGCGTATTGGACGAGCCGAAGCGGCAGATGCTCGACGCTTACATCGCGGCCGGAGGCAATATGTTCGATACCGCCCATCAATACAGGGGGAAAGAGCAAATATTGGGACAGTGGCTAGCGGAGAAGAAGCTGCGCGATAAGGTGGTCATCATGACCAAAGGCGCCCATCACGACGACGGGAGCCCGGGGCCGCGCGTGAATCCGGAGGCGATCCGCAAAGATTTAAGCGAAAGTCTGGAGCGGCTCGGAACGGATTACGTCGACCTGTACGCGCTCCATCGCGACGACCCCGACGTCGAAGTCGGACCGGTCGTCGAAGAGTTGAACGCGCAGCTGGAAGCGAAGCGGATCCGGTCGTTCGGCGCATCCAACTGGACGCATCGGCGCATTCAAGAAGCGAACGATTACGCCGCTGCTCATGGCTTGACGGGGTTTCAGTTCAGCAGCACGAACTTGAGCCTGGCGAAAGCGCAAGAGCCAAGATGGGCCGGCTGCGTCTCGGCGGACGAAGACGCGATCGCTTGGCATACGCGCAATCGGCTGCCGCTGCTGTCGTGGTCGTCGCAAGCCGGGGGGTTCTTCTCGGGCCATTTCTCGCCGGACGACCGTTCGGACGAAGAAATGGCGAGAGTTTATTACAACGACGCGAACTGGGAACGATATCGCCGCGCGACGCTGCTCGCCGCGAAGAAGCAGGTGCCGGCGATTCAGATTTCGCTGTCTTACGTGCTTCATCAGCCGTTTCCGACGAGCGCGATTATCGGGCCGCGCAATCCGGAAGAACTTCGGGATTCCATCGAGGCGATGAACCTGACGCTGACGCCGGAGGAAGTCGAATGGCTGGATCTGAAGAAGGAGGAGATCGCGCTATGATCGGACAACAATTGGCCGCGCAGCTGTATACGCTGCGCAAAGAAGTCAAGCAGGACTTCCCAGCCGTATTGAAACAATTGAAGGAGATGGGCTGGGCAGCCGTGCAGATCGACGGCTTGCATGGTTACGCCGCGAGCGACATCGCCGCGGTCATGAAGGAGCTGGGCTTGCGGACCGCCGGCATGCATGTCGGGCTGGAGCGCATGAAGCACGACCTGCCAGCCGTCCTGGAGGAAGCCGATCTGTTCGAAACGCGCGATTTCATCTGCCATTCGCTTCCCGACGGCCTGCAGAACCCCGAAGGGTATGCAAGCGTGAAGAGGGATTTGCTGGAGGTAGCCGCTAAAGTGAAAGGCACGAAGTACCGAGTCGGCTATCATAATCACGATTGGGAATTTCAAACGAAGATGGACGGAAAGCTTGCGCTCGATTATTTGCTCGAAGATCCGGCGGTTTACGCCGAGATCGACACGTATTGGGTTCGCAGAGCCGGACAAGATCCGCTGTCGTACATTTCGAAATACGCGAATCGGATGCCGATCCTCCATCTGAAAGATATGAAGGAAGACGAGAATAAATCGTTCGCGGAGCTCGGTAACGGGGTGATCGACTTCGCGCCGATTCTGCGGTGGGGATTGGATAACGGGGTCGAATGGTTCGCCGTCGAGCAGGACTACTGCCCGGGAAGTCCGCTGGACAGCTTGGCGATCAGCTTGGAGCATTTGCGGAATCTGGAAAAGTCTCTTTAGGCCGATCATCGCACATTAAGGAGGAGTTGTCTCATGTTCTTCACGGAATCGAAATTGGAAGCCAGATTAAAGGAATTGAGCGAAACCCGCTATCGCGATGCCATCGCTCTTGAAAGCTTCTCTGCGATCGAGGACGAAGAAGGGGCGATCGGCACGAGACCGCCGAAGGAAGATTCGGCTCGCGTGATGAAGATCGGCGAAAGCTGGAAAGGCCGCGACCGGTATCTCTGGCTGTCTCGCGAAGTAGAGATCCCGAAAGATTGGGCCGGCAGAACGGTGCTGGGACGTTTTGATTTCGGCGAAACGGGCGGAGGCGGCAACGACGGCTTCGAGTCGCTTCTGTATTGGAACGGCGCGCCGTATCAAGGCGTCGACTCCAACCATCAGGAAGTATTCCTACCCGGCGATGCCGCGGGAACGACCGGAAGATTAGACTTCCGCCTGTGGTCCGGTCTTGAAGGCGGCGGCAAGCCGCGCGAATTGACGCATGCGCTGAAGCGGGCAGATCTGTGCTGGCTCGACGAGCAAGCCGACGACTTCTACTACAGCGCGCGCGCCGTACTGGAGACGGTCAAAGTACTGAAGAACGACCATCCCGACCGGGCTTCGCTGCTGAAGGCGCTCGATCGCGCCTTCTTGCTGATTGATTGGTCAAATCCGGGTTCGGAAGCTTATTATGCGTCCGTCCATGAAGCCCGCGAGAAGCTTCAGGCGGAATTGGCGAAGTTCGATAAAACCAGTCCCGTTACGGTAACGGCGATCGGTCATACCCATATCGACGTGGCGTGGCTGTGGCGGCTCAAGCATACGCGGGAGAAAGCGGCGCGTTCGTTCTCCACGGTGCTGCGGCTGATGGAGAAGTTCCCGGACTATGTATTTTTGCAGACGCAGCCTCAATTATACGCCTACATTAAGAATGACTATCCGGAGATTTACGAACAAATTCGCCAGCGGATCAACGAAGGTCGCTGGGAGATCGGCGGGGGCATGTGGCTTGAGGCGGATTGCAACTTGCCATCGGGAGAGTCCCTCGTGCGGCAATTCCTGTTAGGCACCCGGTTCATGCGCGAGGAATTCGGCGTAGAGAGCAAATATTTGTGGCTGCCCGACGTGTTCGGTTACAGCTGGGCGCTGCCGCAAATTCTGCGCAAGTCCGGCATCGAGACGTTCATGACGACGAAAATCAGCTGGAACCAGTACAACCGCATGCCTCATGACACGCTGATCTGGCGGGGAATCGACGGTTCCGAGGTGCTCACCCACTTCATCACGACGCCGGACGATTGGGAAGACGGCAACTCGTTCTTCTATACGTATAACGGGTTGATGTCTCCGCAGACGGTGAAGGGTTCGTGGGACGGCTATCAAAATAAAGAGATGAACAAAAACCTGCTGCTGTCTTACGGTTACGGGGACGGCGGAGGCGGCGTCAACCGCGAGATGCTGGAGATGCGCCGCAGAGTCGATCAAATGCCGGGGCTGCCGAACGTGAAGACGGGCCGGGCGGACGACTATTTCAACAACTTGCAACGGACGGTGAAGGAAACCGACAGCTACGTCCATACGTGGGACGGCGAGTTGTATCTGGAATATCACCGCGGCACGTACACGAGCCAGGCTTACAACAAGAAAATGAACCGCAAGCTGGAGCTGCTCTATCGCGAGACGGAATGGCTGAGTTCCCTTGCCGCGTCTCTGAAAGGCGACTGGAGCGCCTATCGGCAATCGCAATTGAACGATGGCTGGACGATTATTCTGCGCAACCAATTCCACGATATTATTCCGGGTTCGTCGATCGCGGAGGTGTACGAGGACAGCCGCGAAGAATATGCGGAAGCGAAGGCGATCGCCGAGCAGGCTTGGAACGAAGCCGCAGGCGAAGTTGGCAAAGCCGAACAAGAAGGCGCGCTGACGGTCTACAACAGCTCATCGTGGGCGAGGAACGATCTGCTGGAGGTGTCGGGAGACCAAGCGCCTGCGGCCGATAGCGTCTGGACGGAACTGGACGGACGCCGGTTAAACGCGCAATATGCGGACGGACGCTGGGTGGTGGAAACTCCCGAAATTCCTTCTCTGGGGATGACCGGCATACGTTATGCGGCGGTAGACGCGGCCGACTCCTCTTCCGTAGAGGAAGCTCCATTCGTGTTGAACGGATCGCGGCTAAAGACGCCGCACTACGAGATCGAATGGAACGAAGCGGGCCAATTGAGTCGCATCTACGATACGGATCACGATCGGAACGTGCTTGCCAGCGATTCCCGAGGCAACGTATTGCAAGTGTTCGAGGACAAGCCTAACCTCTTCGACGCATGGGATATCGATATTTTCTATCAGGAGAAAATGCGGGAGGTGACCGATCTCGTATCGGTCGAACTTAAGGAAACGGGGCCTCTGGCCGCGGTCGTCGAGTTCAAGTGGCGCTATGCGGAGTCGGTCATCACGCAGCGCATGACGGTATACGCCGGCAGCCGCAGAATCGATTTCCGCACGCATATCGATTGGCGCGAGCGTCAGCAGCTGCTGAAGGTCGCTTTCCCGGTAGACGTACGCGCGACGGAAGCCACTTACGATATTCAGTTCGGCAACGTCAAACGGCCGACGCACTGGAACACGAGCTGGGATTGGGCGCGCTTCGAGACGGTCGGTCATCAATGGGCGGACTTGTCCGAGCGCGGCTACGGCGTCAGCCTGCTCAACGATTGCAAATACGGCTACGACATCAAAGATAACGTGATGCGCTTGTCGCTGCTGAAATCCGCGATTTACCCGGATCCCGAAGCGGATAGGGGCGAGCATGACTTCGTATATTCGCTTTATCCGCATGCCGGCGATTGGTATGCCGGCGGCACGGCGCAGGAAACGTGGGCGCTCAACAACCCGTTATCCGCGTCCGCGGGGGCGCCTGCCCGCAAAGATTTCAGCATGTTCCGCTTGTCCGCGCCTAACGCGATGGTGGACGCGGTAAAGAAGGCGGAGGACGGAGATTGGCTCGTTCTGCGCGTGCACGAGTATGCCGGCATTCGTTGCCAGGTCGAGCTCGGCAGCGACTTCCCGATCCGCTCGATCCAAGAATGCGACCTGATGGAGCGGCCGATCGGCGAGCCGGAATCGTCCGATGCCGTATTCGATCTGAAGCCTTATGAAATCAAAACATTCCTGGTACGACTCGAGGTGCAACCATGACGACGATCCGATTGACGATGGCGCAAGCGCTTCTGAAATTTCTGGATCAGCAATATTTGTCCGTGGACGGCGAAGAGATCAAGTTCGTTCGCGGCGTAATGGGCATTTTCGGTCACGGCAACGTGACGGGCCTCGGCGAAGCGCTCGAGCGTTCGCCGGGCAGCCTGCGGTTCGTGCAGGGCAAGAACGAGCAAGGGATGGTTCACGCCGCCGCGGCTTATGCCAAGCAGAAGAACCGTCGGCAAATCTACGCCTGCACGACGTCGATCGGTCCGGGCGCGCTCAACATGATCACCGGAGCGGCGACGGCTACCGTCAACCGGATTCCCGTATTGCTGCTTCCGGGCGACAATTTCGCTTCGCGGCAGCCGGACCCGGTGCTGCAGCAGTTGGAAGTGCCGAACGACTACTCGATCTCGGCGAACGATCCGTTCAAAGCCGTCAGCAAGTTCTGGGACCGCATCGTGCGTCCGGAGCAGCTGATGTCGTCGCTGTTGCAGGCAATGCGAGTGCTGACCGATCCGGCCGACACCGGCGCAGTCACGTTGGCGCTGCCTCAGGACGTTCAAGCGGAAGCTTACGATTATCCCGCATCCTTCTTCGAGCGCCGCGTGCATTACGAGGATCGCCGTCCGGCATCGCCGGATGCGATCGGGCGCGCGGTCGACCTGGTAACGCGCAAGAAAAAGCCGCTGATTATCGCCGGCGGAGGCATTCATTACGCCGATGCAACGAAGGAGCTGCTTGCGTTCGCCGAGGCGTTCGGCATTCCGGTAGCGGAGACGCAAGCCGGCAAAAGCGCGATTTCGTGGCAACATCCGCTCGCGTTAGGCGGCGTCGGCACGACCGGCACGCTGGCGGCGAATCGGGCGGCTGCCGAAGCGGATCTGATCATCGGCGTCGGCACGCGTTTCTCCGATTTCACGACCGCATCGAAATCGGCGTTCTGTAATCCCGAAGCCGAGTTCTTGAACTTGAACGTCAGCTCCTTCGACTCGGTTAAGCTGGAAGCTTTGGCTGTCACTGCGGACGCGAAGCTGGCGCTTGTCGCGCTCATGCAAGCTTTGAAGGAGAAAGGTTATTCGTCAGGGTACGAAGATGGATATATTAACGAATTAAAAACGGAGTGGAACAACGAAGTCGACCGCCTCTACGCGCTCGAGAGCGCCGAAGGCTTCACGCAGACGCGCGCGCTTGGCGTCATTAACGGCTTCGTCGAGCCGACGGACGTCGTCGTCTGCGCAGCGGGAAGCTTGCCGGGCGACCTGCACCGCGTCTGGCGGACGACCGAACCGAAGACGTATCACATGGAATACGGGTTTTCCTGCATGGGCTACGAGGTGAGCGGGGCGTTCGGCGCCGCGCTGGCCGAGCCGGACCGGAACGTGTATGCCTTCGTCGGCGACGGCAGCTATCTGATGCTGCATTCGGAGCTCGTTACCGCGATTCAGGAAGGCGTCAAATTCACCGTCCTGCTGTTCGACAATCATGGTTTCCAATGCATTCATAACTTGCAACGCGAACACGGCAGCGACGGCTTCGGCAACGAATTCCGCAAGCGTTCCGCGGAGACCGGCCAGTTGAACGGGGCGTATATGCCGATCGACTTCGCCGCGCATGCACGGAGCTTGGGTGCGGCCGCCTTTACCGTGCGCAATGCGGAAGAACTGGAGAAGGCGCTGCAACAAGCGAAAGCCGTAGAAGGCCCCGCGCTCGTCGAGATCAAAGTGCTTCCAGGCACGAATACGGGCGGCTACGAGTCTTGGTGGAACGTCGGCGTGCCCGCGGTATCCGCGAGCGACAAAGTACGAACGGCGCACGAACGGATGCGGGAGAAGGTTGCTGCGGTGCGTCCTTATTAAGGGGAAAGAAGGGTAGACCATGACCATTTCATTCGCGGACGATAAAACGTTGGATTTCGTGGCGATCGGCCGGCTGTGCATCGACCTGAACGCCAACGAGATCAACCGGCCGATGGAAGAGACGATGACGTTCACGAAGTATGTCGGCGGTTCTCCGGCGAATATCTGCATCGGCATGTCCAGGCTGGGCAAGAAATCCGCCTTCATAGGCAAGGTGGCCGACGACCAGATGGGCCGGTTCATCGTTCAGTATTTGAACCATAACAACATCGGTACGTCGGGCGTCACGACCGACCGCACCGGTGCGGTCACCGGGCTTGCGTTCACGGAAATCAAGAGCCCGGAAGATTGCAGCATTCTGATGTACCGCGATAACGTTGCCGATCTGCTGCTCTCGCCGGGGGAAGTCGACGAGTCGCTTATCGCGAGCAGCAAAGCGCTGCTCGTATCCGGCACGGCGCTGGCGAAGAGTCCTTCCCGCGAGGCGGTGCTGCTTGCTCTTCGCTACGCGCGAAAGCACGGAACGAAAGTGGTTTTCGATATCGATTATCGGCCTTATACTTGGGCATCTCTTGAAGAAACGGCTATTTATTATCATATGGCGGCGGAGAAGAGCGACATTATTATCGGCACGCGCGAAGAGTTCGATATGCTGGAGCGGTTCGACGGCAATGACGAACGCAGCGACGAGGTGACGGCGGCGCAATGGTTCGGCCATCATGCGGAGATCGTCGTCATCAAGCACGGCAAAGACGGTTCGATTGCCTATGCGAAGGACGGCAGCGAGCACCGGGGCTCCATTTTCCCCGCTAAAGTGATCAAAACGTTCGGCGCAGGCGATTCCTACGCAGCGGGGTTCATTTATGGTTTGATGGAAGGATGGAGCATCGGCCGCAGCATGGAGTTCGGCAGCGCGTGCGCTTCGATCGTCATTTCCAGCCACAGTTGCTCCGACGCCATGCCGACGGTTCATCAGGTCGAACAATTCATGCAAGCATCCAGGCAAGCCTGATTCCGAAAGGAGAATGACAACAATGTCTCAACAGAATACCCCGGCAATATTGCGCAACTTCATCGGCGGCCAATGGGTCGCATCCGAATCGGGCAAAACCGAGCCGGTCTATAACCCTGCAACGGAAGAGGTTCTCGCCTACGTGCCGCTGTCGTCCAGGGAAGAGCTGGATCAGGCCGTCGCGAATGCCAAGGGCAAGTTCGAATCGTGGAGCAAAACTCCGGTTCCGCGTCGCGCTCGCATTCTGTTCAAATATCAGCAGCTGCTCGTCGAACACTGGGAGGAACTGGCCCGAATCATCACGATGGAGAACGGCAAGAACTACCAGGAAGCTTACGGCGAAGTACAGCGCGGCATCGAGTGCGTCGAGTTCGCCGCCGGCGCGCCGACGTTGATGATGGGCAAGCAGCTCCCCGACATCGCCACGAATTTGGAATCCGGCATGTATCGTTATCCGGTTGGCGTGGTAGGCGGCATTACCCCGTTTAATTTCCCGATGATGGTGCCTTGCTGGATGTTTCCGCTGGCGATCGCCTGCGGCAATACGTTCGTGCTCAAGCCTTCCGAACGGACGCCGATTCTGGCGAACCGTTTGGCGGAGCTGTTCAAGGAAGCAGGGCTGCCGGACGGCGTTCTGAATCTGGTGCACGGAGCTCATGACGTCGTGAACGGTCTGCTTGAGAATCCGGATGTTATCGCCATCTCTTTCGTCGGCTCGCAGCCGGTCGCCGAGTACGTGTATAAGACGGCATCCGCTAATGGCAAAAGAGTACAGGCGCTTGCTGGCGCGAAAAACCATACGATCGTCATGCCGGATGCCGACATGGACGGCGCGGTAACGCAAATTATTAACGCCGCATTCGGTTCCGCCGGCGAACGGTGCATGGCATGCTCCGTCGTCGTCGCCGTCGGCTCGGCGGCGGATACGCTGATCGACAAGCTGGTCGCGGCGGCCGACCAATTGACGATCGGCAACGGGCAGGACAAAGACGTCTTCCTAGGTCCGGTCATCCGCGGACCTCATAAAGAAAGAACGCTGAGCTATATCGACGCGGGAGTGCAAGAAGGAGCGGAGCTGCTTCGCGACGGACGCGCCGATGCGGCGGCGAGCGGCGAAGGTTACTTCGTCGGTCCGACGATCTTCGATCGCGTGACGAACCAGATGAAAATCTGGAAGGACGAGATTTTCGCTCCGGTGTTGTCGATCGCTAGGGTCGATACGCTGGAAGAAGCGATCTCCATGGCCAACCGTTCGGAATTCGCGAACGGCGCATGCATCTTCACGCAGGACGGCAGCAACGTTCGCAAGTTCCGCGAAACGATCGACGCCGGCATGCTCGGCGTGAATCTGGGCGTTCCCGCGCCGATGGCGTTCTTCCCGTTCTCGGGCTGGAAGAAGTCGTTCTACGGCGACCTGCACGCGAACGGCATGGACGGCGTGGAGTTCTACACGCGGAAGAAAATGGTTACCTCCCGTTGGTAATCTAAGGAGGAGGAATCGCTATGCCGTTAGTCAGCATGACGGACATGTTGAACAAAGCCGTGGCCGGCGGATATGCCGTCGGCCAGTTCAATCTCAATAATTTGGAATTCGCTCAAGCGATTTTGCTCGCCGCGCAAGAGGAGCAGGCGCCGGTCATCGTCGCCCTGAGCGAAGGGTATATCGCCTACATGGGCGGGTTGCCCTGCGTCGCGGGTATAGTCAAGTCACTCATCGATCAATATGGCATAACGGTCCCCATTGCGCTGCATCTGGACCACGGTACTTCGTTCGACGTATGCGCCGAAGCGATTCGCGCCGGTTTCACTTCCGTCATGATCGATGCTTCGCTTCACGGTCTGGAAGACAACATTCGCATGACGCGCGAAGTGGTCGGGCTAGCTCATCGACACGGCGTATCCGTAGAGGCGGAGCTGGGCAGAATCGGCGGAAGGGAAGATCATATCGTCGTCGACGAAGCGGAAGCGATGTACGCGGTGCCCGAGGAATGCGTCAGGCTTGCGCAAGAGACCGGCATCGATTGCTTCGCGCCGGCGCTCGGCTCCGTTCACGGCCCGTACCGAGGCGAGCCTCGCCTCGGGTTCGACCGGATGGAGCTGATCGGGCGCTTGACCGGCCTGCCGCTCGTGCTGCATGGCGGAACCGGCATTCCGCCGGAGCATATCCGCCGCGCGATCTCGCTCGGGACGGCCAATCAACGTCAATACCGAGAACCAGATCGCGTTTACCGCAGCCGTCCGCGGCTATTTGGCGGAGCATGATGCGGAGTACGATCCGCGCAAATATCTAGGCGCAGGCCGCGATGCGGTCCAACAAGCCGTGCAAGCGAAAATCCGCGAATTCGGATCTTCGCGGCAAGCTTAGAGGAGGTTGACCATGAGCGAATTGATCGTAAAACCAAACGGAACCCCGGATGCGGAGGGCAATCTTCTGCGCATTACGCCGGAATCCGCGGGCTGGGAATATGTCGGATTCGAAACGTACGCGCTGGCGCCCGGACAATCGCTAAACCGTCAAACGCTGGAACGCGAAGCGTGCATCGTTCTGCTCGGGGGCAAAGCGGATGTCGCCACCGACAAGGAAGAATGGAAGGCCATCGGCGGCCGCAGCAGCGTATTCGAGAAAATTCCGCCGTATTCGGTCTACGTGCCATCGGGGGATTCTTTGACGCTGACGGCCGTCACCGACTTGCAGATCGCCGTCTGCTGGGCGCCCGGCAAAGGCACCTATCCCGCGCGATTGATCACTCCGGATCAGGTCGGCGTAGAAGATCGCGGCGAAGGAAGCACGCAGCGGCTTATCCATAATATTCTGCCTGAGACCGAAGAAGCGGATAGCCTTCTCGTCGTAGAGGTGTTTACGCCTGCAGGTCATTGGTCAAGCTACCCGCCTCATAAGCACGACCGCGATTTGCTGCCGGAGGAGTCGCTGCTGGAGGAAACTTATTATTACGAGGTTGAGCCGAAGCAAGGGTTCGCCGTTCAGCGCGTCTATACGGACGACCGCTCCCTGGACGAGACGCTTGCCGTCGGTCATGGCGAATCCGTGCTCGTGCCGAAAGGCTACCATCCGGTATCGGCGCCGCCGGGTTACGAAGTCTATTATTTGAACGTCATGGCAGGTCCGGTACGGACCTGGAAGTTCCATAACGACCCCGATCACGCTTGGCTGATGCCCAAGCCGCGATAATTATTCATCCAACCAAAGTCTTCCTACCAAAGTATTGAATAGGAATTCGAATATAGGTATAATGATCGTGTGTTTCGCCAAGCGACATAACGATAATGGCAAACCCGCTCGAAAGACGGGGACGCAAAGCTTCAGGCCTAAAGGATAAACCTATCCCATGGCAGCTGAGCCGCCGAAAATGATCGGGTCTCCCGCAGACAGCCTACGAACAGCACGAAGAACAGACCGTTCCAATTTCGGAACGGTCTTTTTTTAGTGTCACAAGGCGGTATCCACAATGACCAGATCGTACTGCGCTCTCAGATCGATTTCGTAAGGGAACGCGACCTGGCTTCCGTCTTTCTCGCGAATAATTTTGACGGTGGGACGTTGGACCAGGGAGGAGTCGACCGAGATGATGACCGCCGTCTGCCCGCTGTTAAGCACGACGCGGCTGCCGACCGGATAGATGGTAATATGGCTGATGAACAGCTTGACGAGCGACAAGTCGAACATGCGATCCCCGGAGCCAAGCAGGAATTCGACGGCGTCCCTTCTCGTGTAGGAACCGCGGTGATGCCGTCGGGAGACGAGAGCGTCGTAAGTATCGGCAAGCGCGATGATCTGCGCGAATTCGTGAATCCGGGAGCGGCCGACGCCGGACGGATAGCCGGAGCCGTCATATCGCTCGTGATGCTGCAGGGCGCACAGCGCCGCCGCTTCGGGGATGTCCGTCCGGTGGACGAGCATCTGGTAGCCTTCCGTCGTATGGCGTTCGATGAGTCCGCGATCGAATTCCGTCAACCTCCCCTTCTTCGTCAGCAGTTCGTCCGGAAGCTGGATCATGCCGACGTCGAACAACAAGGCCGAGACGATGAGATCGTGGAGCGGCTCGATGGAATAGTGTTTGGCGAAGCCGATAATCGCGGACAAGGTAGCGACATTGAGCGTATGCTCGAACAGCATCGGATCCTTCAGATGAAGCATCGACAGCCTGTCTTTAACGAAACGGTGATCGGACAGCTCTACGAGGAGGTTCTTGTATACGCGCAGGAAGCGATCGCCGAGAAGCGGCACGGATAACTGCTGACGCATAAGCGGATTGCCGACCAGCCTGGCGAACGCTTCGTCGACCGCCTTCTTGGAGGCGTCGGAGTTTCTTTTGCGGACCGGCTTCTCCTGCGAGGCCGAGACAGACAAACCGGAAGAGCCGAAGGCCGGGAATTCCCCGTTTAGCGGTCTGGACGGGGCGTCCTCCTCGATATAAATATCCGTAATGCCGAGCGTCCGCAATCGTTCGATATATTTGTCCGTGAGCTGCGTGCCGGCGCCGAGCATGACCATTCCGTTTTTGTTAAGCACCGGCTTGGCCAGCGTTTGTCCGGGACGGAGGGTAATGGTGGCCGTTGGTTTCATGGATCTCATCCTGCCTTCGTTCGGCGTTGTTCGCGGTAACGCCTTATTTTGAATCGGGATTACGGGAATGAAGAGGAACCGCTCGACGGCGGCTTGTTCGAACCGAAACCGGCTCTGCCTTCAAAGCGAGGTCGGACAATAGTGATTGTTCGAAGTAAACCGAAAGAAAGGAGCTCAAGACATGAATGCGG
>JAEZZE010000162.1 GCA_023418755.1 Bacillota bacterium | reverse complement strand
CGGTACGCCCCCGGTCGCCGCCCCGGGCAGCCTATTTATTTTCCTTCGAACGAACCTTCTCCGTCGCCTTCTCCATCCGGTCGACCCACTCGTCCGCCGTGATGTCGCCCTTCGTCAGCGCCAGCGTCGCGTTGTTGCGCTCGGTGACCAACTCTTCCGGAATGACGACTTCCGGCGAAACGACGGTGCTGTCCGAGTTGTAAAATCTTGAAGCTTCCTTCGTTAGCGCGGGGGCGTTCGTCGCCTCCAGGTCCGCCTTGATGTTCGACGGCGCCTTGGACAGCTCCGCCCACGACTTGCCGTGCGCTTCGGTGTACAGGAACTGCAGGAACGCTTTGGCCGCTTCCGGATTTTTCGCCTTCTTGGCGATGGCCACCGTGGCGACGTAAGGGTTGGCTACGTACTTGCCGCCGTTATCCTGCGTAATCGAAGGCAGGAAGCCGAATTCGAATCCGGCCGGGGTATCGCCGGCCATTTCGCTCTCCACCCACAGGCCGTTCGGGATGAACGCCGCCTTGTGCTGCAGCCACTGCGACTGGGAATCGGTATGGTTGAGCGCCGGCGAGCCTTTGTCGAAGAATCCCCTGTCGCGCATCTGAACGATTTTGTCCAGCGCCTTCTTGACCGGCTCGCCGCTCCAGACCCCCGCTTCGAGCGCGTTGATCTTCTTGACGATGGAAGTGTCGTAGCCGTTCATCGCGACGATCGCCGGATCCAGCAGGCCGCCGTTGATGTAGTACGGATAGACGCCGGTATGAATGTAGACGCTCATCCGGCCGTCCGCTTTGATCTTGTCCCCGAGCGCCAAGAAGCTCTCGAAGTCCTTCGGCGCTTCCCAGCCCTTCTCCTTGAAGAGGGCTTTGTCGTAGAACGTGCCCCACGAGCCGAATACGAGCGGAACCGCGTGGACTTTGCCTGCCTGGTACTCCTCCGGCTGCGCGATCAGCATTTCGCTGAGCAGCTTGCCGTCGGAGTTTTGCGCCGTTTTGAACCAATCCGTCATGTCCAGCAGTTGGTCGTCCGTCACCATCTGTCTCGTGTTGGAGCCCGCTCCGTCGATGTAGACGAAATCCGGAGGGCTGCCTTGAATCCAGCGCGGCTTCATCTGATCGTTGATCTTCGGGCCGGCAGATTCCTTGATTTTCAGATCCGGATGGAGCTGCTGGAACTCCCCGATCACCTGCTTCCACCAGGCGTCGCCGTATCCGCCGACGAAGTATTGGATTTCGAAATCTCCGGTCAGCTTGTCTCCTTCGGGGCTTGCGCTCTCCGATCCCGAAGCGCTTTCGGAAGGCTTCGCGCTTTCGGAAGCTTTCGGGCTCGCCGCCGGAGAGGATTCGCTTCCTTGTCCCTTGCCGCTTCCGCACGCGGACAGGACAAGGGTAAACATCAGCAGAACAGCACTCCAAGTCATCGTTTTTCTCAGCAATCTCGACACGAAAAGACCTCCTTGATTTCGATGTTTGATGGCTTGCACGTTCATCATAATCGTTAACAAGGAGGAGCCGAATCGAATATCGTCCTGCAAAACGTTGGAAATAGTACTGAGTTACGGCTTGCGGCCGAGCGCGATTTCCTGCAGCCGGTCGAGCGCCTGCCGCGGGCTCATCGGACCCGCCAGCACCGCCGGCCCCATGTTTCTCGTCGCGTCCTGAACCGTGGACCATGCCGGATCGTGGATCGGATAAAATATCGCCCGCTTCAAGGCGTCCAAGTTGCGCGTCATCCCCGGATTGTTCAGGCTAAGGCTTTCTCCGACCGTTCGGGTAACGGGCAGGAAGCCTTCCCTTAGAATAAGCTCTTCGTATCTCGCGTCGTCGTAGAGGAAATCGAGAAACAGTGCCAGCGCATCCCGGTCGGTATGGCCGGTCTTGAACGAGATCAGCACGTCCTGCACGCCGAACACGAACGGCGCGACGCCTTCGCGAACGGGAATCGGCCCTTTTCCCCATCTTAAGCCTTTGTATTCGTAAGGAACGACCGCCTCGAAGTAGTTGCCGGAGATCATCATGCCCAGCTTTCCGTTGCCGAGAATCCGCTGCTTCTCGTCGCGCGTCGTCACGGTCGGCTCGGCGTCCGTCAAGCCCTGCTCGTACAGGCGCTTCAGAAACGTCAGCCCTTCGACGTTGGCCTCCGAATTGATCGCCCACTTGCCGTCCCGCATCCAGCCTCCTCCCGCCCCGACGAAGAAATACGTCAAATACGCCCAAATCTCATTGTCGGTCAGATCGACGCCGAAGCCTTCCACGGGCAGCTTCTCCGTAATTCGCCTCGCCGCCCGCTCCAGTTCGGGCCAAGTGGCCGGAGGCTCGGTCAGACCGGTCTCTTCGAACAAATCCTTGTTATAATACAGCTCGCGAACGGTAGAGACGTACGGAATCGAATACTGCACGCCGCTCACTCTGTGAGGATCCGCCAGAAAAGGATACAGCTTTCCCTCCAGCTCCGGAGATAGCAGCTCGTCCATCCGGTTGAGCAGCCCGTCTTGGGCGAAATGGGCGTACAAATTCGACAGGAGCAGATCGGGAGGCTGGTCCCGGCTGATCATCGTTTTGTAGACGCTGTCGATAATGTCCCAGTTGATCACCTGGAGCTCGATGTCGATATGCGGGTATGCGGATTCGAATTCATTGACCAGATTTTCGAAATACGGCTTGGTCGCGCCGCTGTATTCCGCGACGACGAATTGGATCAACGACTTCTTCTCGACTTTCGGCGCGGCGGGCGAGGTGCTTCCCGTACCCGCGTATCTGAAGACGAGCACGGTCGCCAACAGCATCAGCAGCAGCGACAGTCCGATTCTGGCCATCGACGCTTTGTTCATCCCGATCGTCCGCCTCCTCTCGGTTAGACTTAATCCACTAACGGAAACAGCAGCTCCTGATTGCCTTGCGTGTACAGATTGTCCTTCGTAATGACGTGCGCCTCGATGTTCAGCCGCGAGTCGAGCTTAACGCCCCTCAGCGCCCGAACGGCCGACTCGATCGCCAGATACCCCATGTTGAAAGGCTTCTGGACGACCGTAGCCTGCAGGGAGCCTTCCTCCAACAGCTTGATCTCGTAGATCGAGCTGTCGAAGCTGACCAGCTTGACCCGGCCCGCAAGTTCCCGCTCTTTCAGCGCCTTGGCGGCACCGACCGTCGCCCGTTCGTCCAAGCCCACGATGCCGCGGAGATCCGGATATCGATCGAGCAGCCCTTCCGTCCGGGCGTATGCGTCGTCCTCCGTTCCCCCGAACTCCATCAGACCTAGATAATCGACGACGGGCTGCTCCGCGAACGCCTCCTCCAGCCCCCTCAGCCGCTCCCGCTGCACGGAAGTCGCCGCGCGATCCCCCAGCACGGCGACCTGTAACGTCGCCTTCTCCAGCGGCGAAATCAGACTCCGCCCGGCGATCCGGCCCGCTTCCGCATGATCGGTCGCGACCAGGCTGGCCGGCCGGCTGCCCGGCACGTCCGCGTCGATCAGAATCAGCTTCGCTCCGGATCGCTTGACGTCGCGCGCCGCTTCTTCAAGCCTGAGCGGATCGGCGGGAGCCAGCACGACGGCGTCGGGCTTCTTGGCCAGCGCTTCGCCGACCATGCGGATTTGCCCGTCCGCATCGGCGTCGGACAGCGGCCCCGTTATCTCGACCCCGACATCGAACTCCTTCGCCGCCAGCTCCATCCCTTCGCGAACCGTCCGCCAATATTCAGAGCGGATGTCCGACGTCTTCAACACGACGGCGATCGTTCTCCCCTCGTCTCCCGTCATCCGCAGCGTATCCGCTCCGTAGATAACGAGCAGGGCCGTCAGCGCGATCAGGAGCAGGGCCGTCAGCGACCGTTTTCCCGAACTCATTCGGACTCCTCCTCTACGTCAGCCTAGGCAGCACAACCGTCACCTCCGTGCCGGCCGAAGGCTCGCTCTTAATGATCATCTCGCCTCCGAACAGCTTGATCCGTTCGTCTACGTTGCGGAGGCCGATGCTCGCCGACGGCTCCTCCGAAGGCTTCAAGATTTGCTCCATGCGTGCCGGCTCCATGCCGATGCCGTTGTCCGCGATCGCGAATTCGAGATGACGTTCGCGCACGCTGCCGGCGATTCGAATCATCCCGAGCCCCGGCTTGTTCTTGATGCCGTGATAGATCGCGTTCTCGACGATCGGCTGCAGAATGATTTTCGGCAGCTTGTAATCCATCATCGCGGGGTCCGCCTCGATCCGGAAATCGAGCTTGTCCTTGTATCTCATCTTCTGGATCGATAAATAATGGGTGATGTGCTCCAGCTCGACGCGCACCGGCACCGTCTCGTCGTTGCGGTTGATGATGGCCCGGAACAGCTTGGCCAGAGAAGCCGTCATCTCCACCACCTCTTCGTGCTTGCGGCGTTCCGCCATCCAGATGATCGAATCGAGCGTGTTGTACAGAAAATGGGGATTGATCTGCGACTGAAGCACCTTTAACTCGCTTTTCCGTTTGAAGTGCTCGTTCTGGATGATCTGCTCCATCAGCTCCTTGATTCTGCCGACCATTACGTTGAACGTGCGGCCGAGCTGGCCGATCTCGTTCTCCGGAAGCGCTTCCGTACGGACGTCGAAATCCCCCTTTTCCACCCGTTTCATCTGCAGCTGCAGCCGCTTGATCGGGCTGGACAGGCGACGGGACAAATAGAAAGCGAGGAGGAGCGCGATGGCGAGAGCGAGCACGGTCCATAGCAAATACGACATCCGGATCTGCCGCTCGTTGACGATCAGCTCGTTCGCGTAGGCGACGCCGACGATTTTCCATCCGAACTGGGTTTCCTGAATCGTGTAAATTCGCTTGCCTCCGCCCTCCCCGGCCGTAAAGCTGCCGGTTCCGGTCGCCATCACCCTGTCGATCAGCTCGTTCTTCAGATTGCTGGCGATCAGCTTCTGCTGCGGGTGGTGGACGATGCTGCCTTCGGAGTCGAGGATGAACACGTATCCCCTCTTGCCCAGGTTGATCTGGCTGCATATTTCCTTGATGACGCTCAGGTTCAAATCGACGAGAAAAATGCCTTCTCCCGTAATGCCGTCCGCGCTCTTCAGCTCGCGGCTGAGCGACACGACCCAGCGGTACTCGTTCTGGATCAGATTCTGCACGTGCGGGGACGACAGGACCGACCGGCCGCCTCCCTTCTTCGCGTCCCTGTACCACGGCTGCTCCTCGATCCGGCTGCTCGGATTCAGGCTCGTAATGCGGCGGTCCGAGACGATGCGGCCGTTGTATCCGAACACCATAATCGACGCGATGTCCTTGCGCGTGACCCGGATGGACTGGAACAGGTCGGATATTTTTTTCTCGTACGGCCTGACGTCCTCCTCCAGAAGGAAGCTGGTGCTCTCGATGTAATATTTCAGGTCCTTGTTCGTGAGCGCAAGGATCCCGATATTTTCCATGTTGTTGATATAGGATTGCAAGTTGAGATTGACCTGCTGAACGATTTCCGAGATGTAGTGCTCGGAGTTGCGTTCGACCGATTGCGCGGACAGGCGGTAGGAGATCAGACTCGTCACCAGAATGGAAAATAAAATCAGGCATAGGAACGCGACCGATAGACTGATCTGGATGCTTCTGAATTTCAAGGCGCCGGCCGTCCAAGCTTTGATCATGCCGTCGGCTCCTTCGTCATGGCGTCGCGATATTCGGTCGGGGTGACGCCGACATGCTTCTTGAACAGCACGCTGAAATATTGGGGATCGCCGTAACCGACGTCGGCCGCGATGTCGTACGTCTTGAGCGGCGGCTCGGCCTGCAGCAGCGTCTTCGCCGTCTCCAGCCGGATACGCGTGACGTATTCCATCATCGTCTGTCCCGTATGCAGCTTAAATAGCGCGCTGAAATAGCTTTTGCTCATATGGACGTGATTGCAGATGTCCATCAGCGACAAGCTCTCTTCGCGGTAATGCCGCTCGATATAGGCGATGGCGCTGCGCACCTGAATCCGCGACAGATCGCCGCGGCGCTCCGCCAGCAGCCTGATCGCCTCGCCCGAAATGTTTTTGAGCCAGGCCTCGACGTCCTCGAGGCGATGGAACTCGTCGATGCGCTGCAGCGCGGAGCCGAGCTGGCGCAGCCAATCTTCCCCGTCGCCGAGCAGCTCGCGAATCGAATTGACGATGTCGATCATCGTCGACTGAACGCGAACGTAGCACACCTCGATCGGCAGCGAGGACGACTTGAGCTGACCGATAAACCGCTCGATCAGGAGGTGCGCCTCCCGATGCGTTCCCGTCTTCAGCGCGCTGGCGAACTTGCGATTCCATTCGGGGTCGGGCGGGCAGACGAACGAGGACGGACGTTCCAGATCCTGCAGGCGGATTACCCGGTTGTTGCCGAGCAGAAAGCGGTAGTCCAGCGCGGACAGCGACGCTTCGTACGAGCAAGGGATGTCGCCGAGGGACGCGCAGGGCGTGCCGATTCCGACCGTTACCGTAAATTTCATATAGTTCTTCACGCTGCGGCGGATCGTCTCCGAGAGCCGGACGATGCCGCCGTCCCCATCGTCGCCCTCGGCGACGCCGGACAGAAGCGCGACGACCCGTCCCTCCTTCGTCCGGAATACGAGCGCGCCGAGGCCCTCGGTCGCCTCGAGGGCAATCTTGAAGGCGGCATAGCGCTGAAGCTCGGCATTGTTCTCCCAGCGCTCCCTTGAGCCGTCGTCGAGCTGGTCGATGTCGACGGAGAGAGCGACGATCGGCGGTACGGGCTTCTCCAGCCCGAAATAAGCGAATTTGCGCTCCGCCTCCTCTTCGCCGACAGCCCCCTGCACGAGACATTCGAGAAAACGCTCCTTGAGCAGGGGCAAGCTTTCCTGTAGCTGCACGCGCAGGCGGGCTATACGGTCGCGCTCTTCCGCCTCCCGATCCAGCTCCTGCTTGATCCGGTCGAGCAGCGCCCGCAGCTCCCGCGGCGTGATCGGTTTGACGACGAAATCGTGCACCTTCAGGCGCAGCGCCTGCTGGGCGTAATCGAATTCGTCGTATCCGGTCAGAATGACGACCTTCGTATCGGGAGCCGTCCGCGCGACGCGCTTCGTCATCTCGATGCCGTCCATCAGCGGCATGCAAATGTCCGACAGCACCAGATCGGGACGAACGTCCCCGATAGCGTCCAGCGCATCGGCGCCGTTCGAGTAGCTTCCGGCGAACTCGTAGCCGTGGCGCGCCCAATCGATGCTCTCGCGGATCGCTTCCCTGACTTCGGCTTCGTCGTCAACCAGCATGATTTTGTACATGGCTGCTTGCCCCCTTTGCAGCTTCAGGCATGGCGCACCGCAATGCCGAAAATATGCCTTTGATGTTAACTTTACAGGATCGGCTTCGGGGCGGACAATGTGTTAAATTCCTTAAAAGGGTTGAAAATCGTATTATGATGGGCGGGAAAGGCATAAAAAAGAAGCCGTCCTATCGAACAGCTTCTGTAGAGCATGCCTTTAGTCGGCGCCTTCTTCCAAGTACCGCTTGAGCACGACCGCTTGATTGTGCCTCTCGTCCTTGGCGGCGTACAGCAGCGTGACGTCGCGCTCCTTCGCCCATGACCGCAGACGATCGACGTGAGGTTTGACGGAATCGCCTTTCAATTCGGCTATATAGCTCACCTTAAACTCCTCGAACCGGTTCGGCCGATGCCCGAACCAGCGGCAAAGCTCGGAGCTGGGAGCGACTTCCTTCAGCCAGACTTCCGCTCCGGCCCGCTCCTTGGTCATGCCCCGCGGCCATAGCCGGTCGACCAGCACCCGAAGCCCGTCTTCGTCGTTTGCCGCTTCGTATACCCGTTTGATTTTGAACCGTCCCATGCCCCTCCGCTCCTTAAGCCAAGCTGGCTTTCTTCCCGTCCGGGCGCTCTTGGCCGTATCGGCAGCTTAACCGAAAGAGGCTGTCCCATAAGCGCTTCAAGTTGCTCTGATCGATAATCGACGAATGGTTTAAGAGAGATGTACCTCCTTCCGATGCTATTCGCTCCTGATATGGGAATGGGTAAACCCGTTACAATGCGATTTCAGGAGCATATGAGGCAGTCTGCGGGAGGTCCATCCCCTTATCTTTGCAAATCGATTATCTCAAGCAACCCTACTTACGGGACAGCCTCCTCTTTTACCACTCCGCGACGCTGCCGTCCGAGTGCCGCCAGAGCGGGTTTTTCCAATCGTGCCCGACCTCCGCCATCTTGCGGACATGCGCCTCGTCGATCTCGATGCCGAGCCCCGGACCGTCCGGAATCGCGACATGCCCATCCGTATAGGCAAACACGGACCGATCGACAACGTAATCCAACAAATCGTTGCCTCGATTATAATGAATGCCCAAGCTTTGCTCCTGGATGAACGCGTTATGGCAAGTCGCGTCCACCTGCAGACAGGCCGCCAGCGCGATCGGACCGAGCGGGCAATGCGGCGCCAGCGCCACGTCGTACGCTTCCGCCATGCTCGCGATCTTCTTGCACTCCGTTATGCCGCCCGCGTGGGACACGTCCGGCTGAATAATATCGACGTATCCGTCCGATAGCAGGCTCTTGAAATCCCATCGCGAGAACATTCTCTCTCCCGTCGCGATCGGAATATTCGTCGCGTTCGCGACGTCCCGAAGCGCCTCGTTGTTTTCCGGCAGCACGGGCTCTTCGATGAACAGCGGACGGAAAGCTTCCAGCTCCTTCGCCAATATTTTCGCCATCGGCTTATGAACCCTCCCGTGAAAATCGATGCCGATGCCGAAATGGGGACCGGCAGCATCCCGCACCGCCGCCACTCTCTCGAGCACCTGATCGATTTTCTCGTAGCTGTCGACGTATTGCAATTCCTCGGTCGCGTTCATTTTGACGGCCGCGAACCCCGTCGACTGCGCGCGGGCGGCCGCTTCCCCGACGTCGGAAGGCCGGTCCCCTCCGATCCAGGAGTACACCTTCATTTTCTTGCGGCAGGCGCCGCCCATAAGCTGATAGATCGGGGCTTGATGGAATTTGCCTTTAATATCCCACAGCGCCTGGTCGATTCCGGCGATCGCGCTCATCAGAATGGGACCTCCGCGATAGAAGCCGCCCCGGTACATCGCTTGCCAATGGTCTTCGATATCGAGCGGGTTCTTGCCGATCAGATATCCGCTTAACTCTTCGACCGCCGCCTTCACCGTATGCGCTTTGCCTTCGACGATCGGCTCTCCCCAACCGGATAAGCCTTCGTCGGTTTCGATTTTCAGGAACAGCCATCTCGGCGGTACGACGAACGTTTCCATTTTCGTGATTTTCATGAGTCGCTCCCTCTCGCTTGAATCGCGTTCAGCATGTCTTGAATGTGGGCCTTCATCAGCGATCGCGCCTGATCCGCCTGCCTCTCCTGAATGGCGATGGCGATCAGCCGGTGATAGCCGGCCGCCTTCTCCCGCATATGGGGCAGCTTATCCGTCTCTCTTCTTCCTTGCGCGGACAAATCCGCGACGACGCTCAGCATCTGCGCCAGCAGCGAATTGCCGGCCGCATCCGCGATTTCCCGATGGAACCGCACGTCGGTCGCAAAATGGTCCTCGCCGGCTTCCATCTGCGCCTCCATCCGATCGGCCAGCTCGCGGATGAGCCGGGTTTGCGGGACGGACGCCCGCACGGCGCAGTAAGCCGCCAGCTCCGGCTCTATCGCCAGACGCGCTTCCAGCAGCTGGAGCAGCGAATGCGTCTCCATTCCCCGCAGCCGCTCGGTCGGGTCGTCCAGCAGGTCCGGGTCGTTGGCGACGAACATCCCTCTGCCATGCTCGATGCTGACGAGCCTTCGGCTCTCCAGCACGCGCAGCGCTTCCCGCACCGACGTCAAGCTGTATCCGTAACGCGCGGCCAGTTGCTGCATCGTCGGCAGCCGTTCCCCCGGCTTCCATTCGCCGGTACGGATTTTCTCTTCCATCCGGTTCAGAATTTCTTCGTGCGCCAGCTTTTTCATGTTGCTCCCGAATCGATGCCCCCGATCTTAGAGAAATGATCTTTACATATATAAGATAATATCTATATCCCGGATGTGTCAACCTGTTATAAAAACCGGACGATTCTCCGATCCCCCCCCCTTCCGGCCGGAAGGGGGGGCCGGATATGGATTGTGATCGCGCGGGCAAAGTTGTATATTAGTATTAATATTTTTATTAATCACTAAGCTAACCTATCGCGACCGGAGGTTAAGGATGAGACTGGATATATCGGACAACGCGCTCCCGGTCTACGAGGCGCTGGCAAGCGACGTTCGGCTGCGGATCATTCATCTGTTGGCCAAGGAGCCCAAAAACGTCAAAGAACTCGCCGAAGCGGTCGGCCTGAGCAGCGCGATCATGACGATGCACACGAAGAAGCTGGAGAAAGCCAAGCTGATTCAAACCGAGATGGTAAGGGGAAGGGGAGGCATCCAGAAGCTGTGCAGGCTTTGCGTGGACAAGATCGAGATCGACTTTCCGGCGAAAGAGGAAACGTATAGAGAGAGTCACCGGACGGAGCTCTCGGTCGGACACTATACCGATTTCGAGATCCATCCCACCTGCGGCCTGGCTACTCCCTGGAAGCAGATCGGAGAGTTCGACGAACCGAGATATTTCTGGGACGCGGAAAGGGTCAATGCCAAAATTTTGTGGTTCGGCAGAGGCTACATCGAGTATAAAGTTCCGAATTTTCTGCTGCCCAGCCAAATTCCCGAGGAATTGATCATTTCGATGGAATTGTCTTCCGAAGCGCCGGGCAACAACGACAATTGGCCTTCGGACATTGCTTTCTCCCTCAACGGGAAAGAGCTGGGGACCTGGACCAGCCCCGGCGATTTCGGCGACAGCCGCGGGAAGTACACGCCCCCGTGGTGGCCGGATGCGATCAACCAATACGGCCTGCTCAAGCATCTGAGGGTGACGAAAGAAGGAACTTATCTGGACGGCAACAGAATCTCCGATGTCGCGCTGGACGACGTTCAAATCCGCGGCAAGCATTGGACGTTCCGGGTCGCCTGCATGGACGAGGCCAAGCATATCGGCGGAGTGACGCTGTACGGCGCCGGCTTCGGCAACTATAACCAGGACATCGTGTTTCAGCTGTATTATACGACAACCGAGCATCCCGTCATCGACGAGAATGCCCGGTAATCGGGACCGCAAGAAGAAGCCGCCTTGACGGATAACCGTCGGCGAGCCCCTCTTGCGGTCCTTTTCTATTTCTTAACGAAAGCCCGTCCGGCTTAACGTGAATTCGAACGCGAGCTCTCCGTCCGCCGGAATTTGATAATCCCGGTGCACGGGCGCGCCCCAGCTGTCGTCGCCCCCGACGCCCATTTGCCGGCCCGCCACGGTCACGACCGTATAATGCGGCTGCGGCAGCTCCCAGGGATGCGCCGCGTTTTCCAGCTCCAGCGCCGTATAATGGGAGATGTTGCATTCGACGGGAGCGGACGGCGTAGCCTTCAGCTCCAGCCCGCTGCCGGCGGCATCCGTAATGCGCACGCGTCGAACCCCGGTTCGGTTGCCCGACTCTTGAGGGACGAGATAACGGGACGCCAGCTCGTCGACCTTGCGCCGGAACGTGCCCAGTCGCGCACCGTGAACGCGGTCGATATAATTTTCCTCCGGTCCCATCGCGTACCACTCGGTATCGTTGTAATCGGCGGACAGCTTGAAGGAGATCCCGAACATCGGCAGATTCGGCAATCCGGCCGCCCCCCGATATTTCGAATGCACCCGCACGCTTCCGTCCGCGAATACCGTGTAGGCGACGGCGACCCGCACGTCCTCGCTAATGCTGAAGACGTAGTCGAAGATCACGGTGACGGACCCCGCCTCCTCGATCAAGCGGACATGCTCGCATCTGCGTGCCGCCGTGGCGGCCAGCCAGGCTCCGGCCGTGAAGGCCTGGGCAACGCCTTTGTCGTTGTCGGTCGTCGCTCTCCAGAACTGCGGATGCGGAGGAACCGCGATCATCTCCCGGCTGCCGTAACGAAGAGAGACCAACGTGCCCGCTTGCTTGGAGAACAAGGCGGCAAATCCGTTCCCGGCGACCCCGATGTTCACGTCGCCTTCGACGACGCGGATCGGTCCTTCCGGAGTCGGCGTCTCCGCTCCGGACACGAGGAACGTCGTCTGCCCGAAGGCGACCTCGAAGCCGGCTTCCGCCCACGCCGTCGGTTCCCGAAGCACGAGCGAGGCGTGAATGCAGTATTCTCCCGGGTTGTCCGGCGCGGCCGGCAGCTCGATCGGCACGAAATTTTCGCTCTGGGCGGCAACCGCTACCGCCGTAACTCGGGAATACAGTTCCGTTCCCTCATGATAGAGTCGATAGACCAAGCTTAAACCTTCGGTACCGGCAAACCGGCTTTCGTTGACGAGTCTGACGCCGGCCGCGGACGGCTCCAGCTTGTAGTTCTGGTACAGGAACTTGACTTCCTGCATTTTGGGCGTCACGGTCCGGTCCGCGTGCACGATGCCGTTGCCGCAGAAGCTGTAATCGGTCGGACGATCCTCGAAATCTCCGCCGTACGCCAGAAACTCCCGGCCGTAACGGTCTTTTTTCGCCAGCGCTTGGTCGATGTAGTCCCAAATGAAGCCGCCTTGATACATCGGGTACTTGTTTTCCAGCTCCGTGTATTCGTGCAGTCCGCCGACCGAGTTGCCCATCGCGTGCATATATTCGCAGCTGATGTACGGTTTGGCCGGATCGGCTTGCAAGTACGCTTCGATCTCGGCCGGCTTCGCGTACATGCGGCTCTCCATATCGCTCGTCTCGTCGTATTCGCGGTTATGGAACACGCCTTCGTAATGCACGAGACGGCCGGGATCGGCCTCGCGGAAATAATTCGCCGCCTGCAAAATGACTTCCCCCGCGTACGACTCGTTGCCGCAGGACCAGATGAGGATCGAAGGATGGTTTTTGTCCCGTTCCAGCATCGAGCGCGCCCGGTCCAGCACGATATCCCGCCATTCCGGAAGATTGCCGGGAACGTTCCAGGAAGGTTCTACCGCCCCCATCTTCTGCCAAGATCCGTGGGTTTCGAGGTTCATCTCGTCGATGACGTACACGCCGAATTCGTCGCATAGCTCGTACCACAGCGTCTGGTTCGGGTAGTGCGACGTCCTCACCGCATTGATGTTGTTCCGCTTAAGCGTCTCGATGTCCCACAGCATGTCCTCCCGCGTAATCGATCGGCCTCTCCTGCAGTTGAACTCGTGGCGGTTGACTCCCTTGAATACGATACGCTCGCCATTCAGGAGCATCAGCTTGTCCTTCATCTCGAACCGCCGGAAGCCGATTTTCTGGACGACGGCCTCCGCCAGCTCGCCCCGCTCGCCGTAGATCGAGATGCAGGCTTTATATAGATAGGGCGTCTCGGCGCTCCAGCGCTCGACGCGCCCGGCGTCCAGCGACAGGCTTAGTCTTCCGCCGGCGAATTCGCCCGTTCCCGCGGCTACGACGGCGCCTTCCGCGTCCTTCAGTTCCAGCTTGGCGGCGGCTTTGGGCGCGAGATCGGCGTTTTCCAGCAGAAGATCCGCGCTCAGCAAACCGGACGTATACGTATCGTCCAGGTCCGCGCGCACGAACAAGTCCCTGACGTGGACGCTCGGAATCGTATATAGGTACACGTCGCGGAAAATGCCGGAGAAGCGCCAGAAGTCCTGATCCTCCAGCCAGCTTCCCGTGCTGCGTTGGTATACTTCCACCGCCAGCTTGTTGTCGCCATCCCGCACGTAGGGGGACAGATCGAATTCGGACGGAGTGAAGCTGTCTTCGCCGTATCCGACGAACTCGCCGTTCAGCCACACGTAGAAAGCCGACTCCACGCCTTGAAAAGAAATAAACACCGGACGATCCTTCATGTTCGCGGGAAGACTGAACGTCGTGGCGTAGCTGCCGACCGGATTGCGGTCGCGAGGAATATCCGGAGGCCGGACCCCGTCGAGGCCGTCCCACGGATACATCGTATTGACGTACTGCGGACGTCCCCAGCCTTGCAGTTGGATATGGCCCGGCACTTCGATGTCGTCCCAGCCGCCGCAGTCGAAGTCGGACCGGTAGAAAGCTTCGGCGCGGCTCGCCGGATTCGCGGCATAGCTGAATTTCCAAATCCCGTTTAAGGAATGGCGCAATGGCATAGCGCCCCCCGCTTCCGCTTCTTGCATCGTTTCGTAATAGCGATGGTCGGAATGCGCGTCGAGCCGGTTTACCCGAAACACGCCGACGTCGCCGAGCCACTCCGGACAAGGTTTGCTCTCTCTCACTCGTGATCCCTCATTTTCCGTCTTGATGAATTCCTTCAGCCTTAAAACGATATTCACTGCCATTATAGTCCAAAATCGCCGGTACAGCTGGTCTTCGCGAGATTTCGTCCCTTTTATGCAGTTGGATGTCTTTCTTATCCTGTTACAGGAGCGCGTCTAGCAGCTTGATAGAAAAGAGACAGCCGGGGACGACAACAGCGTCCTTGACTGTCTCTGAAGATTAGGGAGGGCGGCTTCCAATTCTGCGTAATTCACTCGACTTACGATCGGCCGTTCCCTTCTTCGTCCGGGTATCGCCGCCACCCGGTTCCGCCCGGCGAGGGGCAGCTCTTGTCTTTGAATTTTGCCGCGATTCGGACGAAGCAGCCGCAGAGCGCGCACGTATGTCCTCCGACCAGCTTCGGGCAATCGCGGCACTGGCTCAGCCGCGCTTCATAGACGTCGTCCGGGACGCAGACGCCGCTGTCGGGACGGAACATCGGAGCGGTCAGCATCCTGTCGATCTTCTCCGGGGTTACCCGATATTCCTCTTCGCAGCCCTTGCATCCCCGATCGGCCGCCGCCCTCATCGCCGCGCGGTCAGCTCGAGCACCGCGACGGACATCGGAGGCAGGTTGACCGTCAGCAGTTGATTTTCGACAACGAAGTCCGTGAACGCTGCAGGAGCGACCCGATCGGGGCTGTCGAACGTATTGTGGCCGTCCGTCCTCTCCGAAGCGAGTATCGATCCTTTAACCGCGATATCGCCTTCCGTCCATCCTCTCAGCTCGACTTGCATGCCGGCGCCGGACCGATGGTCCAAATTGCACAGGCTCAGATGAATGCGCCCTTCCGCGTCCCGAGAGGCGGACGCGGAAATTTGCGGCAAAGCTTCCCGCCCGCTTCCGATCCGTTCGACGGTCTCGTGCAATTCCAGCAGCTCCGCGTCCTGATGCACCTTGAACAAGTCGAACACATGGTAGGTCGGCGTTAACAGCATGCGTTCGCCCTCCGTGAGAATAACGGCTTGCAGCACGTTGACGAGCTGCGCGATGTTCGCCATGCGGACCCGGTCGCAGTGCCGATGGAAGACGTGCAGCGTAATTCCCGCGACGAGCGCATCGCGAATCGTATTTTGCTGGTACAGGAAGCCCGGGTTCGTGCCCGGCTCCACGTCGTACCACGTCCCCCATTCGTCCACGATCAACCCGATGCGCTTGTCCGGATCGTACTGATCCATAATAGCGGAATGCCTGGAGATCAATTCCTCCATATGGAGAGCCTTGCGCAGCGTCACGATCCATTCCGAATCGGGGAAGCCGGTGGATGAGCCTTTCTCCGACCAAGTTCCCGGAATCGTATAGTAATGCAGCGTAATGGAATCCATAAAACGATGGGCTTGCTTCATCAGCGTTTCCATCCAGCCGTAGTCGCCGTCGCTCGGCCCGCATGCGATTTTGTGAATGCGGTTGTCCCCGTAGCTGCGGACGTAGGTTTGGAATTGACGGTACAGATCCGCGTAATATTCCGGGCGCATATTGCCGCCGCAGCCCCAGTTCTCGTTGCCGACGCCGAAATACTTCAGCTTCCAAGGCTGCTCCCGGCCGTTGGCCGCCCGCTGCTCGGCCATCGGGGACACGCCGTCGAACGTCAAATACTCGACCCATTCGGACATCTCCTGCACGGTGCCGCTGCCCACGTTGCCGTTAATATACGGCTCGCAGCCCAGCATCTCGCAGAGCATCATGAATTCGTGCGTTCCGAAATGATTGTTCTCCACGACGCCGCCCCAGTGCGTGTTGACCATCCGCTTGCGGCTCTCTCTCGGACCGACGCCGTCCTTCCAATGGTACTCGTCGGCGAAGCATCCTCCCGGCCACCTCAGCACGGGAATGTTCATTTGCCGCAGCGCTTGCAGCACGTCATTGCGAATGCCGTTCGTATTCGGAATGGGGGACTCCTCTCCGACCCACAGTCCTTCGTAAATGCAGCGTCCGAGATGCTCGGAAAAATGTCCGTAAAGGTTGCGGTTGATCGTGCCTTTTGCCCGATCGGCGTGAATGACGATTCGATTAGCCATTTTGCACCCTCATTTCTAGTTAATATTATTATTAATCAAATACTATTTTCATTAACCTGAGTCTATCATAAAAGCGGTTTCGAAAATTCGCAATCTTTTTTTGCGCAAAAAAAAGAGACTCTTCGGAAAAGGGGATTGAAAGCGGATGGAAAACCTATTGATGTAGAATCGAGGTAAATTGTGGAAATGTCATCCTATCTTTTGATAGGATAGGGATATTGAAAGGAAGTTACCCGAGAAAGACGAATCCAATGAGACCTATAGGAGGAATGAAGAGGATGGAGCAATCTTCCATAAGCATTGAGCCTATGCTGCCCAGCGATAACGTCGACGAAAGCGTCGCCTTCTACAGATCGCTCGGTTTTGAAATTGTCCGCGACGAGACGTTCCCCTACCGATTCGCGGAAGTTCGGGATGGGGATCTATGGCTTATGACGTCTAACTATGCCCAGTTCGGGGGCAGAAAAGCGTTCGGGGCCCTTATCGTTAACGTGACGGAATTGGGAAAATTCCATGATCGTTTTGCGGGGAATCTCAGGAACGACCTCGGGACCGTACCGCTTAGCGGCTTCCCCCGCCTTACGCGCCGCTCGCGGGATG
>JAEZZE010000153.1 GCA_023418755.1 Bacillota bacterium | reverse complement strand
GCTCGGAATAGATCACGATACCGCCGCCCCGCAGCCACTCCGTCTTGTCCATCTCTTCTTGCTCGGACGGCGTTAAGCTCTCGTTCAGCCAAGAGAGATACAGCCGGCTGCGATAAGCGGAGGAGGCGAGCGTCAGCCGATGTTTCATCTCCTCCGTTTCCTTGCGTTGGATCGACTCGGTGCTTAGCTGAAGCTCGATACGATCCAGCAAGTGTTTCACGTTGTCGATCTCCACCGGCTTCAATAAATAATCGAATGCGCCGTGGCGGACCGCCTTCTGCGCGTACTCAAACAGATTGTAGGCGGAGATCATGACCACCTTGGTCTCGATTCCTTCTTCCTTCAATTTCTCCAGGAAGATCAGCCCGTCCATTCGGGGCATCCGGATATCCGTCAATATCGCTTCCGGTCGGATCAGCTTAACTTGCTCCAGCGCGGCGGCCCCGTCCTTCACCGCCGTAACCTGGGCATCGGGGCGCAATTGGCGAATCAAGCTGACCATTCCTCTAAGATGTCTCGGCTCGTCGTCCACGACCAGTATTCTCAAATCCCCACCCCCGTTGGCTTCTCGGCGTCGCCTCTTAGCGAAAAAAAGCGCCTTCATAATAGCAGGCGCATAATATCCATCCGATATGATAGCTTGGATGCCCGTACGGATCTTCCGACGTCATCTTCATCAAGGCGAGACCCTTCGCAGAGCGAAAAAGACCTTGCCTTTCATTATATAATGCGGCCCAGGGGGATTCCTAGGTCATTCCTATTAGATAGGTGGACTTATTTTGGAAAATTCCGCTCACAACGAAAAGGCCCATGCGCAATCGCATGGGCCCGCCGCAGGAAAAACCGCGGTAGTTATCTCAAGGTTTTCAAAGCGCCGCTCCAAGCAAGCACTTGGTCGAGCATGGCGTTGACGTTGTTAAGGTGCAGCTCCTGCGGTTTGAAAACCGAGCCGTTCTCGAAGTCGGTAAATAAGGACAGCGTCGGGTGCACGCGCACGTCCGCGATCATCAATTCGCCCATAATTCCCCGCAGATGCTCGGCCGCGCGGGCTCCGCCCGTCGATCCGTAGCTTACGATTCCCGCCGCTTTGTTGTTCCATGCATCGCGGGCAAAATCGAGCGCGTTCTTCAATGCCCCGGTTATGCTGTGGTTATATTCTTGCACGATGAACACGAAGCCGTCCAGACCCGCCAGCTTCTCGTTCCAAGCGGCGATTCCCGGCTCCGTGCCGTCGGTTGTCCCCAAGAACGGCAGCTTGTAGTCCGCGATGTCCACAATTTCGTAGTTGGCGTCCCCGCGTTTGTCCGCGATGCCTTTCACCCAATTTCCGACCTGCGGACTTACCCGTCCTTCGCGCGTGCTTCCTAGAATAATCCCAATATTAAGCTTTGTCATTGTGTAATCCTCCCTGGATGTTTTGCCAAACCATTTATCCCAAAATGCCATGTTTGCGCACCGCCTTGATTAGATTGCCCTGATTCGCTCGTTTCCTTCCATCGGTTCGCTCCCGCAGGAGCGACGCTAATCGGCGGTTAAACCAGCATACGTATTCGATTGCCGGAGGGGTCGGCAACCGAGAATTCCTCGTTCTCTGCCGCTGCGACAATGCCGATTTTTTGTAAATTCGCGACGGCTTGCGCACGCACTTCTTCGCTCGGATACACAACGGTAAACGATTGAAGGCCGACGCTATTATCCGCCGGTCGGGGCGCTCCGACACCGTTCCATGTATTCAGACCGATATGGTGATGGTACTTGCCGTCGGCGATGAATAGCGCCTGCCCCCCGAACCGCAAAATAAGCTCGAACCCAAGTCCATCGATATAAAATTCCTTGGCGCGCTCCAATTCGGAAACGTGCAGATGGATATGCCCCATGACCGTATTGGCCGGCAGACCGTTCCAAGTCCGTTCGGTTACGCCCGCAAGAAGGCCTCTGAAGTCCAACGGATCCGTAGACATGGCCACCTCTCCGTTGCTCCAGGTCCATTCCGAAGGATCGCGATCCCGGTACACTTCAATCCCGTTACCGTCCGGGTCCGACAAATACAGAGCTTCGCTGACCAAATGGTCGGCCGAACCGATCTGGATGTGGTTATCGGAAAGATGCACCACGAATTGCGCGAGATCGGAACGGGAAGGGAGAAGCAGCGCAAAATGATACAGCCCGGTCGTCCTTCCTTGCTTCGGCATGATGCCAGCCGGTTGTTCGATCGTGAGCAGGACGGTCTTCCCGTCCGCCGTCAGCTCCGCGAACTTCTCGGTTTGCCGCAATACCTGAAAACCGATGATCTCCTTATAGAATTCCAGAGATCGGTTCAGGTCCATTACCTTTAAGTTGACTTGACCGATATACGTGTAAGGCGGGCGTTGGAATTTCATAAGTAACCTCCTATCTATAGCGTTCTGAATAATAATCAACATCATAATTTATAGTTAATAACTTTATGTAAGTAATGTTACTATAAATGAGGATGAAGGTCAATACCGTTGCAAAGAATGTATAGTCGTTCTGGGATAATGTCACCCAATCCGCAGGTTTAGATACCGATCGGACGCAAGTAAAGCCAAACGGCCCTTGCCCCGAGAATTCAGGACAAAGGCCGCCGCTTATCTTCAAGTATAGCAGATCAAATGCCATAAAGTTGGCCGGGTATTGTTTATGCAGATCTTTTCTTTTCGACTTTAATCGCTTTATGGCCAGATCAAAATCGAATTTGCCATGTTGCACGACTACGCTTTCCCCATCGAGAATGATGTCTTGAACGGGTAATGTCACGTCAAATTCAGGAAAGTGGAATGGATTAAGATGCCGTGTAAATGTTCGAACGCCACCTTTTTCTTTACTGAAGGAAAATGTTGTGCGGAAGCCATCTGCCTTTAATTGATAGATTCCACTTTTCGCCTTCTGGTGGTTTTTCTTCTTTGGCTAGCAGCATGGGAAGAAAGGCTTTGTGTAGCTCCATTTCGCATCACCCACAATCAATGTACCACATCCTTTTTATTTCTACCTACAAGTAGTTATCCCCATTCAAATTAGTAAAACGTCAATGTTTGTTTGACAATTATGTATGTTTGACTTTTACATTTATTGGTGGTATGCTGATTGTAGATCATTTCTGGATGTGGGAGAGGAGGGTAGGAACGCAGCGAGTGAGAATAGCTAATCGCTGTACAGATTGAAATGATTGACAAGTGGCAACCAGCTGACGCAGACCAGCTCGTCGTTGTGTGTATATTTAGTGAACCATTGGCGTAATGCGAAGATTTTTATCTTGATTACAGCATTAAACCTGAACCTATATAAAAACTCGATTTTACAAATAACTTGCTCGAACTCTTGATATCAAAAATAATATCTTTTCTATGACCTCAATATAAATTATTTATTTACAGGTTTAGTCCTATATCAAGTAAATCGAGCTCAAGGAGAATAGAATAGCATATGTTAAAAATTGAAACAGGAAAACTGTCTGCAAAAGGAGTTGTGGCAATCCCCGTTAAAGTCAGAAATGCCCTCGGTATCGGCGAGGGAGATCGTCTCGTTTTTGAAGAACAAGGCGATCAAATCGTTGTGAAAGGCGTTAAGCGGAAGTCCATCATGGATGCTTTCGGGAGCTTGAATATAGACTTTAAAGAACCGCTTGTGGATGCCAGAGAAGTCAGGGATCAAATCCGAGAGGAGAGGATAGCTGATGACTTGCACCGGCAAGAAAATTAGGAGGAAAAATAAGCATGAAAAAATTCGTCGCAGATGCCAATATTGGGCTGCGCATGTTGGTCGGCCGGGCTGATCTGGATGCGGCAAAATCCCAGGAAGAAAGATCACAAATTTTGCATAAGATTCAGATTACGCATCAGTTGATGGTTGAAGTGGATGCGGGGAAAGCTAGTCTTGTTTTTGATGATGCCGTAGTCGAAGAAATGGTTTTTGTCTTGCGTTCTCATTATAAAATGCCACGATCGGATATAGCTCGTTCCTTGTTGCTGTTGTTAGATGCAGACAATGTGAACGCTTCCGATCTAATTCGTGATTCGGTACGCTTATACGGGACGACGAATGTCGATATTGTAGACATCAAGCTAAGTTTGCTTAGTAAGTCATTGGGTGTACCGGTGCTTACGTGGGATAAAGACTTTAATAGGTTGAACTGCGAGTACTATGCACCTACCGACATCATTATTGATGATGGGGATTTATCATAGAATAGGTATTACGAGAACGAGTACGCATGATTTGGACGAGCCTATGCGATTTAAACCAAAAGGGAGGTCAACTGACTTCCGGAAATATGAAAAAGTGTTTCATGGGTAAGGAACACGCTGCCTAACACCCCCAAGCGACTCGGGAAACTCTCGGTTCTGCTGGGGGCGTGACCGTGACACCCCTTGATGCTTCCAACAAGAAGGTGCAGTGGTCGTCGTCCGATCCAACTCTTAGCGATACTCTTCTACCTCTCGCATTCCGCAAACTCTCCTTGGTACCGGACGGATTGGACTTCCGCCAATAAGATTTAAACTTCTTGCTGCCCCAAAGTTACTCCCCTATCGGTTTCTCATTTGCCCGGGCGTTGTTCCGTATGCTCGTTTGAATGCTTTGATGAAATAACCGATTTCCATTCCTACCCGGGCAGCCACCTCTCTTACGGGCAATCCACCCTCATTGGCAAGCAATTCCGCCGCTTTCTGAAGCCGGATTCGATGCAAATACTTTTGCACGGGCATTCCGTACCGCTTGCCGAACAGTCTATTCAAGTGCTGAGGCGTATAGCCGACGGATCTGGCGATATCGGGAACTTGCACGGGCAACGAACAGTGCTCCCACAGGAACGAGACGAGACGTTCCATTGTCCCCTCCGTCTCCATGGGACGACTCTCGACGGTGCGAGATGCGAAATGGACTTCCATTAGCAGCGAATATACGGCCTGAGATGCTTCCCATTCCGTTTTGTCGTTCTGCCGTTCGCTGAGCCTCCAGACCTCTTCGATCAGTTCACCGATCCGTTCGGTCCCCTCCTCCTTGCGAATGACCAGAGTGTTGCCTAGCGACAGGTCCTCGATCAGCTCCGATGCCCGTCTCCCCGTAAAGGAAACGAACCCCAATGTCCATGCTTCTCTCCCCGCGGGTCGATATTCGTGAACGATTCCTTCGCGGATAAAAAAAGCATCGCCGTCTCGGACCTTCCATTCCCCTTCTCCCTGCACTCTCAACACGCCGTTTCCTTGCTTAGTCACGAACAGTTGATGGGCCGAGAAACCGGACGTACGGGCAAGGAACTCCTGATCTTGAATGCCGACCGTATACGCCTGCAAAGGAAGCTTGCCGACGCCTTTCTTATCGGACATAAATCGGACGCCCATGGCAACCTCCTTCATAATGTTCGAAAAGTACTATTAAAATTCAATATGAACTCTATTGTATCCCCCAACATCCATATTAACATAAGGATAAAACCGAGATAAGGTAGAAAGGGGCTAGAATACGTGTTCAATAACAACAATTTTTCCAAAGAAGTGAAATACGACCGGAAAAGTTTCGTGATCAACGGAAAAAGAACGTTTCTCGTTTCGGGGACGATGCATTATTTTCGGATCCCAAGCGAGCTTTGGGAGGATCGTTTAGAAAAAGCGCGTCAATTCGGTCTGAACTGCATCGAGACTTACGTCGCGTGGAATATACATGAACCGGAGGAAGGCGTATTCGGCTTCGAAGGAAACGCGGACCTTGAGCGTTTTATCGTGTTAGCCCGAAAATTCGGCATGTACGTGATTTGCCGCCCCGGGCCTTACATTTGTGCGGAATGGGATTTCGGCGGATTCCCTTCTTGGCTGTTGCAGAAAAAAGGAATCGTCCCGAGGAGAACGAACGCCGTGTACCTGAAATACGTGCGCCGCTGGTTCGATCGTCTGCTTCCTCGGCTGCGACGTCATTTGATCACGGCTGGCGGTCCCATCCTGATGATGCAGGTCGAAAATGAACTCGCGAACATCGTCCTTGAAGACGATGAAAGAATAAGCTATATGGACGAGCTCGCGGGAATGTTCCGCGCTCACGGAATCGATGTCCCCTACATCAGTTGCGAAGGCGGACTGGACGGCGGCTTGGAATGCATCAACGCCCATGATCCGGCCGAACGTTTTGCGGAATACCGCTCCAAGTATCCGGAACACCCGCTCGTCTCGACGGAATTTTGGCCTTCATGGTACTCGACTTGGGACAAGGCCAAACCGGAGCACGAACGAACGCCGGAGCAAGTCGAGCATGCGACCTGGAAGATTCTTTCCCGCGGAGGGGCCGGTTACAACTATTACATGTGGCACGGGGGGACGAACTTCGGCTACCGATCCATGTATTTGCAGACGACTAGTTACTTTAACGACGCGCCTTTGAATGAATCCGGCTTGTTCAACGAATGCGGACGCCGGACGCGCCGCATCGCCCGGTTCGTCGCCGCGATGGGAGAAGTCTTGGCCGATTCCGAGACGATAGACGGGCTTCGCGGGACCGACAACCGAATGTCGTGGGAAAATATCGATCCGGCTCTCGCGGTTCATACCCGATCGGCCCGAGACGGCGAAATCTTCTTTATCGAGAACACGGCATCGGAGCCGAAGACAGCCCATGTCCGGTATGCGGACAAGACGCTTGCTCTCGCGGTTCCATCCGGAGGATGTCTCCCGATCATCCGCAATCTTCTGTTGGAACAAGGTCTTACGATCGATTTCCTTTCGGCGACCTTATTTTCTAGGCAAATCTTCGAAGGAACGACGATTATCCTGTTTCACGGCGAGCCGGGCCGACTATCTAGACTCGGGCTTCGCATGAACGGATCGTATCGACTCGGCGAGACCGGGGATTTTCATGCGGAACGGGTAGAAGATCTCCTTGTCGCCGAAATGACGATTGGCGAACACCCTTCGCAGCTGACCGTTATCGGAGAGGACGGGCATGTCTGGTATTTTATCGGCTGCTCGACTTCTCTGTCCGATCGTGCTTGGCTGCTGCCGGATCGAATCGTCATCGGGCCGGAACTGCTGGGATACGATGGCTCCGACTATCAATGGGGATACAAGGCCGGGGGAAGGACATGGACCGTCGATAGCCGCGGAATCAGGGAGGAGCCGTCGGAACCCTCGGACACGAGCTGGAATCCACCCATACTTAAAAATTGGACGCAAGCCGACGCTTACCCCGAGGCTCAGCCCGAATATGACGATTCCGCATGGATCAAGATGCATAATCCCGAGGAAATGACTCTGCTGGATTGCCATTATGGATACGGCTGGTACCGCACCGAAATTCGTTCCTCCTCTGCCCGCAGCGCGACTTTATTCTTCGAAGGATACGCGGACCGCCTTTTGCTGTTCGTGAACGGAGCTTTGGCAGGCATTGCCCCGCATACTTCGGAAGATCGAAGCCGGCACCCGTCGTGGAGCGTCGCCGTCGAGCTGGCGGAAGGGAAGAATTGCATCGCGGTGCTCGTCGATAATCTGGGAAAAATCAAAGGGGATTGGCAGATCGGGATGAAATCCATGGATCACGAAGCCAAAGGGATTTTCGCCCCGATGTACGTGGATTGGAATCACAGAGAGCCCGTTCGAGGCTGGAAGTTCCGCAGCGCGCTTTCCATAGAATCTAACGTATCGGCACATCCGGAATTGGCCGAGCACCGACTGGATGCTCTAACGTGGCAAGCCGCGAAGGAATTCCGGCCGGAACCCGGAACCGTCTATGCTTGTCGTTTCTCGGTTCCGCAAGACCGGCTTGGTCGTTTCTCCTTCTGGAAAATCCGGTTAACCGGCATGGCCAAAGGAGTTATCTGGCTGAATGGACATTCATTAGGCCGTTATTGGACCCTCAACGGCCACGAGGATTACTGCATACCCCATACCTGGCTGCGTGAAAATAATCGCCTTGTCGTGTTCGAAGAACTGACCGGCGATATTTCCAAAGTCCATGTCGTATCGGATGCGGAATCGCCGCTGACTTCGTGATGGTTGCAGATGTAACGGAAAATGGCGATGCCGGGGGACAACCTCCCCTGGCACCGCCATTCTTCATTTCGGCCTGTTTTTCATCAACCGAGGATCTTTCGATGGATGGGAAATCGGTAGAATCCAAGCACTGGCAAATAGGTCGCCGTATCATACGACGTTGTCCGCTGTATCCTCTTTAACGATGCGGACGTAGACTTGGCTCGACACCCCCTATCGTCCGACATCCAGCTACCGCCTAGCTCTATCGATGCGAAACCATCTATTTGTTGCAGAATGGCCCAAGGTCGAGGCCCCCGATCGATCGTGGCTCCAACTTGCGTTGTCATGATTGATACCCTCTTCCATACAGAATAGGTGTCGGACGAAGGTCATCCTCTATTGACGATTGTGCCGGAATTACGCGCAGGTGAAGGAAAACCTAAACTTGGCGTTATCCTCGTACCACATCGGAAAGTTCGTGCCCCAGACGTTATTCAACAGGTTAATGTGCATGCCTCCGTCCAGCGACGCGAAATTCGGGTCGAACTCGAGCATACTTTTTGCTCCCGGAGCGACAAGCGCGGCGTCCAACGTTTCGATAGCAATCGCTCCGTCCGCCCCGTCGTAATGAATTCCCGTATCAACCGCATGGAGGTTTCGATTGCCGTTCTTCACGACCTCCAACGGCGAGACGGATTCGCCCATCTTGTCCAGCTTCCACAGGTTCGGATTATCCACGATTGGCGCGAACGACAGCCAGACGGCTTCCGGCAACCGGTTAGCCGGCTTATCGAACCATTGCAAGACGACGTCCAACTTCCGGAGTTCCTTATAAAACCGATATTCGATCAGAACCTCCCGGGGCGCTCCGTAACTCTCGGTTGCTTCAAGCGGAAGCTTGAGCCAGGCATACACCGTATCCATCCGATCGTTGTTCACGGCCGTAAGCGAAGAAAGCGCCGGCGCATAGGTTCGATTCCTTGGAGCCGGTCGCACGTTCTCGATTCCCGGCTTGCCGAAGTCGGCATCCGACCAGCTATGGGTCTGGTCTCTATTTTCCACGTATTGTTCGAACCAGCGATCGTAATTTTCCGCGCCGAACGTCTCGTAAGCGAACACGGCGAGCCGATGCTCTCCGTCCGCCCATCTTTTTCCGTCCGCGCCGACTAAAGCCGCTATCGAGCCATCTCCCGCAAACTCAACCTGAAAACATCCCAAACGGTGAGGCGTATAAATGTTCAACGTCTCGGAGCCCTCCGGGTGCGGCCGAACGGGCTCCAATTCCTCCAATGTCTCCCGCGCTTCCATCCTCTTGTCGGGGGCGAGAGCGTCTATCGCTTGCCGAATATACGCTCTTTGCTCCAACCAAGAGCTTTCAAGCAGCCGGTAAGAGGGCCGATGGCCGGCAGCGGCCGCAGGGTTGTCGGACTCGGCGGCTAGAGCGGGTTCGTTTAAGCGAAAAAAATCGAAGTACGCGTATTTGCGCGGCACGGCGTCGCCGCTTACGACATCCGCCGCTCTTGCGGCCGCAAAATCGCGCTTGGCGTAATTCCGGTAATCGCCCAAAAACTTCTTTTCGTCCATCCCCCAGGTATGCTCGGCAACGAGCAGGAGATTGTCGGAAAAGTCGATATATTCCAAGCTCTCGCGGTCGAACCTGTTCTCCTGCAGCCACTTGTTCCGAAGCCTGAGCAAAGCGCGGAATTGGGCCAGCTTCTTCGGATCCGAGGCAGTGCCGTGGATCCAGCTATCGCCGATTTCTTCCCGAACGACCGGCAACCGGTCTTTCAGCAAGGCTAATCGTTCCGCGAACGCATCCAACGTCGAAGCCTTGAGGGTTGCGCCCGGGAACCGGAGCGACAATCCCTCGTATTCGCGCTTAATCCCCTCGATGCTAGGCGGACCGCAATTGTCTCCCGTATGCGCAAAGACCAGCGCATCCCGGATCCCGTCCAATTCGAGCACGTCCCCGTATTCCCCGGCGTATTGAACGATGACTTCCGCTCCGTCGTTTCCTTGCCAGACGAAAACTTTGGGCACGCTCGGCACTTTGGAAGCCGGATTCACGCCCAGATGAAGGTACCGGATTCCCCGCTTCGCCAAGTAAGGAATGATGGCTTTGGTATGTCCCGGTACGTCCGTCATTTTGGCGGCGATGGTCTTCTTGCCGAACCGGGCATCCAGTCGCGCGGACAGGGAAAGTCCGTATTCGAACAGGGAGGCGTCCATCAATTCCGTATGCGTGGTGAAAGGCAGCCCGTGCCAAACTATGAAACCCCGTTCGATCGCCCTCTCCATCTTCGCTTTGTCCGCTCCGCTTGCCCGCTTCAAGTACTCATGAATGAGCCACGATCCCGTGGTCCACACGAACCCGGGATTGTCCGCTTGCTCGGACAATCGTTCCGCCAGATCGATCGCGCGCGGAATATACTGCTCCATATATTGTTCGACTACTTTACTCGCCAGATCGGTAAAACCGATGTCCAGATGAGTCTTAAATACGACGTTTACTGTCTCGATCGCCTTCATCAGACTGCCTCCTGCGTTAGCTAGCTATAAACCTCAGTTCTGTACGGATCCGATTCTTAACCAGTCGACATCGATGGACTTGCCGATGCCGTTGACCGCGATCTCGATATAAAAGGTTTTCGTGCCCGAAGTCCATCCCGTCGCGCCGCGAATGTCGAAGTTAAACGTCCCTGTCGACGAGCTTCCTCCGTTCGGCAATCGCCATGTCGTCGTTCCGTCGTAAATATTGACCGTCCAGGTAGCCCCGGGATCGATTCGGGGGATGTTGATGGAAATATAGGGATGCTGGGCAACGTCCACGGTGACGCTTTGGTTCATCAGCCCGTACGCATTCGTTCCGCTGCTAAGCGTCGCCTTGCCGTTCGCTACGCTCAATCCCGCTCCGGTCGGCCCGTATCCCCACAACGTGCTCTTGTATACGAAATCGTCCTGGAAGTTCACCGCCGTTTTCAGCGCGCCGACGAACTCGTCCAACTTGACGATCTTGTAATCCGCGGGATCCAGGTTATCCGCGACCGCTTTGAGCGCTGTCGGCAGCTTCCAATCGAAGGACGGCCCGACGCTTGGATACGTATGCACGAACACTTCGAGAAAGAACGGTTTCTTGTGCTTTGCGGCCTCGGCTCGGATCAGATCGGCCAGTCCCGATGACGTCAGCGGGGAGCCGTCGGCGTTCCGGCTCACGTAATGCAGCTCGAGCGCCGGGGCGACGAACGGAACGCCGTTGCTTAACGTTCGGACTCGCGCATAAGCGGAATGGTCGGTGGAGTCGACGGCTCCCGGCATAATCCCTTCGAAAATGGCGGACAAACCGGCATCGGAGGCATAGTTCGCATTCGCGGTCAAATCAAAATGGGTATCCCACTTGTCCGCCGCCGCAATGTTGGCCTTATCCAGATGAGTTTTGGAGAACGCGCCGTACGCCGCTTTCTGGGAAGCTGACATTTCCGTAAGGAACGTATATCCGACCGGAATGGCGGAGTAAAAATAGTCGTTGGCCGTTGCGGTGTTCCGATAATACTCGGCCATCGCCGGAAACTTGGTTTGGAACAACGGATTCCATTGCCAATTGATCGGCACCGTGCCGCGAGCGCTATCCATCCAATTGCCGGATACGAAATCGTCAAAGGACGCGAAGGTGTCGCCCTCCGCCGCCATAAACGCGACGTAATATTTGTCATCGTCTACCGGCCCTGCGCCGATCGTCCTCGATTGGTTGAACGCAACCGTGCCGGCCGGGGCTTTTGCATGGAAGCTGCCGTTGCTGCCGGCGGACAGAATCGCGTAATGCCCGTTTTTGGCGATTTCCGTAATGAACTTCTGCTCGTCCAACGTTCCGAGCCCCTGCCAGCCCCCGTAAATAGCCGCAGGAGAAGACAAGCTGGATAAAACGGTGTTGAACAACGCGATCTTCTGAGCCTCCGTCATGCTTTTGGGAAGACGGAAGCAAAACGCTTGATTGGAAATCGCGATATCGAGGGATGTCGCCTGGTATTGGCCGGTGTCGCTGGCTTTTTCCGTATCTCCGACATGGTAAGCCGATTTGCGGTCCGTAAGCGGCAGCAGATTGGCAATCGCCCAATTGTACGCCGTAGTATCGTCGCTCCAGCCCATTGTACGGAAATCCGTCAAAACCGGAAAGGCGTTGATGAAGTTCCCTTCCTCAGACGGATGCCTTCCGACGCGAATCCAATCCAGCGTAACCGAAGTGTTCATTCCGCCGTTGGCGACAACCTGCAGCTCGAAGGTTTGCTCACCGTCTTTGCCCTGCGTCTTTGCCCCGATTTGAAAAATGTACTCTCCCGTCGAGCCGGAAGGATATAAAGTATAGTCGACGTTTTGGACCGTATCCCGGTAGACGAGGTGCCAGTCGCCCGTCGCCGCCGTCGCCTTCACGTGGATGTAAGAGTAATCGTCCAGATTCACGGTTAGCATCCTTCTCATAATCGCATAGCTCGAATTCGGCCCCGTACGGAGCGTAACTCGTTCCCCGTCCGTCGCCGCCGACTCGCCTCCGTTCGGGCTGCCGACCGTCCAGCCGGAGAGATCGTAGAAGTTGTCCGCGAAGCCGTACTTGCCGACATGCATCCAGTCGATATCGACGGTCTGACCGGCGCCGCCCTGTACGCCGATCTGCAGCTGGAATGTGACCGTGCCGGAAAAGCCGGTCGTGCGGCGCAAATCGATCGTGCTGACGCCAAGCTCCGAGCTCCACGCCGGAATTCGGTAGGTCGTGCCGCCGGCATAGGCCGCCACGAACCAGCTTGCCGCTCCGGAAAGCGCTTTAACGTTTAATTGCAGATAGGGGTGAGTATCGACGTTGATCGTGACCGTGCGATGGATCATCGCATAGCTTCCGGTCGAGCCCGTCGCAACGCGCAGCAGGTCGCCGTTGCTCGAAGCCGTCGCTCCGGAGTCGCCGCCGACCGACCAGCCGCTGAACGTCGTGAAATTATCCTGTAGCGCCACGTCGACCATATCCGAGCTTACCGGCAGCGCATTATAGATGCCCGAGTAGGTTTCCGCAATCCATCGCGCGGCGTCCGTATTGTAATCGTAGACGGCCAGGCCGGATATGTCGTTCTTATACGTCTTCAGCAAATCATCCATCGTGTCAATGCGCGTAAAAGCGTAGCCTTTCGTACCCGTATAATAGTCCATCCATTTGGACGCCGTTTGCTGATAGTTCCACAGATTCGTGTCGATAAACAACGGAGTGGCGGTGGATGACGTTTTGTTGACGATCCCCTGAACGGTGCGCGCCACCATCGATTGACCGTACCCGAGAGAGGTCGTGTCGTACACATTGGCATTGGCAGCCGCCCGGGCCGGAGCGATCTGCCAAGAAGCGGCGACGAGTAGCCATGCTAACCCAAATAAGAGAAATGCTCGGCCATACTTGAACATTAGATTCCCTCCTTGTTAACGCGTCTTGCTAAGAGCCCGCCGGAACCTGCGGCCGCCTTGGGCTGCAGGCCGGCTAATCTTTTACTGTTTGGCCGCTTTGACGGCGTCGATCTGACTTTGTGCTTCAGCGATCACTTTATCCAGACCAGCCTTTTTCATCCGCTCCATGTATTTGCCGATATTTTTGTCATAATCCAGCACGCCCGTGTACATCAGCGAGAAAAATTCCGCTTCGATCGCATTAAGCTGCGCGATCTCGTTTTTGACCGGAGCCGGGTCGAACTGGAAGCCAAGCAGCGGCGAATTGACGGCATTCTTGTCCCAATCTCGCATGCGCTGGATATCCTCGTCGGTGTAGCTGACGTCGAACCGGTTAAAGTTAATGTTCGACCATGCCCAGTTGATGGCGTTATACGGATTTTTGTCCGGCGTCACCCCCACGGGCAGGCTCATCCCTTCCCCTTGCGCCACATAGTGCTTATCCTTGATGCCATAGCTCATCAGATCGAAATTTTCCTGCGACTTATAAATCCAGTTGATGAACTTCATCGCCCGATCCGCGTGCTCGGAGGTCGCCGGGATCGACAGCAGGTTGCCTGCCGCGTTGTTCAAATATTTAGGCGCGGTCGGGTTCAAGAACACTTCCTCGAGCTGGACGCCCGGCACCTTGTCCTTCATTTCCTTCATGAACAGCGGCGCCGCGCCGACCGTCGCCCAGACGGAAGCGGCGAGACCTTCCTTGAACGGGCCGACATGGTCTTTGATTTCCTGCAAATTCGGAATCCAGCCCGCCTCGTTCCACTTTTTGCCGTATGCGCTTAGTTGTTTGAAAATGTCGGAGTCGTAGAAGCTCTTCACCTGTAGATTCGGATCGGTCGGATCGACGTAGATGACGCTGGCATTGTCGCCCGCCTGGCCGCCGGTCGGGATCAGAATCGGGTTGCCCAGCTCGCGGTACATAAACCGCGGCGTTCCGGCGCCCAGATGCACCATCATCGTTGGCTCGTCTTTATGCACCGCGTCGAAATACTTCTCCAGGTCCGCGATCGTCTCTATCGTCGGTAGCCCATACTTTTCGCGCAGATCCTTGCGGATGAGCAAAATTTTGTTCGCGTCGGCCGCAGGCTCTACGGCGGATACACCGTAGATTTCCCCGCCGATCGTCGAAGTCTGCCAGTACGAATCCGGCACGACTTTCTTCACGTCCTGGCCTTCCTTATCCAAGAGTTCGTTCATGCCGTATAGCCCTTTTTTTCCGACGAATTGCGAGAGGTTGCTGGCATGGTTCCAGAAGATGTCGAAGCTTTCCCCCGAGGAGATCATCGTATTGACTTTATTCCAATACTGATCCCAAGGGATGTACGTGAAGCTTAGATCCACGTTCAGCTCGTCGCGGCTGACTCTGGCGATCTCGTCGGCCACCTCTCGCTGTGCCTGCGGCTCGTCGCCCGGGAACACGATGCGGAGCTTTACCTTTTCCAGCGCGGGCGCCGACGATTGCGCGGCATCCGGCGAGGATGTTTCTTCCGCGTTGTTTTTGGAGCATCCGGCGACTACCAGCGCACCGAGCGAGACAGCCAGCAGAGCAGGAATCACTATCAATTTTTTTGAGCGTTTCATGCATTGACCTCCTGTATATTTTGAATGGGATACTATGCTAAACGGCATTTCTGCCATTATAGCCGCTTCCGGATAGATGCGGGCGATTAACCTTTGACCGAGCCGAGCGTAATGCCCGATACGAAAAAACGTTGGATGAACGGATACACGAACACGATCGGGCCGATCGTCAGCGCAAGCGTCGCCATCTTGATCGACTCCTTCGGCATGGACACCTGGGAAGCGAACTGGCTTCCGGCCGAGGCCGCGAACACGGCGTCGGATTGCACCTTGAACAGCAAATATTGCAGCGGCAGCAGACTCTTCGTGTCTACCAGCATTAGCGCCAACCACCAGTCGTTCCAGTAGCCGAGCGAATAGAATAGCCCGACCGTAGCCAGAACCGGCATCGATATCGGCAAAATAATCCGGAATAGGATCGTGAACGCGCCTGCCCCGTCGATCTTAGCCGACTCCGCAATGGAATCGGGGAGCTTGGAAAAATAGTTTTTTAACAAATACATGTTCCAGGGACTGACGAGGATCGGCAGGATCAGCGCGAGCAACGAATCCTTGAGCCCCAGATACTGCGAGCAGACCATGTACCACGGTACGATGCCGCCGCTGAACAGCATCGTGAAGAAAACGTAAGCGGAAAGCTTGTTGCGGTACTTCACTTCCTTGACTGCCAGCGCATACGCCAGCATGCAGGTGGCGAGCATGCTTCCGCATACGCCGATAACGGTGATCGTCACGCTGACGCCGTACGCATGAAGGACCGTCGACCCTTTGCCGAGGATGATCCGGTAAGCGTCCAGCGACAAATGCTCGGGAAACAGGCGGTAGCCCTTGGTCATAATCTCCTTCTCGTCGGTGATCGAAGCGGCGAGGACGAGTAGAAAAGGGACTAGCGTAAATAAACTGAACACGAGCAGAAACGAGTAGTTGAAAAACTGAAATAATTTGCGTGAAAAACTGGAAGCACCGTATTCCAAAACGTCGTTCTCTCCTTTCGACCGCTCTGCCGGTTAGAACAGGGCGTTCTCCCGCTGGTATTTCCGCACGATTCCGTTGCTGACCAGAACGAGTATCAGTCCGACCACCGATTGGTACAGGCCGATCGCCGTCGTCATGCCGAAGTCGCCGTTCGTCCGAAGCGCCCGGAACACATACGTGTCGATGACATCCGTGCGGTCCGTCAGCATGCCGTTGTCTCCGATAATCGCGTACATCATACCGAAGTCGCCGTAGAAGACGCGCCCGATAGCGAGCAGGGTCAAGATCGTCGCCGTCTGGGCGAGGAAGGGCAGCATAATGTAGCGAATCTGCTGGAACCGGTTGGCCCCGTCGATCTTGGCCGCTTCGTACAGCTCCGAATCGACCGAGACGATCGTAGCCAGATAGATGATGACGCCATAACCCGTCGACTTCCAGACGTAGATGCCGACCAGGATCGGAATCCAGTATTGCGGACTTTGATACCATTTGATCGGGTCGGAGCCTATCGATTCGAGCAGATGGTTGACGACGCCGAAGTCCGTGCCGAATATTTGCGTCACCAGTCCGCCGACGACGACCCACGAGATAAAATAAGGAAAAAACATCGAGGACTGAAATAGCTTTTTAACCAGCTTACCGCGAATCTCGTTTAACAAAATTGCAATACCGATCTGGAAGATGAGTCCGCTTATAATGAACAAGCCGTTGAACAGCAACGTGTTGGCGGTCGTGCTCCATGCTTTATCGGAAGTGAAGAAAAATTCGAAGTTTTTCCACCCTACCCACGGACTCCCCAGTATGCCGTCCTTGACGTTAAAGTCCTTGAATGCGAGCAAAATGCCGAACATCGGGAAGTAGCAGAAGACAAGGAAAAAGAGCAGGCCCGGCAGTGCCATCAAATAATAAGCGCGTTTCAATCTGATTTCCTTCCAAAACGTATGCACCAGTGAAATTCCTCCTTTCTGTTAGCTGTACGCGACGTCCGTATCGTCGTCCAAAAGCCGTATTCCGACAAACCAAGCATACGCGACGTCAACCGGATCGATATAGCCGAATTTCGCCGATTTTTGCTATTCTGCTCGCCTGAGCGTTATTACTTTTTTAATAAACTAGCGATTATTTAACTTCTGACGATCCTTTGTTGACGGGGAACGGGCGCGCTTTTATACTCATATCACTATGAGCAGTTCACAAACGCACGCCTTGTTCAATGTACAGCTTGGGGAGGACGGCTTCATGCGCAGTCTGCAACGCACTATTCAATCGAATAACTTGTTCGTCAAAATCGTCATCTTCAGCACTGTTTTGATTACGCTTTCAATCGGGATCGTCTCTTCCATTATGTATAATCGCTTTGCACTTGCCGCCACCTCGCAGGCCTCCGAATCCGCCCAGAAGATGCTTCTGCAAACGAGCCGCAGTTCGAACTTCCTGTACGATCTGACGACCTCTTTTGGCAACACGCTGCTGAACGACAACGAGATCATCAATGCGATCTACTCGGACACGCTTTCCCCCCAGGACATGCTGATGATCGACGGCAAATTGACGAAAATGATGGCTTCCAATCCGGCCGTTCATTCGGTATATCTATACAATAAACAATTGGATAAGTATGTGAGCACGACGTTAAACGTCGAGCAGAACGATCGGGAGTTTATCCAACATAAGGAGCGTTACCTCCAACAAAGATATCATTTCATCCCGAGAACCTTGTCGTATTCGATCAACGGGAAAAACGTTAGCTCGAAGGTGCTGACCTATATTTTTTCCGATCTCCCGTCCTATGCACGGGGCACCGACAGTTCGGTGATCGTCAACATTTCCGTCAGCTACCTGCAAAGCCTGATCAATTCGATGAACGCCTCCGACGGCAGCTCCGTCGTCATTATCGATCGGAACGGCAACGTCATTTCGGAGCCGGATCATTTCGGTCCGGACAGCGACCTGAGCGGCATCTCTTTCATTCAGAACATCGTAGCCTCGAAACAGGATTCCGGCGACTTCATCACGGAGATCGGTCATCAAAAAACGCTCGTCACCTACGTGTCCTCGCCGATGCCGAACTGGACATTCGTCAGTTTCACTTCCTATAGCTACCTGACCAAGGGCATGCGCGATCTGAAAACGATCGTGTGGACGATTTGCTCGATAGTGCTGCTCGTCGCCATCGTCGCATCGCTGTTCATCGCCCGCAAAATCTATTCTCCCTTCGACAAGCAGATGATGGCCTTAAAGCAATCGTCGAAGGAAAGCCAGCCGATTTTAAAGGAAAACTTTTTAAGACAGCTTTTGAACGAAATTCCGACCGACAACCGCAACCTGGACCACAAATTCAAATTTCTGAGCGTAGCGCTGGATCCGCGGAGCTTTGTTATTTTGCTGTTTAAAATCGACCGTTTCGAAGCCTTCAAAACCAAATACGATGAAAGGGAGCAGACGCTGCTGCACTTCGCCATCTGCAACATCGCTTCGGAAATTACAAGCGAGCGAGCCAAAAACGAATGCTTCATGTGGGATGAAAATATCGCCGTGCTGATGCTGAATACCGAAGGCGCGTCAGGCACGCTTTCCGCGGACAATGTGATCCTGCTGAGCGAGAGGATCCAGTCGTCCATCGCGAAATATTTGAAATTTTCCGTTACGGTGGCCATCGGGGAGAGAGTCGAGGAGGCGAGCCAACTGGGCCGTTCGTTCCAGTCCGCCTTGGAGTGGCTCAACTATCGCTTTCTGTGGGGCTGGGAGACCGTCTTATACCAGGAGAAAATTGCTGCCCGGTTGAATGACGGCTTCGCTTATCCGGCCGCGCAGGAGAAGAAAATTATGGAGGCGGTGAAATCGAACGATCAAAATCGGATGAAGCAGGCCCTCGGCGAGCTAGTGGAATCGACGAAAACGATGACCTATGATCATGCCGTGTTCACGATCACGCAGTTGTCCATTCATTCGGCCGGGCTAGCGAAAAGCCTAAATTTGGGCGAAGGGCATTCCGAATTGGGAACCGGCTTGATTCGGGACGCGGAATGGATCTGGGAGGTCGAGCAGCGTCTGCTCGATTATTACTTAGCGATCAGCCAGAAGCTCACTGACAAGCGCCACAACAAAAATATCGTCCTGATCGAAAAAATTCTGGACTATCTTGAAGGGAACTATGGCGATCCGAATCTGTCTTCCGACTTCATGGCCGATATGCTGGGGATTAGCCCGCAATATTTCAGCAAGCTCTTCAAAGAAGTGACCGGGCAAAACTACTCCGAATATGTATCGGATCTCAGACTCGGCAAGTCGAAGGAACTGCTCGGCCAGAGCACGTATTCGATCGACGAAATCGCCAGAAAAACCGGCTTCTCCAGCCAGTCTTATTTCGCTTTGCGCTTTAAAAAGAAATTCGGCGTCACGCCCAACGAATTCCGTTCCAACAAAAAAACGTTGCCGTACAGAAAGGAGCATCAGTAAAGTTCAATTCCGCGGATGATAAGTCAAAACATAGAGCTAAAGTAAATGTGGCGCGGCGATGGAGGATAATGCTGGAAAGGCAGACGGAGAACGCTGTGATCGTTCTCCTTTCTTTCCTATGTCCCGCATACCCGACGGTTCGATCGCATCATGGTCCCTATTCCACCGATCGTTAAGCCCAAAAACAAGATAAGTTTTATGTCTTAGCGATCCAGCATATTCAGGATAACCGTTACGGCCTCCGCCCTGGTCGACAGGCTCGCGGGATCGAACCGGTTCGCTCCTTTGCCCGAAACAACGCCGAGCTGCTTCAGCGCCGCGACCGCGTCTCTGGCCCAAGCCGGAATGTCCCGATCGTCCGCGAAGCCGGTGTTCCCCGCATTCTCCACGGCCGACATCCCGAGTGCCCTGGCAATCATAACCGTCATCTCGGAGCGCGTAATCCCCGCATGCGGACGGAAGCTGCCGTCCCCGTACCCCGTTACGATGCCTGCTTGCAAGGCTTGCGCCACGGCGTCGCGCGCCCAAGCTCCGATGCTGCCCGCGTCGGAAAATTCCAGCTCGGAGCTTTCCGTCCGCGGCTTCAGCGCGTTCATCAGCATCACGAGAAACTCCGCGCGCGAGACGGATTTGTCCGGAGCGAACGACCCGTCCGCATAGCCGCGGACGATATTCAGACTAGCCGCTTGGGCGATCTGCCCCTCTGCCCAGTGTCCCGCCGTGTCCTTATAAACAGGAATCGGCTCAACGGACTTCCGAATAATGTTCACCGTATATGTGCGAGTCGTGCCATTCTCCGCTTGAACTTGGATAACCAGCTCGTTCGCGCCCAAGTTCAAATCCGCTTTCTTACCCGCGGTCACGACTTGACCGTTCAGCCGATACGTGGTTTTCGTTGCCGTGTGTTCCGTCGACGCGCCGATGACGATCTGCGCCTCATCCGTATCGGCCTCGTAAGTAAACAGATCCTCCCGGAACTCCGGCGATAACGTCAGAGCTACCCCTTCGCCGATCGATAACGTCAACGACGTCAGTGCCGCATTGCCGGAAGCGATGTCAGACGGAGCAGACGGAGACCCCCCGGAGGACCGCGCAACGACCGATACGATGCGGCTTACTCGATCGGCGGCGTTGCCGGCGAGATCGGCGACATCGTAAGCTATCGTATAGCTGCCAGCAACGCTCGTATTGACCGTATCCCCGGACACGACAATCGACGGCGTCAGGTCTACGCTTCCGTTATCCGTTGCCGTTGCGCCCGGATCCGCGAAGCTCGTGCCCGCGGTAACTTGAATGGAGGCCGCCCCGTTCAGCGTTATGACCGGCTTCACCGTATCGACGGTCCATGTGCGGCTTGCAGGCGCGGGATCCGCGAGACCGATCAGATCGAGCGCCCGTACTTGGAGCGTATGGCTTCCGTCGGTCAGTCCGGTTACACTCAGCGGGCTGGCGCATGGCGCGAATGCCCCGCCATCCAGGCTGCATTCGAAGGAAACGCCCGCCTTGCCGCTCCGGAATTCGAATGCAGCGTCGGCGCTGTTCGTCGCTGCAGGAGGACCGGCGATAATCTCGGTATCCGGAGCGGTCGAATCCAGAACGATATTAGTGCTTATTTCGAATAAGGAAGCGCTGGGTCCTCTATCCGCATGGAAGATATCGATGGCGTAAGCCTGACCGGAGACCAGGCCCAGAGCTGCCGCCTCGCTATCCAGCAATACGGTTGCGGTCGATGCGCCCCGAATCCCGCCTAGATCGAGAGCCAGCTTGCCGTTAATGAACAACCAGGCGTCATCGTCGGAGGTTATCGTCACCTTCTGCCCTTGTCCTGCCTGATAGACGAATTGACTGTGAGCCTCTAGCGTAAAATCGAAATTATGCCCATTCCCGTTCCCGTCCATGCCCTCGTTCCCCCACAGCTCCCCGTCGATCGGATAGAAGCCTTTTGCAGGAGGAGAACCGTACGTCGGATTAGTGAACTCGTAATCGCCGCTTCCCGCGTTCTTGATCAGCGCGAGCGAAGTATCCTTTCTCATGTTTACCGAATCGTCGTCATGGAACCACTGATAGAAGGAGCTCGCGCTTGCGACCTGTCCCGAAGGCGAAGCGTTAAACTCCGGCTTCCGGTCCGCGGCCAGAGTCGGTTTCACGATGCCCGATTCAGCGCCGAATCCGGTTCTGCCGAAATCGGGGTGCCCGTTCGGCGCCAACACGGAAAAATCGCGAATCGTGACCGGCAGAACGAGCGTATTGGCAGCAGTCGCTCGCGTTACCGTAACCGTAACCGTGTAGGTTTTGGTATTGCCGTTACTTGAAGTCACAAGGATCGTTACCGCGTTATCCCCTACATTCAGTGCCACTGTTTGGGCTTGTCCGCTCGTGACGGCCATGCCGTTCACCATTACCGTAGCCGCAGCTTCCGCTGCCGTTGGCATAATATCGATGCTCGTCCTTTCATTGCCGACGTTTGCCGTGTAGCTCGTCGTCTCCGCGCGAAATGCCGGCGACAACGCGCCTGCGCTAAGCGTCAGTCCGCTCAGATCGGAGCTATTCCCGAATTTCATAAGTCGGTCGGCTGCGAATGGAATCATCCAAACATTTTCCCCATCGTATACGCCGCCCTGGAACGCACTGCTGTCTTTCGCAAAGCCGCTAGGCCAATCGTTGAATCCAGTCATGACGCCGGTCGAGGCGTTGACCTTGATTAACATGTTGGCCGACAAGGGCACCAGCCATATATTCGTACCATCGTACACGCCGCCTGCAAAGCCGCCGCTCCCTTTCGTAAATCCGCTAGGCCATCCGTTGTATCCGGTCATGATTCCGGTTGCCGTATTCATTTTAACGACATGAGTAGCATTATTCGGGATCATCCATACATTCGTTCCATCGAAGACGCCTCCCCAGAATGCGTCCGCGACTTTGGCGAACCCGCCAGGCCAATTGGAGTAACCCGTCATGTCCCCGTTTAACGGATCAACCTTGATGAGTCGATCGGCACCATTCGGAATCAGCCAGATATTGTCGCCATCGAAAAGAGAACCACGAAATGGATTATTACCAAGAGTTGTCCCGATTGGCCAGTCATTATAACTGGTCATGGCTCCTGTCGTTTTATCAATCTTGATCAAACGGCTGCCCGAGAAGGGAGCAAGCCATACGCTAGTACCATCAAAAGTGCCTCCAATAAATGTATCGCTGCCTCTCAATCCGCCCGGCCAACCGCTATACCCTGTCATTACGCCTGTAGTCGTGTCAACTTTGACGACCCGATCTGCATGATAGGGAATTAGCCATATATTCCTTCCGTCATAGACGCCCCCGGAAAATGCATTGCTCGCCTTAGTGAAATCGGCGGGCCAATTGCTATATCCCGTCATTTCCCCTGTGGACGGGTTAAACTTAATCAATCGGTCGGCATTGTAAGGGATCATCCAAATATTCGTGCCGTCGTAGACGCCGCCGGCAAAAGCGCTGTAGCCTTTGTTAAATCCGCTTGGCCAAGCCTGGTATCCCGTAAAAACGGTCCCCGTCACTTCATTCGACGCAATGGGGCCGCTATATCCAATTCCGTCCTGACTAGAGACGTTCGCAGCCGCGGCAACCGCCGAAAGGCCGCCAACGCCAATGCCAGCCCCGAACTTCTCCGGAATACCGCCTATCGTAAAAAGAAGAATGAAAGCCATAATCGGTAATTTCCTGCTTGCTCTCGTCACCGTTCCTCCGTCCTTTCGCGTTCATCCGCCAGCCATTAGGACTACTATAGTAC